>NZ_JAXMOX010000194.1:0-8649 GCF_034669605.1 Leisingera sp.
CGTCATGGGTGCTGGCATGGATCAGCGCATCATAAAGCACCAGATCGCCCTGCTGCGGCAGGGTCGAGAAGATCGCCTGATTGGCGGTGAAGCCGCCGCCCATGAACAGCGCCGCCTCGGTGCCGAAAAACGCCGCTGCCTCAGCCTCCAGCCGCTGGTGTTCGGCGTCATTGCCGCGCAGCAGGCGCGCGCCGCCCGCGCCCACCGGCACGCCGCGCGACAGCGCATCGGCGGCGGCCACGCGCAGCACGTCGCTGCCCGCCAGGCCGAGGTAGTCGTTGGAAGCAAAGTCATGCCCGTCCCGCGGCATCAGCTGCCGGTAGCGCCCGCGGCTGCGCAGCGCTTCCAGCGACTTTTCATGCCTCGGGAAGGCGCCCGCCATCAGCGGCTGCCGTCACATCCCACCGCCATTGCGGTGATGCCCAGACGGTCGAACAGCTGCTGGTCCTTGTCCTCTTCCGGGTTGTCAGCGGTCAGCAGCGTGTCGCCGACAAAGATCGAATTGGCACCGGCAAAGAAGCACATCGCCTGCATTTCGTCCGACATATCGGTGCGGCCTGCGGACAGGCGCACGTGGGATTTCGGCATCAGGATGCGGGCCAGCGCCACCGAGCGGACAAATTCGATCGGGTCCAGCTTTTCCACATCGGCCAGCGGCGTGTCGGCGATCGGGATCAGCATGTTGACCGGCACCGAGTCGGGATGCGCTTCCAGCGTTGCCAGCGCCAGCATCATGTCGATGCGGTCCAGCTGCTGCTCACCCATGCCGACGATACCGCCGGAGCACACTTTGATACCCGCCTCGCGCACCCGGTTCAGGGTGTCGATCCGGTCCGCGAAGGTGCGGGTGGTAATGATTTCGGAGTAATAACGCTCGGAGGTGTCGATGTTGTGGTTGTAGTAATCCAGCCCGGCATCGCGCAGGCGGAACACCTGATCCTCGTCCAGCATGCCCAGGGTCATGCAGGTCTCCATGCCTAGGTCCTTGACGCCCTGTACCATCGCTTCGAGTGCGGCCATGTCGCGGTCCTTGGGCGAGCGCCAGGCGGCGCCCATGCAATAGCGTGTCGCGCCGCCTTCCTTGGCCTTCTTCGCCTCGGCGATCACGCGCTGAACCTCGATCAGTTTGGAGGCCGACAGCTGCGCACCGTTGCGCGCCGACTGCGAGCAATAGGCGCAGTCCTCGGCGCAGCCGCCGGTCTTGATGCTGAGGAGTTTGGATTTCTGCACCTGATTGGGGTCGAAATACTGCCGGTGCACCGTGTGCGCCTGAAACAGCAAATCCATAAAGGGCGTGTTGTAAATCGCTTCCGCTTCTTCGCGGGTCCAGTCGGTGCGGATGGGTGCAGCGTCCAGCATGCTGTCTCCTGTTCTCGTATACCTGTTGGCCATGCGCGGATGGCGTTGCCAGGTTTTATAGATAATTTCATGACCCGCGATCAAGCATCAAAGCCGCGCCGCAGCGATTTGCCCCGCATTTCGCCAAACACACAACTCAACTCTCTGATTTTAATAAATAAAAATAATCTACAAAGATTCCGGTTGACGCGCCCCCTGCGCCTCCCCTACCCCTAAAGCCACGCAGGGGAGTCCCGCCAAGGGGACTGAGAGGCGTTTAGGTGCGGGGCAACCCGAACCGGCGGCGCGACCCTTTGAACCTGACCCAGTTGATACTGGCGTAGGAAGCAAGGACGCGCCTTTTGGCCCCCTGTCCCCGCGGGGACAGCCGTTTGAAACGGGCGCACTCCGGTAAAGCAGGCCTCCTCGCCTGCCGGTTTCCCAAGCCACACCTCATCTGGTGTCTTTTCTGAGTTTTCGGCTTTGAGGAGCACCAAAATGAACGTCCCCAACCCCAAGATCACCACGGGCGCCTTGCCTGCGTCGCGCAAGATCTACGTCAATGGCGAGGTCCACCAGGACATCCGCGTGCCGATGCGGGAAATCTCCACCCACCCCACCGCGGGCGAAGCGCCGCTGCCGGTCTATGACAGTTCCGGCCCCTATACCGACCCGGACGTGCTGACCGATATCCGCCAGGGCTTGCCGCAACTGCGCCGCCAGTGGATCGAAGCCCGCGGCGATGTCGAAGCATACCAGGGCCGCGACGTGAAACCCGAGGACAACGGCTTTGTCGCGGGGGACCGGCTGGTGCCGGAGTTTCCCGTGAAACCCGCGCCGCTGCGCGGCAAGGATGGCGCGGCGCCGACCCAGCTGGCCTATGCCCGCGCCGGCATCATCACCGCCGAGATGGAATACGTCGCGATCCGCGAAAACCAGCTGCGCGAGCTGTCGCCCTGCCACGGCACCCGCGACGGCAATGATTTCGGCGCCAATATCCCCGACTACGTGACCCCGGAGTTTGTGCGCTCGGAAATCGCCGCCGGCCGCGCCATCATCCCGGCCAACATCAACCACCCGGAAATCGAACCGATGATCATCGGCCGCAACTTCCTGGTCAAGATCAACGCCAATATGGGCACCTCCGCCGTCACCTCTTCGATGGAGGAAGAAGTCGACAAGCTGGTCTGGTCGATCCGCTGGGGCGCCGACACGGTGATGGACCTGTCGACCGGCCGCAACATTCACAACACCCGCGAGTGGATCGTGCGCAACAGCCCCGTGCCGATCGGCACCGTGCCGATCTATCAGGCGCTGGAAAAGGTCAACGGTATTGCCGAGGACCTGACCTGGGAAGTGTTCCGCGACACGCTGATCGAACAGGCGGAACAGGGCGTCGATTACTTCACCATCCATGCGGGCGTGCGGCTGCACATGGTGCCGATGACGGTGGAGCGGGTGACTGGGATCGTGTCGCGCGGCGGCTCGATCATGGCCAAATGGTGCCTGCATCACCACAAGGAGTCGTTCCTGTACGAGCATTTCGAGGAAATCTGCGACATCTGCCGCCAGTACGATGTGAGTTTCTCGCTGGGTGATGGGCTGCGCCCCGGCTCGATTGCGGATGCCAACGACGAGGCGCAGTTTGCCGAGCTGGAAACCCTGGGCGAGCTGACCAAGATCGCCTGGGCCAAGGATTGCCAGGTGATGATCGAGGGGCCGGGCCATGTTGCCATGCACAAGATCAAGGAAAACATGGACAAGCAGCTGGAGTGCTGCCACGAGGCGCCGTTTTACACGCTTGGCCCGCTGACCACCGACATCGCACCGGGTTATGACCATATCACCAGCGGCATCGGGGCGGCGATGATCGGCTGGTTCGGCTGCGCGATGCTGTGCTACGTGACGCCCAAGGAACACCTTGGGCTGCCAGACCGCGACGACGTGAAAACCGGGGTCATCACCTATAAGATCGCGGCCCATGCGGCGGATCTGGCCAAGGGTCTGCCGGGCGCACAGCGCCGCGACGATGCGCTGAGCCGCGCCCGGTTCGAATTCCGCTGGGAGGATCAGTTCAACCTGTCTCTGGACCCCGACACCGCGCGGGAGTTCCACGACCAGACTCTGCCCAAGGAAGCCCATAAGGTCGCCCATTTCTGCTCCATGTGCGGGCCGAAGTTCTGTTCGATGCGGATCAGCCACGACATCCGTGCCGAGGCGCAGAAGGAAGGCATGGAGGCGATGGCCGCCAAGTTCCGTGAGGGCGGCGAGCTGTATGTGCCTGCCGCCGAGGCCGCCGCGGCCAAGACGGAACCGGCGGAATGATCACCATTGCAGGCGCGGGCCTTGCCGGCCTCGCCTGCGCCTATGAGCTGGCGCAGCGCGGGGCGCGGGTCACTGTCTATGAACGGGGGAAAGCGCCCGGGGACAGCAGCGTCGCGCGTTTTGCCGGCGGCATGCTGGCGCCCTGGTGCGAACGCGAAAGCGCCGAGGAGCAAGTGATCACCCTCGGCAGCCGCGCCTTCGACTGGTGGGCCAGGGTCACCCCGGTCCACAGGCGCGGCACGCTGGTGGTGGCGCCACCCCGCGACCGGGCAGAGCTCAGCCGCTTTGCCCGCCGCACCACGGGCCATCGCAGCGTCGAGGGGGCGGAGATCGCGGCGCTGGAACCGGTGCTGGCGGGGCGGTTCGCGCAGGGGCTGTTCTTTGACGGCGAGGCGCACCTGGACCCGCGGCGCGCCTTGCGCGACCTGAGTGCCAAGGTGCAAGAAACGGGGAGTGAGATCCGCTATGGCACCCCTGCCCCGGCGGGTGTCACACTGGACTGCACCGGCATGGCGGCACCCCTGCCCGGCCTGCGCCCGGTGCGCGGCGAGATGGCTGTCCTGCAGTGCCCTGAGGTGGAGATCAGCCGCACCCTGCGTCTCTTGCATCCGCGGATGCCGCTGTACCTTGTTCCCCGCGGGGACGGGCATTTCATGATCGGCGGCACCATGATCGAGAGCAGCTCGGTCCGGGCCATCAGCCTGCGATCACTCAGTGAGCTGCTGAATGCCGCCTTTACCCTGCATCCCGCCTTTGCAGAGGCCAGTGTGGTGGAGACCGGCGCAGGGCTGCGCCCGGCCTATCCCGACAACCTGCCGCGGCTGACCGAACAGGACGGCACGCTCTACCTGAACGGGCTTTACCGCCACGGTTTTCTGCTGGCGCCCGCGATGGCACAGCAGGCCGCGGATCAACTGTTACCGGAGACATCGGATGAAAATCATCGTGAACGCCAAACCGCATGAGATATCCGCAACCGACCTGAAAGCGGCGCTGCACGAGCTGGGCTTTGCCTGCTCGTCCGTGGCGACTGCACTGAACGGCACTTTCGTCGCCCGCGGCAACCGCGAAGCGGTCCAGCTGACCGAAGGCGACAGACTGGAAGTGCTCGCCCCGATGCAAGGAGGCTGAGATGCAATTCTACGGAACAGAAATCAGCTCCCGCCTGCTCCTGGGCACGGCGCAATACCCATCGCCTGCCATTCTGGCGGCGGCGGTGAAATCCAGCGGCACCGGGATCATCACCGTCAGCTTGCGCCGGGAAAGCACTGACGGCTCCGGCGCCGGCTTCTGGGACGGCCTGCGCGAGACCGGCTGCAGGATCCTGCCCAATACCGCAGGCTGCCATTCCGTGCAGGAGGCGGTGACCACCGCCCATATGGCGCGGGATCTGTTCGGCACGCCTTGGATCAAGCTGGAGGTGATCGGCCATTCGGACACGCTGCAGCCGGATGTGTTCGGGCTGGTCGAGGCGGCGCGCGTCCTTTGTGCAGACGGCTTTCAGGTCTTCCCCTACACCACTGACGATCTGGTGGTCGGCGAGAAGCTGCTGGAGGCCGGATGCGAGCTGCTGATGCCCTGGGGGGCGCCGATCGGCTCCGGCCAGGGAATGCGCAACCCGGATGCGCTCAGGGCGATGCGGGCGCATTTCCCG
This sequence comes from Leisingera sp., assembly GCF_034669605.1. Classification (GTDB taxonomy): domain Bacteria; phylum Pseudomonadota; class Alphaproteobacteria; order Rhodobacterales; family Rhodobacteraceae; genus Leisingera. The sequence goes on from NZ_JAXMOX010000194.1 coordinate 5,318, forward strand.
GAAGTGCCGCTGATTGTCGATGCCGGCATCGGGCGGCCCTCGGATGCCGCGCAAGCGATGGAGCTGGGCATGGACGCGGTGCTGCTGAATACCGCCGTTGCCAAGGCCGGCGACCCGGCCCGGATGGCTGCGGCCATGGCGCAGGCAATTGAGGCCGGGCGCGCGGGATATGAGGCCGACCCGATGGAGCGGCGCGACATGGCAGTGCCCTCGACCCCTGTTCTCGGCTTGGCGGAGTTTGCATGATGGAACGGTTTTACCTGATCACGGGCCACGTCGGCCGGCTGGAGCTGCTGGTGCCCCATGGGGCCAAACTGGTGCAGCTGCGCATCAAGGATGAGCCTGAGGCCGAAGTGCGCCGCCAGATCGCCCGCGCCCGCGACTTCTGTGCAGTGCATGACGCACAGCTGGTGGTGAATGACTTCTGGCAGGCGGCGCTGGATCTGAACTGCAACTTTGTCCACTTGGGGCAGGAAGACATGGACAGTGCCGACTTTGCCGCGCTACGCCGTAAAGGCGTGCGTTTTGGCTTGTCGACCCATGACGAGAGCGAGCTGGAGCGTGCCCTGTCCTTCGGACCTGCCTATGTCGCGCTGGGGCCGGTTTATCCGACGCTGCTGAAGAAGATGAAATGGGACCCGCAGGGGCTGGAGCGGGTGACGCGCTGGAAGCAGATAGCCGGGGAGACTCCTCTGGTCGCGATTGGCGGGCTGACGCCCGAGCGGCTGCCCGGGGTGTTTTCTGCAGGCGCCGACAGCGCGGCGGTCGTGACCGACATTCAGCTGGCCGATGACCCCGAGGCCCGCACCCGCGAATGGGTTGCGGCCTGCCGCGCATGAGCCGCTACGCGCGCCAGATGATCCTGCCCGATGTTGGCACTGAGGGTCAGGAACGGCTGGCCCGCGCGCATGTGCTGGTGGTCGGCGCCGGCGGGTTGGGCTGCCCTGTGCTGCTCTATCTGGGCGCCGCCGGGGTCGGCCGTATCACCGTGATGGACGGCGATATGGTGGAAGAGAGCAACCTGCACCGGCAGGTTCTTTATACCATGGGCGACCTTGGCCGGCCCAAGGCAGCGGCCGCGCGGCGGCAGCTGCTGGCGGCCAATCCGTCGCTGCAGGTGACAGCGCAGGTTGCGCCTTTGGATGCGGCCAATGCTGCCGGTATGGTGGCGGCAGCTGATCTGGTGGTGGATGCAGCCGACAGTTTTGCCGTGTCCTATGTCCTTTCGGATGCATGCCGGCAGCAGGGCAAGGTGCTGATCTCGGCCTCTGCCCTGGGGCAATCGGGGTATGCCGGGGGATTTTGCGGCGGCGGGCCATCCTTGAGGGCAGTGTTCCCGGACCTGCCTGCGCGTGCGGCGACCTGTGCAACCGCCGGTGTCATGGGCCCGTCGGTCGGCATGATCGGCGCGCTGCAGGCCCAGCTGGCCCTGAAGTCTCTGCTGAATCACCAGCCGTCCCCGCGGGGACAGTTGTTTGTTTTCCGGCTGGAGGACCTGCAGGTGAGCAGCTTCCGCTTTGACGAGGCGGAAGAGCCGGAGGGGGCCCTGCCCGTTGTCGCGGCCTCGCAAATCACTGCGGCGGATACGGTGATCGAACTGCGCGATGCCGCCGAGGCGCCCGGCCTGCCCGCCCCGCGCGCACGCCGGATTGCCCGGGCGGATCTGCTGACGGCAGAGCTGCCGACCAAAGGGCGGATCGTTCTGTGCTGCCGCACCGGCCTGCGCGCCTGGGCGGCGGCCGCGGAGCTGAAGGCTGCGGGTTACGGCAACCTCGCCCTGCTGGCCGCAGGACACAGCGCATGACTGTGATCCTGGCAATCGGCGGCACCGACAGCAGCGGCGGCGCCGGCCTGACCCGGGATACCGCCATGGCAGCCGGGCTTGGGGCGGCAGTGCGTCCGGTTGTAACAGCGGTAACGGTGCAGACCGATGAGGCGGTTCTGGCGATTCACCCCAGCCCGCCGCAGGCCGTTGCGGACCAAGCGCGCGCTGCCCTGGCAACACCGCCCGCACCCGGCGCCGTGAAGATCGGCATGCTGGGCTCGGCCGGGGTGGCGGAGGCCGTGAATGACGCCCTGCCCGCAGGCCTGCCCATCGTGCTGGATCCGGTGCTGAAAGCCTCCTCCGGCGGCAGGCTGATGGCGGCCGGCGGCTTTGGCGCCTTGCTGCAGCGGGCCGCATTGGTCACACCGAATCTGGTGGAGCTTGAAGCAATCTCCGGCTCGACCGGCAGCATCGAGGCGCAGGCGGCGCAGCTGCTTGCGCAGGGTGCCCGTGCGGTACTGGTCAAAGGCGGCCATGGCACCGGCGTTGAAAGCATTGATGTGCTCTACACCGCCGATGGCGCGGCAACGCCCTTTGCCGCGGCGCGGCTGCCAGGCTCCAAACGCGGCACCGGCTGCAGCCTGGCCACCGCGATCGCCTGCCGCCTGGCCAGGGGAGACAGCCTGCCGGAGGCCTGCCGCCGGGGCAAAGCCGCCGTCCACCGCTGGCTTGGCTGCTGAAGCATGGCAGGTCACTCGGGCACGGTTTTGCGGCCGGATCGGAGCGGCGCCGCCCGGCAGGTATTTTCTGGTCCGGCCGGGAAGCAATCCTGCGCCCCCATTAAACGAGAAGCGTCTCCCCTGTAGCGAAGCGGGGAAGGCTTCGGCATGCGCCTGATTTCGCTGTCAGGATGCGCACAGGGAAACATTCTTCGAAACCTTCTTCGGACATATGTGCGTAAACGCAGATCCGCAGGGAGGCGGGTCGCGCGCGGAACACGCCCCCCCCCCCGCCTTGCCTCAGCCCGCCAGCAGGCAGGCTGCCTGATGCCCGTCTGAAATAGGCCGCAGCGGCGGCACCGTTTCCCGGCAGGCCTCGGTGGCCAGCGCGCAGCGCGGGTGAAAGGCGCAGCCCGCCGGCGGTTTCAACGGGCTTGGCGGCTCGCCGTTGTCGACGCAGCGGTCCCGTTTGGGGGCATGGATGTCAGGGATCGTGTTCAGCAGCAGCTGCGAGTAAGGGTGCAGCGGCTGGCTGAACAGCGCCTCCACCGGCGCCATCTCGACAATCCGCCCCAGATACATCACCGCGATCATGTCCGACATGTGCCGCACCACGCTCAGGTCGTGGCTGATGAACAGATAGGTCAGCCCCAGCTCCTTTTGCAGCCGCCGCATCAGGTTCAGGATCTGCGCCTGCACCGACACGTCCAGCGCCGAGGTGTGGAGTTCGTCCCGATATCCGGACAGTTTGATTATTGACCCTATGCTGCGCTTTTCCAAGTCATGGTTTCGTAGGCTTGCGCGGGGGTTAGGTAGCCGATTGCGGAATGACGCCGCTGGCGATTGTA
>NZ_JAXMOX010000195.1:0-8612 GCF_034669605.1 Leisingera sp.
GGGGTGATCAAGCGGATCACCCAGCGGCTGGAACCGCGGGTGGCACGGGTGGTGGCGCTGCCGGCGCCGAACCGCCGCGAGCAGAGCCAGTGGTATTTTCAGCGCTATGTGCCGCATCTGCCGGCGGGCGGCGAGATCGTCCTGTTTGACCGCTCGTGGTACAACCGTGCAGGCGTCGAGCGGGTGATGGGCTTTGCCAGCGACGACCAGGTCGAGCAGTTCTTCCAGGACGTTCCGGAATTTGAGCGGATGCTGGTGCGGTCGGGGATCATCCTGCTGAAATACTGGTTCTCGATCACCGACGAGGAACAGCAGCTGCGGTTCATGATGCGCATTCACGATCCGATGAAGCAGTGGAAACTGTCGCCGATGGATCTGGAAAGCCGGATCCGCTGGGAGCAGTACACCAAGGCCAAGGAGGAGATGTTCAAACGCACCAACATCCCCGAGGCGCCATGGTACATCGTCGAGGGCAACGACAAGAAGCGCGAGCGGCTGAACTGCATCGAGCATCTGCTGACCAAGATCCCCTATGAAGAGGTGCCGAGCGACAAGGTCGAGCTGCCGGACCGCAAGTACAACCCGGACTATGAACGCAAGGTGCTGCCGGACGAATTGTATGTGCCCAAAATTTATTGAGGGTCCGTCTTAGACGCCAAGCGGGCGAACGGGCGTGCCGCGGCGCGCCCGTTGCACGTTTGCCCGGCCGGGATCAGAACAGGAAGTCGCTTTGCTGAAGCTCCTGCTCTGTTATGCCGCTGAGCAGCAGGCTGTCGCCATCGCTGTCGCTGATCAGCAGGCCGGCATTGGTCTGGCTGGTGTGGTTGTTCACCAGATCGCTGAAGCCGGTGATGCCTGTGGCGGCGCTCAGGTCGATGCGTTCACCGCTGGCATCCGGGTTGAAATCGGTCACGGTGTCGTCGCCGCCGCTGAAGATGAAGAGGTCGCCGCCGCCCTTGCCGGCCAGCTTGTCGTTGCCGCTGCCGCCATCCAGAGTGTCTTTGCCTTGGCCGCCGAACAGCTTGTCGTTGCCGGAGCCGCCGTTCAGCTCATCCGCGCCGTTGTTGCCGCGCAGCGTGTCATTGCCGGAGCCGCCGTGCAACTCGTCGCCGCTGGCCCTGCCGTTCAGTTTATCCCGGCCTTCGCTGCCGTCGAGGCGGTCCCGGCCGTTGCTGCCGGTCAGCGTGTCATTGCCGCCGAGGCCGTCCAGGCTGCCTGCGCTGCCAAGGGTCAGGTTATCATTTCCCGATGTGGCACCGGTGCCTGTGCCGCCGCCGCCCGCGCTGCCCCCTGATCCGGAGTCCAGTTGCAGGTCTGCGCTGGTCTTGGCGAAGTTCTGGGTCACCATCACCGCATCCCAGCCATTGAAATTGCCCTGCTCGACGCCGATGCCGATCACTTCGACACTGGCGCTGAGGATATTGGCGCGGTGGCCGGGGCTGTTCATCAGCGATTCGTGCAGGTTGACGACGTCATCGGCCAGCCCGGCGGCACCGCGTTCGCTCTGCCAGGCAATATTCTCGGCCCAGGTCCAGCCGCCCGAAAACTGAAAGCCGGCATCCTTCATCCGGTCGCCGGCGCTGGAGCCGCCGGCGCCGGTATGGGAGAAGACATCCTGCTGCAGCATCCATTCGCTGTGGTCTTCTGCCGAATCGTTCAGGCGCAGCTCGAGCTGGACCGGGTTACGCCCGCGCGACGTGCGCTCGGCGTTGATCAGGTCGAGCATCTGGCGCTCGAGTTGGCTTGCCTGTGACATTGGTAACTGCTCCGTGAGTGTGCCGGCTGGGCGGCGGTGCTGCCTTCGGTTAACGGAAATTCAAGGCACCGAAAGGGCCGGAGGGTGCAGCGCGGAATTGCGGCAAGGCTCTGCCGTAGCGTGGGGGGCGGATACGCGGATTCCTGCGCGCGCGGCCGCCTTGGGCTGCCCTAAGCAGCTGGCGGCGCGGCACCGGCGCAATCCCGCTGCAGGGCAGCGGGCAGGGCGGTGGGGGATTCGGGGGGGGGCGGCGGCCGTCAGGGCATGGGGCCTTGCCGGGGAAACAGCCAAAGAAAAGGGTGGGCCGGGCGCCGTCGGGGGAAGCTGCCGGCGCCCGGCCATATTGAAAACCCGCAGAGGCTATGCCTTGTTTGCAGGGACCAAGACAGGCGCCGGTGTCGTTTTTTTCGGGGGGGACGCGGCCTGCTCCGGATTTCAATGAACCGGGTGTTCCAATCCCGGCCGGCGGGGCAATGGTTAGGGAAACGCATCAGATTTGCCCTGCCGCACTACCTGTATAGCAGAAGAGTTTAGCGAAATACACCTTAAAGATGTAAGTCGGGCAAAATTGAGGCATTTTTGTGCCTCCCCTCGAGACGAGGTGTTTTGCTCATGGGGGCAGAAATGACAAACCCCCGGGGCGGGGCCGCGGGGGTCGTCTGAACTTAAGTTCCGGCTGGTCGCAAGACCGGCCAAGTGCTGTCCAAAGCTGGACGGTCTGCTGCTTACAGCAAACCTTCGCGCTGGAGCTTCTTACGTGCCAGTTTCCGGGCACGGCGGATCGCTTCAGCTTTCTCGCGCGCTTTTTTCTCGGACGGCTTCTCGAAATGTTGCTTGAGCTTCATTTCGCGGAAGACGCCTTCACGCTGCAGCTTTTTCTTCAGGGCACGAAGCGCCTGATCGACATTGTTGTCGCGAACACTAACCTGCATGTGGTTTTCACCACCTTTCTAAGTTTGAGTTGCAAGGAAATTGCAGGAACTGGCCGTATAGCAAAGGCAGGTTATTTTGTCTAGTAGGGTATCAGGACGCTGAAAGCGGGAGAGCGGCATGACTGCAAATCAGGATCACGCGCAGGACGATATCAAGGCAAGGCTGCTGGATGCAGCGTTGAATCACGTGCCGTTTGACGGCTGGTCCGAGGTGACATTCCGTGCTGCCTGCCAGGAGGCGGATGTGCCTGAGGTGCTGGCCCATGCGGTCTGCCCGCGCGGCGGGGTGGACCTGGCGCTGGCCTATCACGCCCGCGGCGATTCGCGGATGCTGGCGCGGCTTGAGGCCGAGGACCTGTCCGGCCTCAGGTTCCGCGACAAGGTGGCAGCCGCGGTGCGGTTCCGGCTGGAAGCGGTCGATGACAAGGAAGCGGTGCGCCGCGGCACCACGCTGCTGACACTGCCGCAATATGCCGGCGACGGGGTCAAGGCGATCTGGGGCACCTGCGATCTGATCTGGGAGACGCTGGGCGACGGCTCGGATGATCTGAACTGCTACACCAAACGTGCCACGCTCGCCGGCGTCTATTCCGCTACGGTGCTGTTCTGGCTGGGCGATGACAGTCTTGAGCATCAGGCGACCTGGGAGTTTCTCGACCGCCGGATCGGCAATGTGATGGATTTTGAGAAGCTGAAGGCGGGTTTGCAGAAAAATCCCTTGCTGAAACCATTCCTGGCGGGGCCGAACTGGCTGGCCGGGCAAATCAAGCCGCCGAAAGACCGCGATGATCTGCCTGGGTCGCTGAACCCGCGGCGCTGACACAGGTCCGGACCGAACTTTTGGGCGGGTGTGCTCCGCAAAGGCGCCGGACTGCGGCGCCTTTGCTGTTTGCGCTCGCCCGGACGGGTGGTAGGCAAGGGGCAAGGATCAGGAGGACGAATTGCCATGACAGAGATGATGCGCGCGGTTGAAATCAGCAAACCCGGCGGGCCGGAGGTGCTGCAGCTGACCAAGCGCCCGGTGCCGCAGCCGGGCCATGGCGAGGTGGTGATCAAGGTCGCTTATGCCGGCGTGAACCGTCCCGATGCGCTGCAGCGCGCCGGGGCCTATGACCCGCCCAAGGGCGCCAGCGACCTGCCGGGGCTGGAAGCCTCGGGCGAGGTGGTGGCTGCGGGCGCAGGCGTCAGCGGCATCGCGGTGGGCGATCAGGTCTGCGCGCTGCTGCCCGGCGGCGGCTATGCGGAATATGTGGCAACCCCGGCGGCGCATTGCCTGCCGGTTCCCAAGGGGCTGGATCTGAAACAGGCGGCCTGCCTGCCGGAAACCTTCTTCACTGTCTGGTCCAATGTCTTCACCCGCGGCGGGCTGAAGGCGGGGGAGCGGTTCCTGGTGCATGGCGGCTCGTCCGGTATCGGCACCACCGCAATCCAGCTGGCCAAGGCCTTTGGCGCACGGGTCTTTGCTACGGCCGGGTCGGACGCGAAATGCCAGGCCTGCCTCGAGCTGGGCGCCGAACGTGCGATCAACTACCGCGACGAGGATTTCGTCAAGGTGCTGCGGGAGGAGGGCGGCGCCGATCTGGTTCTCGACATGGTCGGCGGCGCTTATATCCCCCGCAATGTGAAGGCCATGGCCGAAGACGGCCGCCTGGTGCAGATCGCCTTTCTGCAGGGGCCGAAGGTGGAGCTGAATTTCGCCCTGATGATGGTCAAACGGCTGACCCTGACCGGCTCGACCCTGCGGCCGCAGAGCGATCTGGCCAAGGCGCAGATTGCCCAGGACCTGCGCGAGGCGGTCTGGCCCTTGATCGAGGCAGGCAAGGTCGCACCGGTGATGGACAGCGAGTTCGCGCTGGACGAGGCCGCCGCGGCGCACGCACGGATGGAAAGCTCCGGCCATATCGGCAAGATCGTATTGAAGGTGGGCTGACACCTCAGCGGTGTCACATCAAAGGGCCGGCAGATCTGCCGGCCCTTTTTTGCCAAGCGGTGCCTTTTACTGCACGGCGCGGCGGTACAGATGCCAGGTCGCATGCCCCAGCACCGGCACCACAATGATCAGCCCGGCCAGGAAGGGGATCGCACCGATCACCAGCGCGGAGCCGACGATGATACCCCAGGTCATGCAGATCAGGGGGTTCTTGCGCAGCACCTTGATCGAGGTGGCCACCGCCACCGGCAGGCCGACATGGCGGTCCAGCAGCAGCGGAAAGGACACCAGGCTCATCGCCAGCGCGGCAAAGGCAAAGACCGCGCCCACGATGCCGCCGGTTATGGCCATGATCCAGCCCGCGCGGGTGGTCACCACTTCCGTGGCAAAGCCCAGCAGCGAGGCCGGCGGTTCCGGCCCCAGGGTGCGGCTGTAGATCATGTCAGCGGCCACCAGCCAAACAATGAACAGCGCCGCCAGATACAGTCCCAGCACCAGAATGCCGCCAAACGCGGGGGAACGGATGACGCCAAAGGCATCCATCCAGCGCGGCTCGAACCCGGCTTCACGGCGGGAAGACATTTCATAAAGCCCAACCGCGGCCACCGGGCCAAGGATCGCAAAACCCATGATCATCGGCACGATCAGGGGCAACAGATTCATTGACAGGCTCATCACGATCAGCGTGATGCCGATCAGCGGATAAAACAGCACCAGGAACATGGCATCGCTGCGGCAGGCGGCAAAATCCTCCAGGCCGGCAGCCAGCGAATGAATGATGTCATCCATGGTAAGCTTGCGTGCCTTGGGCAGTTCCTTGACGCCGCTGCTGCCCATCTCTTCGACCGTCTGGCCGATATGGTGCCCGGTTGTCTCTGCCCCTTGCAGAAGCCAGCTGAGCGGGTTCCCAATTGTTTTTGCCATGCGCGTCATCCTCCTCGCTGACTACAACGGAAGTGCCGTTCAGGCAGGGCCGGGTGCGGCACATATCTTTATACTAGCACAAAACCGCGCGAAGTGTGCGTCACAGGCCATTTATTGCCGCGTGCAGCAGGACAGGGCTGTTTCCGGCAAAGTGACAGGGGGGCGGCCTTGGCGGATCACCCGGCCAGCCAAGGCCGCGGGCGCCGGATCTTTCTGGTCTGAAGCATTCCGGGGTGAATCGGCCGCCAGGCCAAGAGGGGTGGCGCGCCCCTCCCGGTCTTGGTCTTAGCGCACCGGCGCAAGGCGGGCGTCTTTCAACGTGCAATCCCGGATCGCATCCCGCCCGCAAGGCACCGGCTGCAGCGTTTTCGACAGGCAGATGCGGGCCTCCTGGATGGCGCCGTCGCGGCAGGTGATGGTCAGGCTGTCGCGCGACAGCCCCGGATTTTCTTTGAGAAACGCCTCCTCTACCACGGCAGCGGGCAGGGTGACGGGGGTCTTCAGCCTGCGGAAGATGGCGGGGCGGGTGACGCGGGTGTAGGCCTCGCGCATCAGGCTGTAATACTGGCGGGCAGTCAAGCCGGAGCAGGTGCCATGCTTCTTCCACTGGTGCCAGGCCAGGCCAGGGCTGCCCATGATATCCGCCATCTCCCGGCTCATGCCGCGGCTGGGCGGTGCGGCGGCGGTGCGGCAGTAACTGGGCCAGCCGCGGTGGTGCTGCGGCCACAGCCCGTGCAGGGTCCAGCCATGATCATGACGGGCATCGCATTGCTCTGCGCGGCGCGCATCGCCTTCTTGTTCGCACCAGTTCGGCGACCAGCTGAGTGCCAGAACGTAATAGTCGAATTCCCCGGCCGGCTCGCCCTCTGCCGCTGCACAGGCGGCAAAACAGGTCAATACAGCCGCAAACCCCAGCAACAACTTGCGCATTGGCCTCTTTCCTTATGCAGTTAAGCCGACTATATAGACCTGAAGTTCCCCGACAACGGAAACCAGACCCCGAAAGCGGGGCAGCCTTTATCCAGGCGGCGGGGAAGATGTGTTTTAAGGAGATGAGCGCATGGCAAAACCGTTGATGGCCAAGGCAACCGCCGTGTGGCTGGTGGACAATACCACAATCAGCTTCAAGCAAATCGCCGATTTCGTCGGCATGCACGAGCTGGAGATCCAGGGCATCGCCGACGGCGAAGTGGCGGTGGGCGTCAAAGGGTTCGACCCGGTGGCCAACAACCAGCTGACCCAGGACGAGATCGACAAGGCAGAGGCCAACCCGCTGCACAAGCTGAAGCTGAAGTTCAACCCGGCCGCGGCCGGCGAGGAAAAGCGCCGCGGCCCGCGCTATACCCCGCTGTCCAAACGCCAGGACCGTCCGAATTCGATCCTGTGGCTGGTCAAGTTCCACCCCGAGCTCAGCGATGGCCAGATCGCCAAGCTGGTCGGCACCACCAAGCCGACCATCCAGTCGATCCGCGAGCGCACCCATTGGAACATCTCCAGCATGCAGCCGATCGACCCGGTGGCGCTGGGCCTGTGCCGGCAGTCCGAACTGGATGCCGTCGTGCAGAAGGCCGCCGCCAAGAAAGCCGCCGAAGGCGGCGTGATGAGCGATGATGAGCGCCGCAAGCTGGTCTCGACCGAACAGTCGCTGGAGATGGACACCGAGCCGAAGATCCCAAGCGCGATCGAGGGGCTGGAAACCTTTACTCTGGGCAGCGGCTTGAACAGTGAAGACGAGAAAAAGGAAGAGGAAATCCCGGACGCGGACAGCTTCTTCAACCTGCCCTCGGGCGGCGATGACGAGGACGACGACGAAGATTCCCGCTTCTGATCCGGTGCGGCCCGGCAGGGCCGGGTGCAGGAACTACTTAAAAAGCCGCAGATCCGGTGCTCTGGATCTGCGGCTTTTTCTGTTAACATTTACACTCTACGTTACAATATGTTGACTATTTGTCCCCGTTTTGCGCAGCATTATGTTGCGGGCAGTTGTGTTCCAGATTGTCCGCAAAGACCGGGGTGCGGGATATGCCTTTTGTTTCGGGGCCGTTTTTCCCATGCGCAGAGACCGGGGAGTTAATGAGTATTGCCAGCGGTCCGGTCTTGCAGGCCTGCCCGCAAAGGGATGGCAGGAGTACAAGCAATGGACGCAGCAGGGGCCACGGCGCTTGGGGAAGGCAGCCGCTTGGATCTGGAGACACTGGCCTGTTTGAGCGGCCTGGAGTTCTGCCAGGAATTTGTCGATCAGCTGGCGCAGGCCTATGGGGCCGATCTGGTGACCGCGGGTGAGCTGAAGGTCAAGGAGACCGAGCGCATCAAGGTGCTGGCAAGCTGGTTTGACGGGCTGCAACTGGGGGATTTCGAATACGAAAGCCGCGGGACGCCGTGCCATGATGTGGTGCTGAGCGGCAAACCGCATGTATTCCTGTGCCAGGTGCAGGAGCTGTACCCGGATGACAGGATGTTCAGCGAGGACGGCCTCCAAAGCTATGCCGGGGTTGCCCTGAAAAACGCCGATGGCGAGGCGATCGGCCTGATCCAGGCCGCCTGGCGGAACGAAATCGACGGCGCGCTGGCGCAGCAGATCGTGGCCGAGATGCAGCACTTCGCGCCCCGGCTTGGGGCGGAGGCCGCGGCATTGCAGACTCTGGCCGCGCTGGCGGCGCTGGCCGAAGGGCCGGGCAGCACCTCGCCGCGCACGGCCTTCCGGCAGCTGGCCGGGCAGCTGCAGGGCGCGTTCAAGGTGCGCTCGGCCTTCATTGCGGAATGCCCCGGCGGCAGGCCGGAGTGCTTCCGGGTGCTGGCTTGCTGCTGTGACGGGCAGCAGATGGACGGTATGGAAGACAGGGTTGTGCCCTATGACGGCACCCCTTGCGCGTTTTTAAAGGAACGGAAGAAATTCCTGGTGCAGGACGGGCTGCAGGAGGCGTTTCCCGGGCAGCTGCAGTACCGCAGCCAGAACCTGCACTCTTACCTGGGCATCGCGCTGACCGATCCGGAGGGCACGGTGATCGGCCACTTTGCGCTGCAGCACGACCGCGAAATCGGACGGAGCACGCAGGAGAGCGGTCTGATC
>NZ_JAXMOX010000196.1:0-8499 GCF_034669605.1 Leisingera sp.
AAACATCGGTAACACGCATCAGCACCGCATCAGGCCAGGAGCCCGCGTAGCCCGCCAACCCGCCAACCAGAAGGCCTAGGGTGGGCGCAATGAGGGCGACGAGCCCAACAATGTAGAGCGTGATTCGGGAACCGTGAATTAGTCTGCTTAGAATGTCCCGTCCCAGTTCATCGGTACCCAAAAGATGGCTCTCGGAGCCCGGCGGCAGCAGGCGTTGCGACAGATCCTGTGTCATGGGATCGTGCGGCGCCAATATCGGCGCAAAGATGGCTATCGCGATCAATCCCGTTACAATTGCCAGCCCCGTCATCGCGAGCAGGTTGCTCGAGATGTTGCAGCAACTGGCGTAGATGCGCATCGCGCGGGCATGGGCGCTGTTCTTGGGGTAATCCGCTGAAAGCCAACCAGATAGTTTGCTTGCCGCGGGTGCAGTGTTGTTGCCAGTGACACTCATTGTTGTTTGCTCCCTATTTGGCTCTTGGATCGACAAATCGATAGAGGCTGTCTGACAGGAGGTTCACACCGACAAATACAACGCCGACAACGATCGTCCCCCCGAGCACAGCGTTCATATCCGCCGACAACAGTGCATTGGTGATGTAAAGACCCAGACCGGGCCATGAGAATACCGTTTCCGTAAGCACCGTGCCTTCAAGCAGTGTGGCGTAGCTCAAAGCTATGACTGTGATCATAGGAATTTTGATGTTCCCAAGCGCATGACGCCAAACCACGCGCGTCTCGCTTAATCCTTTGACCCGCGCTGTGGTGATGTATTCATGACCCAATTGCTCAAGCATGAAGCTGCGGGTCATGCGGCTGATATAGGCCATGGAATGATAAGCCAGAACTGATACAGGCAGGATCAGGTGGTTCAGGGCATTCCAGAAGACCTCGAGGTTTCCGGCGATCAGTGAATCGATGAGCAGGACCCCGCTAACCTGCGGAACAAGATTCTGATAGTAAATGTCCAGCCGTCCCGGTCCGCTGACCCAGCCCAACTGCCCATAGAACAGGGCTAACCCCATGAGGCCCAGCCAGAATATCGGGATCGAAAAGCCGAATAGACCGAAAACCCGCAACAAATAATCTGGCCACCGGCCTGCATGTGTAGCGGCGACTACGCCGACCGGGATGCCGAACCCGACTCCGATGATCGTTGCCAGCGTTGCCAATTCAAGTGTTGCGGGGAACACTCGCCCGATGTCCTCAAGAACCGGCCGGGATGTCACACGCGATGTGCCGAATTCACCTGAAAATATATCGGCTAGATAGCTGATAAACTGTTTGTAAAGCGGCTGATCCAAGCCCATGTCCTGATAGACGGCTCTATAGGTCGCTTCTGACGCCTGGTCGCCGACCACGGCAAGCACCGGGTCGATCGGCATAACGCGGCCGATCAGGAATGTGATGAGCAGAAGGCCGAGAAAAGTCATCGCAATCTGCGTTGTGAGAGAAAGCCCGCGTCGCATCATGTGGTGTCATCCTTGAAGCAAGGTATGGTTGCCGAACAGGGTGTGAGTGGACGCCCGGGGAAAGCGGCCAGTCGCCGCCTCCCACTGGTGTCAGATAAATGAGGTCCAATCTTCATTTCGTGATGGTCCAGTAATACACATAGCTGATCGCACTTCCCGTCACGAACCCGGAGACCCCGTTCCGCATTCCGGTTTGTTCGGTCTGTTGGAACATCACGGCGAAAGGCGCACTGTCCTGAAAAGCCCGCTGCGCATCCTGGTACAGCGATGTTCTGATTTCCGGATCATTCTCCTCTTCCGCCCGAAGAACTTTGTCGGAAATTGACGCCGGCACCTCCCATGAATTGCGCCATGCCAACGTTTTGAAATCAGCATCGGCCGAATTATCGGGATTTTGCGCGAATGTCCCCGCGTTGGTGTTTGGGTCTGGATAGTCCGGCCCCCAAACGCCAAGATAGATCTGATGTCCGCGCGAACGGTATTTTGCCAGCTCCTGCTGAGACGCCGAGACTTCTACCTCGGCTTGAATTCCCGCCTGGGCAAGCGTGTTCTGCAAGATCTGCGCAACCTGCATTCGGTCTTGTGCGTTCCTGACAAGGATCTCGGTTTTGAAACCGTTTTCAAAGCCGGCCTCCGCGAGGAGTGCTTTTGCCATCTCCACATTGTATGAGTAAGGGGCGTCGTCGATTGCACCCAGATAAGTTTTTGGCAGGAATGTCTGGTGTGGCGTGAACTGACCGCGCAGAACAGAGTTGGCTATCCCGCGGTAATCGACCAGGTATTTGATGGCCTCAACCACCTTTGGATTGTCAAACGGCTCGACGCCCTGATTCAGCGCAATATACATCAATCGTCCGCGCAGGTCCGTGGACACCACAAGGTCGGGATTCCCTTCGATCGCTTCGATATCGGCGGGCGTCAGGTTTCTTGCGATGTCTGCGTCGCCCTGCTCCAATAGAAGACGCTGCGTTGCCGATTCAGGTGTATGCTGGACAAAGACGCTCCTGATCGCGGGTGCAAGGCGCCAATACTCCTGGTTTGCCACGAGTGCATAAAAGTCGTTGGCGCGCCAGGTTTGCAGTGAATAAGCCCCGGAACCTGCCGAATTGGTCTTGAGCCAGCTATTTCCCCAATCACCGTCGACCTCATGCTGCTTGACGAGCTCGCTGTCGACGATTGCACCAATTGTCGCGGTGAGGCAGTTCAGCACGAAGGTGGCAGCATAGTTTTTGTCGGTGGTTATTTTAAGGGTTCTGTCGTCAGTTGCTTTTATAGTAGTTTCCAGGTTGTTTTCTGAGAAACCGAACTGGCGCAAAATGAATGCTGGCGTCTTATTGAGAGCCACGGCCCTTCGCAACGAATATTCCGCGTCGAATGCTGTCAATGGATTCCCTGACGAGAACTTCACTCCCTCCCGGATTCTGAAGGTGATTGTGCGACCGTCTTCGGAGAGCTCCCACTCTTCTGCCAAGCCTGGCACGATGCCAGCGGACAGATCGTGCGGATCGAAACCGACCAGCTTGTCGTACACGTTGTTGATAAGGTCACTGCTGGAAATTTCGAAACTTTCCGCAGGATCAAGCGTCCGAATGTCGCCGATATGGGCGGCCACGACAAGTGTGTCACGGGGCGTTCCCGCCGATGCAGCGGCCGGTAGAACGCTATGTGCGCCAATACACAAGGCTGTGGTCGCCGCGAGCTTGCAAAATATCCTTCTCTTCATTTGAAGATCCCCCTCCTTAGCTGTTTCATTACGTTTTTGGGCAATTGGTCCCGTCCTCCAGCGGGTACGGGACAATCCAACCCGCCGCCTGAAGAGTTAGGTTGGCAGAACGTCAATGTGACGTATAGATTGATAGATGCGATCAAGGTGAAATTTGCGCAGTCCGATGGGCTCTGTCGCAAACGTTCTGGCGGTCTTTCGTGCCGGAGCCCTCTTGGGTATGTCATCGGAACCGGCGACGAAAGGACAACGGCAGGATGATCGGCCTCAAGGGCAGCCATTACCCGAAGGACGTGATCTTGTATGCTGTGTTTTTCTACCTGCGCTATGCCGTCTCTTTTCGCGGCCTTGAGGAAATTCTGGCTGAACGGGGCGTGGATGCCGATCACGCGACGCTAAACCGATGGGGGGGAATACGCGCCGCTGATCGCCGCCGAAATCCAGAAAAGGAAATCACCGGCCGGCCGATCCAGGCGCAAGGATGAGACCTGCATCAAGGTGAAGGGCCGGCGGTGTGACCCGTACCGGGCTGTCGGAAAACATGGGAAAACGCTGGATTTCATACTAGCCGAGCGCCGCGATGAGGCGGCCGCGACGGCCTTCTTCGCCCGCCGATCGGAACCTATGGCTGGCCTGACAAGGTGGTGATCGGCAAGAGCCCTGCGCACTTGGCCGGCTTGAACTACATGACTGTTACGCCAATCCTGGCCGGTTGGTACTGGCTGATTGAGGTCTTGCAAGTGAAACACCTCAATAACGCCATCGAGCAGGATCTCCGCTTCATCCAGAAAATCACCCGTCCGATGCGGGGCTTCAAGTCCTCCGTTGCCGCGCAGGCAACCCTGGCCGGGATCGAGACCGCACATATGAGCCGCAAAGGCCAGCTTCCTGCCAGCGGCCAGACCGCATTTCAGCCGTTCGCGGCGCTCGCGGGATAAATGTGCCCGGCCAAAGGCTTGCACGCAACCCCCAGAGAAATTTGCGACAGAACCGTCATTGGGACCCGTCTGACCCGATACTGCGATATACCGACGCTTCGAGCGATTGGCGCCGGTCGCGGCTGGGCGCGACCCCGAAACGGCTGCGATAGGTGCGCGAAAAAACCTCGAGCGAAGAAAAGCCGCAGGCAACGGCAACTTCGGTCAGAGAGATATCGGTCTGCTGAACCAATTGATGGGCTTTGGCGATGCGCAGCTCCCGGTAGGTCGCTTCCATTCCGCGCCCCAGCCGAGCGCGGAAGAGACGTTGCAAATGCCGCGGCGACAGGCCAACCATTTTCGCAAGTTCGGCACAGGAGATCGTATCTTCAAGCTGTTCCTCCATGATCGCATGCGCGCGCGCGACCGGGTCGTGAAGATGCCGGCTCTCGGTCAGGGTATGCAAGTCTTGCCCGGCAGAGGGCTGTGGCCGGGATCCCGGACGACGTCCGTCCATAAGCAGATGCTTGCCGATCTCGCTGGCAGGCCTGTTGCCGACGTCCTGGGCAATGAGATCCAGCATCATGTCAGCCGTGGCCATGCCGCCCGCCGACAGGGGAAACGCGGCGCCTCGGGTTGGAGCTACGAGGACGTATTACCCTATTTCCGGCGCTCAGAGACGGCGCCGGAAACCTCGGACCCGCTGCGCGGAACCGGCGGCCCGATCCGCGTAACCCGGCCCCGGCTGGAACCGTCCTCGCTGGCCGAGGCCTTCGTGCAGGCGGGCGGGCAAGCCGGCTATCCCGTTCTGCGGGATTTCAACAGTGCCCAGCAGGAAGGTTTCGGACCGGTAGAGCGCAGCACCTTCGGCGGAAAGAGGCAGAGCGCGTCGCGCACATATCTCGACCCGGCCCGGAGCCGCCCCAACCTGACCGTCGTGACCGGCGCGCTGGCGCAGGAAATACAGCTGAAGGGCAGCCGGGCGCAGGGTGTCCGCTACCTTCTGGGAAACAAGTCCGTCGAAGCCCGGGCCGAGCGCGTGGTCATTCTCGCCGCAGGGGCCATCGGCTCGCCGCATCTGTTGCATCTCTCCGGTATCGGACCCGCACGGGTTCTGGAGGATGCGGGGATCAAAGTGCGACACGAGCTGCCGGGGGTGGGGGAAAACCTCAACGACCACCCCGACCTGGTGATCCAGCACAGATGCCTTGAACCGGCCAGCATCTATCCGGTCACCCTCCCCAGTCGCAGCTGGCTGGCTGGGGCCGAATGGCTCATGCGCGGGACCGGTGCGGCATCTACCAACCATTTCGAGGCGGGAGGATTCGTTCGTTCCCGGCCCGGCGTCGAACATCCCGACCTGCAATTCACTTTCATGCCCTTGTCGGTGGTTCCGGGGACGGTCGATATCCGGCGGGAACATTCCTATCAGGTGCATATCGACCTGATGCGGCCCCGCAGCAGGGGCCACGTGCGGGCCAGGAGCGCGGATCCCAGACACGCTCCGGCGATCCTGTTCAACTATCTCGCCGAACCGGCTGACCTGGTGGATCTGCGTGAAAGCGTCACGATCCTGCGCGAGGTCCTGTCGCAACCGGCCCTGTCCCGCTTTCGCGGCCCCGAACTGTTCCCCGGGCCCGGCGTCAACGACAAGGCCAGTATCGACGCCTGGATCACCGAAACGCTGGAAACCTGCTATCACCCGGTCGGAACCTGCAAAATGGGCAACGAGCACGCCGAGGCCGTCGTCGTGGACCCTCAATGCCGGGTACGCGGGATCGAGGGTCTGCGCGTCGCCGATGCCTCGATCATGCCCGAAATCGTAAGCGCGAATACAAACGCAACGGCCATCATGATCGGTGAAAAGGCGGCCGATCTGATCCGCGGGATGGAGGCCCCATCCGCGGAGCTGGATGAAATGAGGGAAAGGCATTCACCTTGAGCAGCGTCCTGACGAAGACAGAACCAGGCTTTCCTGACGCAGACACCTTCCAGGGAATGCGCGAGGACCTGGCCGCGGCATTCCGGTATTTCGCGCGGCTCGGGATGCATGAATCGGTGGCAAACCACTTCAGCCTTGCGGTGTCACCGGATGGCCGGCAATTTCTGATGAACCCCCGGGGGCGCCACTTCTCTCGTGTGCGCGCCTCGGACCTGCAGCTTATCGACGCCGACGATCACGCAACGATCACGCGCCCCCATGACCAGCGAACAGCCAGTGTGCGGCCACGGCGATGCGCTCTGGAACGCCATCCTCGATACGAACCTGACTGGCGCTTTTCGCATGACGCGCGCCGTTCTGCCATCCATGATCGACGAGGGTTTCGGGCGGATCATCAACATCGGCTCAACTGCCGCCAGCGTCGGGTGGGCGGACAACCCGGCATATTGCGCCTCGAAATCCGGGCTTTTGGGTCTCACCCGCTGCGTCGCGCTCGAAGGTGCTGCGCATGGCGTCACCTGCGTCATGGTCAGCCCGACATGGGTCGAAACAGAACTGATGCGACGCGATGTGGAAGAAATCGCAGGGCGCGAAGGCAAAGGACGCACCGTGCCGCAGGCAATGGCTCAAATTGCCGCCGAGAACCCCCAGAACCGGATCATCCAACCCGGGGAAGTAGCGGATCTCCTCTCATTCCTTTGCAGCGAGGCTGCGCGCGGTCTGACCATGGAGAACATCCAGGTGACCGGAGGCGCACTCTGGTAAAGCCCTCCGTGAATTTTCCGGCGCGGCGCTATTCCGGAGAGGGTTCTCCGCTCGACCGAATTCGCCGAGTCCTGCGCGATGTGCAACACGCAACAAGCGGTATCATCTAAGGCATCGAAGCACGAGTTTTACCCCGGCGTGCAAGTACGCCCATGAGGGTTGATCTAGAATTGCACCAACGCTTCGACGGCCAAGCGCACAGCACGGTTTCGGCAATCACGGCAGAAAACGATCGGGCTGGCCGGCCCGATGCCTGGTAGAGGAGCGCTGCCAGGAAAGAATTCATTACCGATCAAAAAAGTTGCGCCAACCCGCTTTTCCATTCCTCGCGGACGAAGTCGGAAACGTCTCGCCGCTTGGAAATACTTCACAGTCGGCGCCAAAAAAGTCCGAAATCATCAAGTCGGCATCTAGCCCTCCGGACAATCGCCTGCGACGCGCGAACCGGCCAGTATATTAAGGCGCTCCCCCGCCCGGCCTTGCATCCAGAGATGCTGAGAGTAGGCGCTCTTTGTCAAGTTCACAGGTCTCATCTCGCTACGCTCGACCAAAGGCGCTGTTCGTTCCGTTTCAGGCCGCAAAGAGGAAACAGCTAGACAAAGGACGCTTTCCGGCCGGTTTCAGCTCCGACGGCAACACCAAGACCACAAACACAAGAAACGACAACAGGAGAGACTATGTTCAACGCAAAGACCTTGAGGTCGAAGCTTGCCTTCGGAACCGCCGCCTTGGCACTGGCAGGTGCGGCCGAGGCCGCAGAGCTTGGCGCCACCGACGAGCCGATCAAGCTTGCCATTAACGAATGGACGGGCCAGCATATCTCGACCCGCATCGCCGGCGAGATCCTCCGTTCGATGGGTTATGACATCGAATATGTCACCGCCGGCAACTATCCCCAGTTTTCCGCCCTGGGTGACGGCGAGCTTTCTGCGACCCTCGAGGTTTGGACCAACAACTCCGGGGATATCTATCCCAAGATGAAAGAAGCCGGTGCCATCGTCGACATTGGCCCGCTAGGGCTGACGACGCGCGAGGGCTGGATGTATCCCAAGCACATGGAAAATGTCTGCCCCGGGCTGCCCGACTGGAAAGCCCTGGTCGACTGCCAGGCCCGGTTCGTCACCGCCGACACCTTCCCTCAGGGGCGCATCCTCGCTTACCCGGCCGACTGGGGCACCCGCTCGGCCGATATCATCAAGAGCATGGCGCTGGACTATAAAGCCGTGCCCGCCGGTTCCGAGGGCGCGTTGATTGCCGAGCTGAAATCGGCAGAGGCCCGCAAGACCCCGCTTGTGATGATGTTCTGGGCACCGCACTGGGTGTTCTCGGAGGTCGAAGCCGGCTGGGTCGAACTCCCCGCCTATGACCCGGCCTGCCAGACCGATCCCTCCTGGGGCCCGAACCCCGACGCGACCGGCGACTGCGGTGTCGAGGCGCCCGGCACCATCAAGGTTGCTTGGTCGGGTTTCGAAGAGAAGTGGCCTGCCGCCTGGGAATTCCTAGATCGCTTCACCATGGAAACCTCACAGCAGGAAATCATGATGAAGGCAATCGATCAGGACGGCCAGCCCATCGACGAGGTGGTTGCCACGTGGATCGCGGACAATTCCGCGACCTGGCAACCCTGGGTCAACGCAGCCAGCAAGTAAGCGCAACATGCCCGCGGCCCCTTACCGGGTG
>NZ_JAXMOX010000197.1:0-8299 GCF_034669605.1 Leisingera sp.
ATCCTGACCTTTAAGGGCCCGGCAGCGGAGGCTCTGCGCCGCGCAGCGGCGCCACGCCCAAGGCGGAGAGCTTGGCTTGCCGCAGGCAAGTGCATCTGTCCGGCGCGGGAGGCCTGGGCTGCCTGCATGTGTCCGGGACGGATCAGCCCTTGGGGCGGCTGGCCTTCTCGGCGATGCCGCTCAGGCCCTGACGCTCGGTCAGCATCTGCAGGACATCCTCCAGCGCCACATCCCGGGCCGCCAGCATCACCAGGAAATGATACAGTACATCAGCGCCTTCCGAGGCCAGTTTGCCGCGGTCGCCTTTCACCGCTTCAATGATCGCCTCGATCGCCTCCTCACCGAATTTCTCGGCGCATTTTTCCGGCCCCTTGGCAAGCAGCTTGGCGGTCCAGCTGCTGTCCGGATCTGCCCCCTTGCGGGACAGGATGGTGGCTTCGAGATCGTGCAGAATACTCATGACAGCCTCATCGGGATGCCGGCCGCGGCCATGTGCTGCTTGGCTTCCTGGATGGTGTATTCGCCGAAGTGGAAAATCGACGCCGCCAGCACCGCCGAGGCGCCGCCCTTGGTCACCCCTTCCACAAGGTGATCCAGGTTGCCGACGCCGCCTGAGGCAATCACCGGCACATCCACCGCGTCGGAAATCGCCCGTGTCAGCGGCAGGTTGAAGCCCGACTTGGTGCCGTCGCGGTCCATCGAGGTCAGCAGGATCTCCCCGGCGCCCTTCGCTGTGACCAGCTTGGCAAACTCCACCGCGTCGATGCCGGTCGGCTTGCGGCCGCCATGGGTGAAAATCTCCCAGCGGCCCGGCGCCACCGTCTTGGCGTCGATGGCGCAGACGATGCATTGGCTGCCGAACTGATCGGCGGCTTCGGCAATCACATCCGGATTGGCCACGGCCGCGGAGTTGAAGGAGACCTTGTCGGCGCCTGCCAGCAGCAGCGCGCGCACGTCGTCCTTGCTGCGCACCCCTCCGCCCACGGTCAGCGGCACAAAGCACTGCTCGGCGGTGCGGCGCACCACGTCGAACATGGTGCCGCGGTTTTCATGCGTCGCATGAATGTCGAGAAAGCAGATCTCATCCGCACCGGCCGCATCATAGGCCTTGGCCGATTCCACCGGATCGCCCGCATCGCGCAGGCCGACAAAGTTGACACCCTTGACCACGCGCCCGTCGGCGACGTCGAGACAGGGAATGATACGGGTCTTCAGCATGATGCCGTGCCTTTCGAACTGCTTGGCCCCGTGGGTACGCAAACCATGCTGGAATCGCAACAGATATGGCAGCCTGTGCGCGTTTTGGTCCGGGATGCGGGCCGTGGTGTCCAGCGCATTGCGGCGCCCGCTGTATTTTCAGGGCGGCGAGGACACGCCGATGCCGCAGATGTGAATTGCCTGCCGGCGCCCGTTCCCTTGTTTTCGTATCATCACCGTACATTTTGGAGCAGCCGTTATGACAAAACCCCTTATCGTTGCCGGAGCCATCGCCCTCATGTCCGCATTGCCCGCCGCCGCAGACCTGATGCAAATACCCAGCCATAAACCTGTGGCGGAGACCATGGATGCGCTGCAGGCCGCCGTTGAGGGTGCCGGCGCCACCGTCTTTGCCCGCGTCGACCATGGCGCAGGCGCCCGGAAGGCGGAGCTGGAGCTGGGGGCTTCGCAATTGCTGATTTTCGGCAACCCCAAGCTGGGCACCCCTGCGATGCAGGCCGACATGAGGGCGGGCCTTTACCTGCCGCTCAGGGTGCTGGCCTATGAAGATGCGGAAGGCCAGGTCTGGCTGACCTATGAGGACCCGGCTGAGATGCTCTCCGCCCTCGATATCCCCGCGGATGCCGGCTTCATTGCCAAGATGCAGGGCGCCTTGGGCAAACTGACGGCTGCTGCCGCGCAATAGTCCCGGGTGCCGGGCTGGCCTTTCTGTTCCCTACCGGGGCGTGCGGTTGCGGTGGCGGTCGATCGCCACCGCAACTGCCCAAAGAAACCCGCCGCCAAGGGAGGCCGGTCCGAACATCAGCGGCCCCCAAGCGGCAAACAGGCCCAGGGAATAGGCGGTCTCGCTCAGGTCCCGGCCAAGTACCACGCAGGGGGTGGCAAAACCTTCGTTGATGTCGCAGCCAAAGCCAAACCCCAGCAGCATCACACAGGCGATGCACAGCAGCCACAGGGCAATGGGCGCCAGCGCCACGATGGCAAGGATACGGCGGATCAGGCGCATGCGGCCTCCCGGTTCCTGCGCCGTGTCAGCTCTTCAGAACCGCCAGCGCCTCATTCAGATCAATGGCGCCATCATAGAGCGCCCGCCCGGAAATCGCACCATTCAACGGCGCACCGCAGGACTTCAGCGCCCTGAGGTCGTCCAGCGAGGACACGCCGCCCGAGGCAATCACCGGGATGCTGACAGCATTTGCCAGATCGGCGGTGGCCTCCACATTCGGGCCTTTCATCGCGCCATCGCGCAGGATGTCGGTATAGATGATCGCAGCAACGCCTGCGTCTTCAAAGCTTTTGGCGAGGTCGGTGACCATCACGTCCGTCTCTTCGGCCCAGCCTTTGGTCGCGACCTTGCCGTTGCGGGCGTCGATGCCAACCGCGACCTTGCCGGGGAACTCCCGTGCTGCCTCGCGCACCAGGTCGGGGTTCTCCACCGCTACGGTGCCCAGGATCACCCGCGCCAGGCCCTTGTCAATCCAGCGTTCGATGGTCGCCATATCGCGGATGCCGCCGCCCAGCTGGGCGGGCACCTTGGTCTGCTTCAGGATCTCCTCGACCGGTGCGGCGTTCACCGGCTCGCCGGCAAAGGCACCATTGAGGTCCACCAGATGCAGCCACTCGCAGCCCGCCGCGACAAACTCCAGCGCCTGGGCGGCGGGGTTGTCGTTGAACACGGTGGTCTTGTCCATCTCGCCATGCAGCAGGCGCACGGCCTGGCCGTCTTTGAGGTCAATCGCAGGGTAGAGGATCATCCGGGCGGTCCTTGGTAAAGATATGCTGGCGGTGTTTTGCACAACGTAAGGGCAGAATGCAACGCGACCCAAAGTCAACCTTGCTTCAGCGGGCGCATCAGGGACAGGCTGCCTGAAAAACAGGGAGGAATTGGAATGAAACATCTTCTGGCAGGTTTGGCCGTTGGCTTGGGGCTGGCAGGCGCCGCCGCGGCGGATCCGGTGCTGGGCGTTTGGAAAACCCAGCCCGATGACGGTTCTTATGCGCATATCCAAATGGATCAATGCGGCGCCGCCGTCTGCGGCAAGATCGCCCGCACTTTCAACAGCGAGGGAGAGTATCAATCCCCCAACATCGGCAGGACGCTGGTGATTGACATGGTGCCGAACGGCGACGGTTCTTACGAGGGCAAGGTCTGGCGGCCGTCAAATGACAAGGTCTACATCGGCAAGATGGACATGGCCGGCAATAACCTCGCCCTGCGCGGTTGTGTGGCGGGCGGGCTGATCTGTTCGAAACAGACCTGGACCCGGATCGAATAAAGCTAAAGCAGACCCAGCTGCACGGGGATCGGTGCATAGCCACGCTTCATCTGCCGGTCCCGGAAGCGTTCAAAGATCGCCAGCGCCTCAGCTTGCGCGGCAAAATACGCGCGCTTCTGGACCCCGCCCGGCGCATTCAGCGGTCCCGACACACGCTCAACGCACCAGTCGCCGAACAGGGTCGGCGTCAGGCTCAGCTGGCAATAGCGGTGCTTGCCTTCAGTATGGTCGTATTTCTCGAAACGGATGTGCAAGGGGAAACCTGAAGCGCGGAAAAAGGTCCGTCCCGTATGCATGGAAGCGGACCCCTTGTCCATTGCCGGACTCAGCCGATTTTACAGGCTGGCGGCGGTGCTACACAGCACCGGTATACTCGCCGCGCGCCGGGTAGTTGTTGGGGATCGCGAAATCCAGCGCCGCGACCAGCTCGGCGAAATGCGGGCGCACAAACGGCATCGTCTGCACCGCGCCGTAATACAGCGTCTGCTCCGGCGTCACCAGAAACAGGCCGGGTTCGGCAAACAGCGCCGGCTCCTCAATCCCGATCGAAGTCTTGCCGCGCGAGGTCGAGATGTACAGCCCCCAATCCCTGGCCACGGACAGCGGCAGACCGAAACCGAACCGCAGATCCTTGGCGTCGATCTTCTCGGCCATCGCGCGGGTGCGCTCTTCCCCGTCAGTACTGACCGCAATGCAATTGACACCGCGCTCGGCAAAGGCCGCGACCTTCTTTTCGAACTCTTTCAAATAGGTCGCGCAGATCGGGCAGTGCAGCCCGCGGTAGAAACAGATCACGGTGCCGCGTTCTGCCGTTTCCGCAGACAGGTCGAACGGGCCGTGGTCCAGCGTCGGCAGGGTCAGGCCGGGGGTCTTTTGGCGGGGGATCAGCATGGGGTGTTCCTTGTGCGTGATGACGTGAGTGGTGGTTGCTTCTCTGTATCGCGCAGCTTACCGTCGGATAAATCCGAAAAACCTGACTGGAACACCGGAAATATGGACCGCCTCACCACCTTGATCGACCGCTTTCAGCTTGCAGTGCAGGCCGCCGGGCCTGCGGAGTCCAATCTGATTGCGCTGGCAGATGCAGCGGGGCAGCCGGTGCGGATCCTCTATCGCACCAGGGGCGCGTTGGCGGACCCGGCTCCGGGCGCGGTGATGTGGGCTGCGCGGGTGACCTGGTCGGGCAACAGCAATCCGTTCCTGGCGGCGCTGCCGCAGGTGGTGGATTACAGTATCAGCGGCAATGCCGAGGCGCAGGGGCTGGTGCGCCTGATGCGGGACGAATCCGAAGGCCGGCACTGCGGCGCGCAATCGGTGGTCAACCGGCTGGGCGAGGTGCTGATGGTGCGCCTGTTGCGCAACCAGATCCGCAAAGGCGCCACTGAACCGGGGCTGCTGGCAGGCCTCGCGGACCCGCGCCTCAGCCGTGCGATTGTGGCAATGCACGACCGCCCCGGCAGGCTTTGGACCAACGCCGATCTGGCGCAGGAGGCCGGGCTTTCACTGTCGCGCTTTGCGGAACTTTTTTCCACCGAAGTCGGAGAAACCCCGATGGGCTACCTGCGCCGGTGGCGGTTGATCCTGGCCCATCAGGACCTCAGCCGCGGCGACCGGGTCGAGGCGGTGGCGCGCCGCTATGCCTACGGTTCTCCCGAAGGTTTCACCCGCGCCTTTCGCAAGGTCTATGGCGTGGCGCCTGTTTCGCTGAGAAGCGCGGCTTAGGGGGCGCCCGGCCTGAAAGGGCGGAGCAGGCTGCGCTGGGGTATTGAGTATTTTTTGAAAGATGAAGGAGCAGGCTGTGCCATTTCATCTTTCAAAAAATACTCCCTTTACCTGCCCGGCAGGCGGCGTTGCCGCGGTGAGGGGAGGCAACGCCGCGCCAGCGGCGTCCTCTTAGGGCTTCCAGGTCAGAAAGTTGCCGATCATCCGCAGCCCCGTCGCCTGGCTCTTCTCCGGGTGGAACTGCATTCCCACCATCGTGTCCCGGCCGATGACCGCGGTCACCTCACCCGCATAATCCACATGCGCCAGCCGTTCTGCCGGGTTGGCGGCGCGGAAATGGTAGGAATGCACGAAATACACATGGTCGCCGGATGTGATGCCGTCAAACACCGGGTGCCCGGTTTGGATCACCAGATCGTTCCAGCCCATATGCGGCACCTTCAGGGACGCATCTGCCGGGGTGATCTTCACCACATCGCCGCCGACCCAGCCAAGGCCTGGCGTCTCTTGATACTCGTGCCCGGTGGTGGCCATCAGCTGCATGCCGACGCAGATGCCCAGAAACGGGCGGCCCTTCTGCTCCACCGCCTCGACCATGGCGTCATAAATGCCCTTGTGGCCGCGCAGCTCTGCCGCGCAGGCCGGGAAGGCGCCGTCGCCGGGCAGCACCAGCCGGTCGGCCCGCGCCACCACATCGGCATCCGAGGTCACCACGACCTCGCCCGCGTCCAGCTCCCGCGCCATGCGCTGAAAGGCTTTCTCGGCAGAATGCAGGTTGCCGGATTCGTAATCGATGATCGCGGTCAGCATGTACGGGCTCTCCAGGGGTGTGAAACTCGCATGCTGCCTAGCGCAACAACCCGGCGCTGCCAAGCCTTCAGCGGATGTGCAGCACCTCGTGCAGCACCTCCGGCTCCAGCGGCGTGCCATCCGCGGTGGCGGCGTGCTGCCGGAACACCTTGAAGCCCGCCGGAACCATGGCCCCGCGCACCGCGTCGTCGAGAAAGATGAACTTGCTGTTCTCCGGAGTGAACGCGAACCAGCCCGGATCATCGAAGCTGCCCGCATAGACGCCCAGCCGGTCCGGCCAGCGCTCGAAGGTCAGGTGGGTCTTGGTGCCGCAGGTTGCGCAGAAATGCACGTTCACCGCCTTGCCGCTGCCGGCCGAGACATGCACGTAGCGCGATGGCGCCCCTTCGATGATCTGAAAGCGGGTGATGTCGAAAATGGGTTCCACCATTCCCAATGCACCCGTTGCCCGCTGGCAGAAGCGGCAAAAACAGGCCGTCACCCACAGGGGATCACCGCTTACCCGATATCGCAAGCCGCCGCAGAGGCAGCCACCATCATGTGTCGTCATTGCGTCGCCTCCCTGCAGATATCTCTGCAGGGAGCCTAGCACGGATCGGCCGTTACAGCGCGCCCTTGGTCGAGGGGATTGCGTCCGCCTTGCGCGGATCGGTCTCTACCGCCAGCCGTAACGCGCGGGCCACCGCCTTGAACGCCGCCTCGGCGATGTGGTGGCTGTTGAACCCGTGCAGCTGGTCGATGTGCAGGGTGATGCCGCCATGGGTGCTGAGCGCCTGGAAAAACTCGCGTACCAGCTCGGTGTCAAAGGTGCCGATCTTCTGGGCCGGCAGCGCCGCGTTCCAGATCAGGAAGGGCCGCGCCGACAGATCCAGCGCGCAGCGCACCTGCGCGTCATCCATCGGCAGGTGGCACTCGCCATAGCGCCGGATGCCCTTTTTGTCCCCCAGCGCCTGCACCAGCGCCTGACCCAGCGCGATGCCGGTGTCCTCCACCGTGTGGTGGTCGTCGATGTGGTAATCGCCCTTGGCGCGGATGGTCATGTCGATCAGCGAATGGCGCGCCAGCTGGTCCAGCATGTGGTCAAAGAAACCAACCCCGGTCCGGTTGTCATAAACCCCGGAACCGTCGAGGTTGATCTCGACCGAGATATCGGTTTCCGCGGTTTTGCGGGTCACTGTGGCGGTACGCATCGGCGGGCTGTCCTTCGTCAAGCTGCGAGGCGCTTATAGGGCGGGCAGGGGGGCTGGCTCAAGTGCGGCATTGTGCATGGGGGCAATCTGTTGCAGCAATCCCGGTCTCTTGCGCCCGGATGCGGCGCATGCGAGCTTGGAAGCAATTCCTTGACCATCCATGAGGGGCACCCATGTCCACCTGCGTCTTTGTCCAGATCCGCTGCAAACCCGGCACCACCTACAAGGTGGCCGAGGAAATTGCGCTGCGTGAAATCCACTCCGAGCTTTACTCCACCAGCGGCAATTTCGACCTGTTGATGAAGCTCTACATCCCCTCGGGCGAGGATGTGGGCAAATACATCAACGACCAGCTGCTGCAGATCGGGGGGATCGAGCGGTCGCTGACGACAATGACCTATAAGGTCTTCTAAGCAGACGGACAAACGAAACGCCCCGCATTGCGGGGCGTTTTCTTTTGGTCAGGGCAGATCAAGCCGCAAGCAGGCCTTTGTCTTTCAGATCCCCATAAGCGCTGTCGATGGCAGCCTTCAGCCGTGCCAGCATGTCGTCGACCTCATCCTTGGTGATGATGATCGGCGGGCACAGCGCCACCGCATTGCCTGCCACCGCCCGGATGATCAGCCCGTTTGCCTCGCAGGCCTTTTGCGCGGCGGCGCCAGCGGCGCCTTTGTCAAAGCTGGCGCCGGTGGTCTTGTTCGACACCAGCTCCAGCGCCGCGATCAGCCCCTTGCCGCGCACCTCGCCCACCAGCGGGTGGTCGGTGAAAATCTCGCGCAGCTGCGCCTGCATATAGGCGCCGACCTCGGCCGCATGTTCAAACAGGTTGTCGCGCTCGTAGATTTCCAGCGTCTTCAGTGCCGCGGCACAGGCCGCCGGGTGGCCGGAATAGGTGTAGCCGTGGCCAAAGACGCCGACCTCATTGGTCTGATCGATCATTGCCTCATACATCCAGCCGGGAATCACCGAGGCCGAAATCGGAAAATAGGCCGAGCTCAGCTGTTTGGCAAAGGTCATCAGGTCCGGCTTGATACCCATGGCGGTGGAGCCGAAATCAGCACCGGTACGCCCGAAGCCCGTGAT
>NZ_JAXMOX010000198.1:0-8240 GCF_034669605.1 Leisingera sp.
AATCCATGACCGCAGTTTCGGTAATCTCGATTTGCAGTTGCCCGGTCGTGATCGTGAACGGCTTGAGCGTCCAGAACATAAGGATCGGCAGGCTCAGCAAAAGAGTGAGCTTGTCGAAGCGCTGCATCGGCGGTGCGGGACGCGCCGGATACTGTTCGCGAACCAGCCAGTTGCGGGTAAAGGACGGGATGATCCTCCCGCCGATGACGGCGATCATCATCACCGCCGTCGCCAGACCTAGCCGTAGTCCATAACCCTGCGCCGCGTAATCACCGACAAGCGCCTCGTAGTGAAACAGCGCATTGGCCAACGTAAAGACAGCAAGCAGGGCCAGCACGATCAGGTTACGCCAGTTCTTGCCTGCGATGATCTCGCGCAGGATCAGACCGCCAAGCATGATGGGAAAGGCGAGGTCGATTGCGGGGGCCAGAAGCGGCGGAAACTGCTGGGAGAACAGGATCGTCGCGCGCCCGGCGCACCAAACCGCAAAAAGCCCCGCCAACCGCCAACCTACGATGGGCAAACGCCCGGTCCAGTTGGGCACGGCTGTGAGCAGGAAACCGGCAAGCACCGCGCCAAGATAGCCGAACAGGAACTCATGCGCATGCCATGAGCCGCGATCGAACCGGGACGGCAGGTCGATCCCGCCCATCAGAACCGCCAGCCACAGGCCCATGGCCACAACGACCCAGATTGCTCCGAAAAGGAAAAAGGGACGGAAGCCGAAGCTGAAGATCGCCGGCCCTTTCCAGCTACGCATCTGTTCTGCGGAAGACTGAGCCATTATGGTCGCTCCGATGTTACGCGGGACGTCGTCAGCACCGTCCCGTCTTTGCTGCATGTCAGGCGTACCCTGCGATCGCCATGGAAAAACGTCAGCCTGACCTTACCAGCGTCTTTGCCCTCACCTGTTTCGAAACGTGAGGTGATTTCGCCCGCCCGCATCAGCAGCTGCACCTCTTCCGGGGGCAGATCGAACAATTTTCCAAGATTGCGGGCGTCAATCGTGGGCTGGTCCCCGCTCATGTCGATTTTCACTGCGCCGCCCCCTTGTCTGCCACGTCCATCAGGTGACGGATGTGTTTCGCAAAACACCATGTGGCGGGAATTCCAAGACCCGCGCCGATTAGGATCGATAAGCTGCTGGAGAGGATCGGGCCGCCGAGCCAGCTGAAGATCAACGAGGCAAAGAAGACGTTGACCGCTGCAGCCCCCGCCCCGAACGGGTAAAGCACGCAGGCGATTTGGCCAGTGGACCAACCGGTGCGTGTCATCTGCGGGCAACCAGTTGCTGAACGGCGATCATGGCTGCGATCAATGCAAGGCAGGCGAAGGCATACCAGAATTCTGCGGTGGCCGATTGGGCCTGCGGGATCGGGCGGTCATAAGCGTCGGCCAAGGCAGGCGCGGCGATGAAAATGCTCAGAAAAGCTGTGGTCATACGCATGTCAGGTCTCCTGTGTCAGCGTGCGGTAGATGTCGGGTAACGCCCGTGACAGGCGTTCCGGATTGGGCAACAGTGTAAAGCCGCCGCGGCCAATAATGCGGGCAAACCAGTCTTGGCCGTCCTCGTCGATGATGATGCCATGCAGACTTTGCCCCGCGGTGCGGGCCTCGCGCACGGCCATATGGCTGTCTTCGATTCCGTGCTGGCCCTCATAGTGGTCCAGATCATTGGGCTTACCATCCGTCAGCACGATCAACAGCTTGCGCGCCGATGGCTCTTTTGCCAGCTGCGCAGAAACATGGCGGATGGCGGCGCCCAGACGGGTGTAATGCCCGGGCTTGAGCGCGCCGATATTGGCGGTCACGTCAGAAGACATTGGCGTATCGAAGTCTTTGCAGCGGGTCAGGAACACCCTGTCACGGCGCAGCGAGGAGAAGCCCCAGATGCCCAGCCTGTCACCCGCCGCATCAATCCCGGCGGCAAGGGCGGCCATCGTGTCGCGCGCCACATCAATGACCGACGTGTCGCCGATTGCGGCCTCTGTCGAACGGGACGTGTCGATCAGGAAAGCAACCGAGACATCGCGGTCCATTTGGCGCGCGGCTTGCCAAATCCGGTCAGACCCGCGCCCTGTGGCGACCATATCGGCACGCGCCGTCAGCACCGCATCCAGATCAAGCTCTTGCCCGTCAATTTGGCGGGGCTGCAGGATGCGGCGCGGGCGCAGCGCCTCGAACTGGCGGCGCACCTCGCGGACGTATTTATCGTTTGGCACAAACACTGTGTCACCGGGCTGCGCAGGCGCATCCAACACGCGGCAGTGATCGGCCATATAGCTGCGGCTGCGGTGGTTCCATTCGGGGTAGGTATGGGTGCCCGCAAGCGCTTCGTGATCGGCATCGGCAGGTGACAGGTCGAGATGCAGGCGCAGGCGTGTCGCAACCTTGCGGCCCTGTTTCGATAGGGTGATGCGATCCTGATCGTCAGCCGCCTTCTGGGCGTTTTCCTCGTCATCATCATCAACGCTGCGGTTGATGTTCATGGATTCCACCCAAGACAGGATCGATTCAAACCGGTGGATGATGAAGCTGTCCTTGCGGTTATGCTGATCCTGATCCTTGCGTTCGCCCAGTTTGCGCGTGCTGACGGCGGCGGTGGGCGGTGGCGCTGCTGCGTCTGCTTCGGTGTCCTCGGTGGCTGTGCTGCCCTGTCCGGGGCGTTCAAGACGCAGCCAAATCGGCACCGGTGCGCAGGGCATGTAACCCTTTGCCGTTGCATGATCCGCCAGAGGCCTTGGCGAGACCCCGCATAGTTGGTCGCGGATGGCTTGCTCGATTGCCGCTTCGCGCGGCGCGCGGCGCGCCCCGATCCGGATTTGTGCGCAATGCGCCGCCATTTCCAAATAGCGGTCGCGCAGACCGATGCAGGATTGATAGGCCCTGTCCGATGCCGCGGCGTTCGTCTGAACGTAGGCGCGGTCCCGCGCCGGCCCGTTCTGCGACACATCAAAATCCGACACTGTGGCGTGCGCGGCCAAAGCGGTCAGCCAGAAATACGCGGCATGGTTCAGGCGCTGCTCTGGAAAGGCGTCCATGACCGGCGGCAGCATCAGCTTTTCGCCGTCAAACCGCGCCACCCATTCGCGGTCGCGGGCGGCGCCCAATTTGCGTTTGAGAACCTGCCGGTGCTGCACAAGCGTTTGGGCGACCTCGCCAAGCTCGACCCCCGCAGCCCCGCCAAGTGCGCGGAACAAAACCGCAAGGCTGGGCCTGACCGAGGCGAGCGTAACAGCGGCATCGGGATAGGTGACGCCCGCCCCGATGCCGCTGGCCATGTCGTGCCAGATGTTACCGACGGTCTCTTCTGGTTCCATGAGGTCAAGCAGTTTCATGGCGTTTATCCGTAGATCGTGCTGACCAGATCGCGGAGCGATTGCTGCACATCCGGCTCGTCGCTGAGCGGCTCGATGATCGCGGCCTCCAGCGCCTGATCGACCCCCATGCCGCCCGACATCAAGGTTCCCGCATAGATCAAAAGGCGGGTGGAAACACCTTCCTCAAGGTCCATGCCGCTTAGCTTGCGGATATGCCCTGCCAAGCGCACCAGCGGTGCCACGCGGCCTGGTTCAAGACCGCTTTCGCTGGCGACGACGGCGATCTCGGTTTCCGCATCGGGGAAATCAAAGCTGATCGAGAGGAACCGCTGGCGGGTCGAAGGCTTCAGTCGCTTCAACACGTTCTGGTAGCCGGGGTTATAGCTGGCCACCAGCATGAACTCGCGGGGGGCTGTCAGCTCTTCGCCCGTGCGGTCGATCATCAGCGTGCGGCGGGTATCTGTCAGCGGGTGCAAGACCACGGTAACGTCCTTGCGGGCCTCGACCACCTCGTCGAGATAGCAAATGCCGCCCTCACGCACAGCGCGGGTCAGGGGGCCGTCGACCCAGACGGTCTCTCCGCCTTTCAGCAGATACCGCCCGATCAGGTCTGCCGCCGACAGATCATCGTGGCAGGCCACGGTATAAAGCGGCTTGCCCAGCTTTGTGGCCATGTGTTCCACAAAACGGGTTTTACCGCAGCCGGTCGGCCCCTTCAAAAGAAGGGGCAAACCGTTGTCATGGGCCGTCTCGAACAGGTCGCATTCGCGCCCCGTAGGCTGGTAGAACGGCAGGGTTGGCGGGTTTTGCATGTTCATGGCTTATTCTCCGGGAACTGGATTGGCTGGGCCGGGCGCGATGATCTCGTTCTTGCGCACGACCAGCAGGGAATAGATGAACAAGAGCGCACCGATCACAACCGCCGTTCCTGCGCCAAAGCGCATCAGGTAGAAGATCGACAGGCTTTCCTGCACCTCCATGTAGTAGTCACCGACCACACGCTGCATGTGGGTCTGGATGGTGCCAGCAAAGGTCAGCACGAAGGTCATGAACGCCATGCCGCCAGTCATCAGCCAGAAGGACGCCATGTTCAGCACCTGATTATACGGGGCACGCTCGCGCAGCATCGGCATAGCGTAGGTAAAGATCGCCAGATTCAGTGCGACATACGCCCCGTAAAACGAAAGGTGCCCGTGCGCTGCGGTGATCTGCGTGCCGTGGCTGTAAAAGTTGACGCCGTGCAGTGTGTGCAGGAACCCCCAGACACCTGCGCCGAAAAAGGCAACAGTGCTGGACCCAAGCGACCACAAAAGGGCGGCCTTGTTGGGGTGGTTCTTGCGGCCCTTCCAGACCATCACAAAGGCAAAGGACATCATCAGGAAGAACGGGATCACCTCGAAGGTCGAGAAGATCGAGCCGACCCACTGCCAATAGCCCGGCAGGCCAATCCAGTAAAAGTGGTGGCCGGTCCCAAGGATGCCCGAGAACAGCGCCGTGGCGACAATGACATAGAGCCATTTTTCAACAACTTCGCGGTCCACGCCTGTCAGCTTTAGCAACAGGAAGGCCAGGATCGCGGCCATGACCAGTTCCCATGTGGCTTCCACCCACAGGTGCACCACGAACCACCAGTACATTTTATCAAGCGACAGGTTGCTAGGGTTGATGAAGGCAAAGACCCACAAGAGCGACAATAACCAAAGCCCCATGAGCAGCACGTTGGTGATCGCGGTTTTCTTGCCTGCCAACACAGTCATCGAGACATTGAAGAGAAAGATAAGCGCGGCCACGAGGATGCCGAATTTGACCCAAAGCGGTTGTTCAAGAAACTCGCGCCCGCCGTGGATGCCCACAAGGTAGGACCCAACAGCGCCAAGCGTGCCAACCAGCAGGATGATCAGCTGGAGATAGGCCAGCTTGGGCGAATAGATCTCGCGCTCGGATTCCTCGGGGATCAGGAAATAGGCCGCGCCGAAGAAGCCCAGCAGAAGCCAGACGATAAGCGCGTTCGTATGGATCATCCGGATCACGTTGAACGGGAGCAATTCAGACAGGAAATTGGGCGATACATAGATCCAGCCCGCGAGCAGCCCGCCCAGCACCTGAATGCCGAAGAGCGCCATCGCCGCAAGGAAGTACCAGTAGGCCACCTTTTGAGATTGATATTTCATGGTTTCGTCCTTTCTCGCGGTTTAACCGGCCTCGTTCGGCGGCCAGCCTTGCGTGTCAGTTTGGTCAGCCCAGCGAAGGAACTCGGCCAGAGCGCGGATGTCTTCGTCGGTGAGTTCATAGCGGGGCATCTGGCGGCGACCTTCGATGCCGCTGGGTTGCGCCTCGATCCAGCCTTTGAGTGTCTCAAAGGCGTCTTCGGGGTCTTCCAGAACACCCCAGCGTGTCATCACGTTGCCGACCTCGGGGGCGAAATACGCGCCTTCCCCATGCAGGCTGTGGCAATTGATGCAGGAGTTTTCCTCCCAGATGTGTTTGCCATGAATGACCGCTTCGCTCAGTTCCATACCGGCGGTTGAGGTCTCGACGACGTATTTGTGTGAATGGACGGTCAACGCCACAAAGACCACGACAAAAAAGATCGAGCCTCCGTAGAAGATGTTTCGCGCCCGCGATTTTGTCAGAAATTCCGCCATTGGCCGGTCTCCTTGAATTCGGGATGGCCAATATCTAGCGAAGGCGGTTGCGCGCGAGTTTGCGCAAGCGCAACGTCTGAGCCGAATTGTGGGCTAGCCTCGACGCATCAGGAGACCCCCAATGCGACACCCCAGAATGGATGACCCCGATTTACCGCTGGCAGATTTGATGATGCATTGGCCAGACACCATTCAGGTGTTTCTGCGCCACAAGATGCTGTGTGTCGGCTGTTTGATCGGCCCATTTCACACGATTGCGGATGCCTGCGCCGAATACAGCCTTGATGAGTGTGATTTTTTGGCAGAGCTTCGAGAAGCTGCCGGCCTTTGACTGGCGCTACCCTTGACCGATCACCACCAAAGCGTGCGGATCGGTCACTTTGATCCGTTTGCGCTTGCTTTGAACCAGGCCACGTTTTTCCCATGCGCTGAGCAGACGACTGACGGTATGCAACGTTGTTGCGGTCAGTTCAGAGAGATCTTGCCGTGTGATCGGAAAATCCACCTCAATGCCGTCCGGCGTTTTGCGACCTGTTTGGTTGATCAGACGCAAGAGCGCGTTTGCCACGCGCTGTTCAACCTGCTGTGTGGCCATCTCTACGATGCGGTTGTTCATCTCGCCCATGCGGCTGCCAACGGTCTTGTAGGTTTCCGTCGAAAACCCGTCATAGCTGGACACGAAAGTATCCCATAGGCGTGTCGGCCAACTGAGCACAATTGATTCAGTCGCCGTCAGGGCCGTGGCGGGATAGGTCTCGCGGCCGATGGCCTTGGCGATCCCCAAGAGCTGCCCTGCAGGAATATGCAGCGCCGTGACCTGTTCGCCGGTCGGCGTAAAGCGGACAACCCGGACATACCCGTCCAGCAGCATGAAAAAGCGGTCGGCCGGCGCACCCTCGTCAAAGATGGCAACGCCTTCGTCGTATCGGCGCGACGTGGCCTGATCGAGAATAGTACGAATGTCGCGCCGTTCCAGTTTGGAAAACGGCGGCAAATGCGTCAGCAGGCTTTCGTCCAGCCGTGGCAAGGTTTTGCGTGGTGATATCTCGTTCATACAAAGCGTTGTGCCACGGTGTCTGGGGTAAAGGCCAACGATTTCCAATCTTCCGACAACTATGAAGAAAAGCAGAACTGTTTGCGCCAGCGCAAAGTTCGACAGCGCCAATTCGTTAGGCAGTAGCTCAACAAACAATACGATCTGAAAGGAAATGTCATGTTTCGCACTTTGGTAACCGGTTTTGCACTCGTATCTCTGTTGGGCGGTGCAGCATTTGCCGAAACGTTTGAAGTTCAAATGTTGAATAAAGGCGATAGTGGCTCGATGGTTTTTGAGCCTGCTTCGCTGCGCATTGCAGCGGGTGACACCGTCAAATTTATTCCGGCTGACAAAGGTCATAACGCTGAATCAGTCAAGGGAATGATCCCGGACGGAGCGGCAACCTTCGCCGGTAAAATCAACGAAGAGATCGACGTCACACTAACTGAGCCTGGATTTTACGGCATCAAATGCAAGCCGCACTGGGGCATGGGCATGGTGATGGTCATCGCGGTCGGTGATGACGCTGTCGACGCTGACAGCTTTCTGTCGGGGAAGATGCCGAAAAAGGCCAAAGAGCGATTTGAAGAGAGCTTGAGCGGTCTTTGAACGCGAATGAGTGGGGGGCTGGGCAAACGGCACCCCTGAAAAAAGCAAGATCTATCGCTTCTTAATTGCGATGGATCAAATCAGGTCGATGGTTGTGAGTTACTATTCTTGCTATGAAAAACGCGTTCACCCATGTTCTTGGCCTTTTGCTCACACTGTCGCTGGCATTGTACGGCTCTATCGGTATGGCAAAGGTTGGAGCTAACGCTGTTTTCACAATGGAAATTTGCGCGGACGGTGTTGCCAAAACTGTGTCGTTCGATGCCAACGATAACCCTGTTGAGCCAGCGCAGTTCTGCCCCGAGTGCCTGACCTGTTGTCAAACCGTCGGTGTCTTAGTCCCCACAATCTGGTCGCTCATTCCGTCCCTGAACCGTTTGGGCATGGAGGTGGTTAACCCCGTTGCCAAAGACCCCATCGTCAACAAACGAAACCTCTACCCCGCGCCGCGTGGCCCTCCGGTTGTGCAGTTTTCTATGCCGAGGCTGATCACATTTGATTTGTCAGCAGGCGGCCGAATGATGCGCAGCGACGGGCGACCTATGCTAAAGGACGCCAACGCATGAACATTTTTCTGTCCTCCCTAAAATTTATGGCGATGTTTGCGACGCTACTCTTGCTGGGGCTTCC
>NZ_JAXMOX010000199.1:0-8235 GCF_034669605.1 Leisingera sp.
ATACGGCCTGCAAGCGGCGCGTAGATGTCCATCGTCTCCCGCGCCTTTTTGACCTGTTTGTCGGGCCGCATGGATTTGATGGTCCGCATGTTATGCAGACGGTCAGCCAATTTGACGAGGATGACCCGCAGGTCTTTTGACATCGCCATGAACAGCTTGCGAAAGTTCTCGGCCTGTTTGGTCTCGGTCGAGTTGAGCTGAAGGTTGGTCAGCTTGGTGACACCATCGACCAATTCCGCGACTTCACCACCAAAGAGGCTCTGCACCTCGGCGTAGGACGCTTTCGTGTCTTCGATCGTGTCATGCAAAAGGGCGGTGATGATCGTCGCATCATCAAGCTGCTGTTCCGTAAGAATCGCAGCGACAGCAACGGGATGTGTAAAGTAAGCTTCGCCCGAATGGCGAAACTGCCCCTCATGCATCCGCGCGCCATAATCAAAGGCGGCGCGGATCAATGCCTCGTTGGTGCGGGGATTGTAGCCCTGAACAAGGGCGATCAGATCGTCGGCAGTAATGTCGGCGCTGTTCATGCCATCTGCCTCATAGCCCCGGCCGGGGCGCGGGGGTTACCCCTGCCCCTGTGCGGCCATCAACTGGCGCAGCAGCATTTCTTCGGACATGCTATCTTCTTCGGGCTTGTCCTGCTCGGCACCCATCAAAAGCGCCATGGCGTCTTCTTCGGGCTCATCGACTTCGATCTGGCTTTGGTTGCTCTCGATCAGACGTTCACGCAGGTCATCGGCCGACTGGGTTTCTTCGGCGATTTCGCGCAGGGACACGACAGGGTTCTTGTCGTTGTCGCGGTCAACAGTGAGCGGCGATCCGGCAGAGATCTCGCGGGCGCGATGCGCGGCCAGCATAACGAGTTCGAAACGGTTCGGAACCTTATCCACACAATCTTCGACGGTGACGCGGGCCATGAAGCCTCCAATATCTCATTTGCTGCCAGAAGTGCGGTATTTAGGCCGCTTCGGGCAGATTTACAAGCCGTTATTACAGGCGGCGCACGCTGGCACGATCCCGCTCAGGCAGGGCCTCAAGCAAGGCGCGCACCGGCTTTCCAAGCAGCGGATGCACCCAATCGGGGGCGACATCGGCCAGCGGCACCAGAACAAAGGCACGGTCCTGAAGCCGTGGATGTGGCAGGATCAACTGCGCGGGCGTGCGGCCAATCTGCGCCTCTAGAGGCAATTCGCGCCACATCTTGTGGGTGTTACGGTCTGGCAACACGATATCATCGCAAGCTAACAGGTCGAGATCCAACGTGCGCTGCCCCCACCGCTGCACCCGTTCCCGTCCGAACTGCGCCTCTATCCGGTGCAAGACGCCAAGCGCCTTTTCGGGATCCCATGCCGCTTCAACCCGCGCTGCCGCATTCACATAATCAGGCCCCGCCCCTGCGGGAAAAGCCGGAGTGTGATAGAATGGGCTCGTGGCGCGAATCACCGCGCCCGAGATTTGCAACAGCTTCAAAGCCGATTTTAGCGTTTCCTGGGGATTACCCACAGAAGACGCAAGGTTCCCGCCGAGCGCAATCAGAAGACTATACTTTCGTATAGGCTCTCTACTGCTTAATTCCACACCCGCGGGGTCTTGCGACATCGTTAAAAAGCCTTAGTTATGCACCCTGATGTGGGGGCATCGCCAGACGTCACGGATTTATTAATCCGCGACGATTACAACTCAAACCGGGAATACGGCGAAGCCTGCCGAAAGGATAGATTAATGTTCTACAAAGATGAGCGGTTGGCGCTTTTTATAGATGGCTCCAACCTCTACGCCGCGGCAAAGACGCTAGGCTTCGACATCGACTACAAACTGCTGCGGCAAGAGTTCATGCGGCGCGGCAAGCTGCTGCGCGCCTTCTACTATACCGCGCTCTTGGAAAACGATGAATATTCGCCGATCCGCCCGCTTGTTGATTGGCTGAACTACAACGGCTTTTCCATGGTCACCAAACCGGCCAAAGAATACACCGACAGCATGGGCCGCCGCAAAGTCAAAGGCAACATGGATATTGAGCTTACCGTCGATGCCATGGAATTGGCCCCGCGGGTAGACCATATCGTGCTGTTTTCCGGTGATGGCGACTTCCGTCCGCTGATCGCCAGCCTGCAGCGCCAGGGTGTACGCGTCTCGGTGGTTTCGACCATCCGCAGCCAGCCGCCGATGATCTCTGACGATCTGCGCCGCCAGGCCGACAATTTCATCGAGCTGGAAGAATTGCGCGACGTCATCGGGCGCCCGCCGCGCGAGCAAAGCGAACCGCGTTCGGCTACAGTTGCACACGGCTGAGCAAACCCACCGGAACAAGGTGCCCGATGGGGCGGCGCCTTATTCCGGACAGCGCTTTTTTCCGCATGATTATTGATCCGGTTGCGGCGGGAAGCCAGTTTGCCCTGTGTGAATTGGCGGGAGTGACGCCATCAGCAGGCCGGCAGTGTTCTGGATGGAAAGATCATCCAGCTGCATTTAAGCTATGCGCCTGAACATGACCGCCTGAACGGCTGCGGCAACTTCCGCCTCACAGAGACACCAATTGTCTTTTTCACACATTTGCTACTGCCAGTGCGGCTTTTCCGGCCTCTATGCTGGCGCCGCCGCGGCAAGTTTCCGACGCATGGGCAGGGACTCCGCCGGCACTGGACCTTGCCGCGTGAACCGCTTACCTCTGGCCGCAAGGAGACGCCAATGACCAAGCCAGCCCTGACCCTCTACCTTGCTGCGCCGCGCGGTTTTTGCGCCGGTGTGGACCGCGCCATCAAGATTGTCGAAATGGCGATCGCGAAATGGGGGGCGCCGGTCTATGTGCGCCACGAAATCGTGCACAACAAATTCGTGGTCGACTCGTTGCGCGACAAAGGCGCGGTGTTTGTCGAGGAGCTGGATGAATGCCCAAACGACCGCCCGGTAATCTTTTCCGCCCACGGGGTCCCAAAATCAGTTCCGGCTGAGGCCAGCCGCCGCGAGATGGTCTATGTCGATGCCACCTGCCCGCTGGTCTCCAAGGTGCATATCGAAGCCCAGCGCCACGCTGAAGCCGGCCTGCAAATGATCATGATCGGCCACAAGGGCCACCCGGAAACCATCGGCACCATGGGGCAGCTGCCCGACGGCGAGGTGCTGCTGGTGGAAACCGTCGAGGACGTCGCCACGGTAGACGTGCGCGACCCTGATCAACTGGCCTATGTCACCCAGACCACCCTGTCGGTCGACGACACCAAGGGCATCGTGACAGCGCTGCACCAGCGGTTCCCGAACATCACCGGCCCGCACAAAGAAGACATCTGTTACGCCACCACCAACCGCCAGGAAGCAGTGAAATCGGTGGCGCCCAAAGCCGACGCGCTTCTGGTGGTCGGCGCGCCGAACTCCTCGAATTCCCGCCGCCTTGTCGAGGTTGGCGCCAAGAACGGCTGCGACTACGCCCAGCTGGTGCAGCGCGCAGACAACATCGACTGGCGCGCGCTGGAAGGCATCGGATCGGTTGCCATCACTGCTGGCGCCTCCGCCCCGGAACTGTTGGTCAACGAAGTGATCGACGCCTTTCGCGCCCGCTATGAGGTGACCGTCGAAGTGGTGGAAACCGCTGTGGAAACCGTGGAGTTCAAAGTACCCCGGGTATTGCGGCAGCCCGCATAATCCTTCTGCCGGAGCAATCCAGGCGACAGAAAACGCACCCGGCGCGGGCGAACCGTGTTATGCCTGCTCCCGGGCATACTTCTGGAGCCGCATTCATGATTTCGCTGCACATTTTGATTACCGCATTTGTTGTCGTTCTCGCACCCGGCACCGGTGTCATCTATACGCTGGCGCTAGGTCTCGGCCAAGGCCGCACTCACCTGCTGAACAGCGAGCGGGTGCTGAAGTGGATGAGCCACGGTTTTGCCGCCGTCTTTGCAGGCCTTGCCGCCCGGCTGGCCGCAAGAACGCACCTGAGCGCGGCTAAGGAGACATCCGGATGAGCGATGACAGAACAATCAGCGTCTATGACGAACGCGCCGCGGAATACGCCGAACTGGTTGCCGGCAGCTCCGCAAACGGGGAACAGGCGGATTTCCTGGCCTTCACTACCCGCCTGCCCGAAAACGGCACGGTGCTGGATCTCGGATGCGGCCCCGGCCACTGGGCGGCACATTTTCGGGACGCGGGTTACCGCGTGGCTGCCCTTGATGCCTCGCAGGAAATGGCAGACGCCGCCCGCACCGCGCATGGAATAGAGGTCACCGTCGCCGGGTTTGAAGCCTTGGATGCCGAGGCGGTGTTTGACGGCATCTGGGCATATTTCAGCCTGCTGCATGTTCCGCGGGCCGAGCTTGCCATCCATCTGTCCGCTATCCACCGGGCACTGACCCAAGGCGGAACAGTGTGCCTGGCGATGAAACTGGGCGAGAACGAAGGCCGCGATGAACTGGGCCGGTTCTATGCCTATTACAGCGAGGCCGAATTGCGCAGCCAGCTCGAAGGTGCCGGTTTCACCCTCCTTGGCAGCCGCCGCGGCGCTGGCAAAGGACTGGCTGGCACACAGGAGGAGTTCGTAGTACTGACCGCGCATGCCTGAATTATTTGCTTATACCGACGGCGCCTGTTCTGGAAATCCCGGCCCCGGCGGCTGGGGCGTCCTGCTGCGCGCCATGGACGGTGACACTATCGTCAAAGAAAAAGAACTCCAGGGCGGCGAGGCCGAGACCACCAACAACCGGATGGAGTTGCTGGCGGCGATCAATGCGCTTGAAAGCTTGGCGCGGCCGTCCACGATTACCGTGGTCACCGACTCCGCCTATGTGAAGAACGGCGTCACTGGCTGGATCTTCGGCTGGAAAAAGAACGGTTGGAAAACCTCCAGCAAGAAACCGGTGAAGAATGTCGAATTGTGGCAGCGCCTCGACGAGGCCCAGCGCCGCCACAAGGTGACTTGGGAATGGGTCAAAGGCCACGCAGGCCACCCCGAGAACGAACACGCGGATGAACTGGCGCGTGCAGGCATGGCGCCCTTCAAGAAAAAGAGACGCGCCGGATGAACAGGGCCGCTGGATGACGTTTCTGGCGCTGCTGGATTACGCGTCGGTGCTGGTCTTTGCCCTGACCGGTGCACTGGTCGCCAGCCGGGCGCAGCTGGATATCGTCGGCTTTGCTTTTGTTGCCTGCTTGACCGCGCTTGGCGGCGGCACTTTGCGCGACCTGCTCTTGGACCGCAATCCGGTGTTCTGGATCGGCAATCCGAATTACATCCTGCTTGCGGCCTTCGGTGCGGTGGCAGTATTCCTCTGTGCGCATCTGCTGGAGAGCCGGTTGCGCTGGGTCGTATGGCTGGACAGCTTTGCATTGGCTGTGGCTGTCCCCGCTGGGACAGGCGCTGCAATTGCGCTGGACAGCCCGCCGGTGATCACCGTGCTGATGGGCATGGCCACCGGAACCATGGGCGGGCTTATGCGCGACGTGGTCTGCAACGAGGTGCCCTTGGTGCTGAAACAGGGTGAGCTCTACATCTCCTGCGCCATGGCGGGTGCAATCACCGCTGTTTTGATGATTTGGATGGGACTGGAGGTGCGGTTTGCCCTGCTGGCCTGCGCCGGTGTGTGCTGGACCCTGCGGGCAGGGTCCATCCTGTTCGGCTGGCACCTGCCAGTCTACAAAGGCCGCCCGCCGCGCAGTTAAGGCAACTTTACGACGCACACAGCCTCGCGGCAGATTTCCACAGACGCACTGGCAAGCGGCCCATCCGGCACACCAGGCTGGGCGGCCGGAACAATCCGCACCTCTCGCAGCCTATCTGCGAAAGCCATAGGTACGAGTTTGCCGTAATGACATGTCTGCGGGTTTGACGGCTGAAAGGACAACGGCGTGCAGGCGGCGCCTTTGCCGGCTCAGGCCCCGGCCATTTCATAAGAATGTGCGGTCGGTGCAACCGCTGGACCCAACTCCGCTTGGCTTGCTTGCCGAGGCACAATGGCCCTGACCGGTTCGAGGACCTGTCACCCCCAGCGAAGGTGCCGCAATCAGGCCATTTTGCGGGTCTCGCCCAAGGATTTCAGAAGTTCCTGGCCGTCTTTGCTGATCCTGGCCTTACGGCCCCGTCGACGGTGCCAGACCTGCGCCATTTCATGGTATTCCCGCAGATTGGCATCCTGTAGAAGCTCTTCCTTGATTCGCAGCGCGGCTGAGAAATTGTCCGCCAGCCGCCGGTCTTCTTCTTCATTCCTGTCAAACTTGTGCCAGTAGCTTGGTTCGATGGAGGAGGTGAAATGGTTCGCCCGGCCGCGCGCTTTCTTGTTGAGGAACCCGTCGCGAGAGCGCAGTGCATAGTGGTTTAGCTGCGCGGCGGAATAGCCGTAGTTGCCGCGCACGTACAGTGCGCCTTCCACCTCATCCTCCGGCAGGCGTGTGCCATCGGCAAGCTGCCAGTTCACCCCGCCCCCCGTTTCCGCAAGATAAGGGCGGTGCACCCCCATGCGGGTGAATTTGCCATTCTTGCGGAACGCAGTCTTGAAGAACCGGTGTTCATCCGGACGCCCCACCGCAGGTTCAGCCAGCACAAATGCCTGAGGCACCGGGGGATGGTCCACAGTCGCGACCCCGGAATTGCCGAAGATGCGCCAAACAAAGGATACCGCATCGGCATCCGCCCGCTCTGCCAACAGCCCCGGCAGTGTGCCGTCGCCGGAGTTGATCTGCAGATACTCATCTACGTCGATCACCAGAACCCAGTCGGCATTGTTCACCTTGGGCTCGTACTCCGCCCACATCAGCGCGCTTTTGTGCGGGCCGCGGCGCACCACCCGGCTGAACCGGTGTTCGATAACACCCATCCGGTGCAGGCAGCGCAGGATATGGTCCGTAGGGTCGGAACATTCGTTGGTGAAGATGACAAAATCACTGACACCAATCGATTTATAGTGGCTGATCCAGTCGAGAATATAGGCGCCTTCATCCTTCATAGTGGTCACAACCACCACATTCGGCGCTCCGCGGTGGCCGCTGT
This sequence comes from Leisingera sp., assembly GCF_034669605.1. Lineage (GTDB taxonomy): Bacteria > Pseudomonadota > Alphaproteobacteria > Rhodobacterales > Rhodobacteraceae > Leisingera. The sequence continues at coordinate 6,983 of NZ_JAXMOX010000199.1, forward strand.
CCTGTATCATCTGCAAATGCTCTCTGTCTCGATTTCCCGCTGCGTTGCACAGCGGTTGAGATATCGTATTCATTCAGCCCGCGGTAAATCAGAAATCGCGCGTTCTCCCCCCGGCTGTGGCCTGCGTGCCTCAGCCGGGACTACTTGCGCAGGAAGCGCTGCCAAAGCCAGATCAGCACCAATGCCCCCAAAACCGCACCGGCAAAGCCGGCCATGAACCCCATGACCGCCAGCAAAGCACGCAGCACCAGCCCGCCGATCAAGGCACCAGCCATGCCAATCACAACAGTGGTGATGATATCGGTTTCAAGCCGCATCAGCCGGGTCGCCAGAAAACCTGCGGCCGCGCCAATGATGATGAGGGCAATTATCGGCATCCCGGCCTCCCTATCTGCGCCAATGGGTCGGCACGATCACCAAAGCCCCTATGGAGGAGGCAATCGCATTCCAGCCCGGCGCGCTGAACCCGACGCCGAACATCAGCCGCACAAAATAAAACAGGAACGCCCCGCCAGTGCAAATGATGATTGAAGGCACGTAACCGTTGCTGGTGAAGCCGCTGCGTTCAGACGCGCAGCCGACAATACCGGCAATCACCACGGTGCCCAAAAGGGTCAGAATCATGCCGGCCCCCCGGTTACAGGCAGCAGCCCTTCGCAACAGGGTAGCCGCGCAAGAAAACTTCAGGATCCTGCGCACTTTTGCCTGCCCGTTGCAAGCGCAACAGCTGGACCGCGCCGGACCCGCAAGCAATCGTCAGATTGTCATCCAAAACTTCGCCGGGCGCCCCTTGGCCCTTTGCCCGTCGCGAGGCCAGCAATTTGACCCGCTGCCCCTTGATGCCGCACCAGGCGCCGGGGAACGGCGACAATCCGCGGATTTGACGGTCCACCTCAGCCGCCGGACGGGTCCAGTCTATCTGCGCCTCGCTCTTGTCGATCTTTTCGGCATAGGTAACGCCAGCCTCCGGCTGCTCCTCGGGTGTCAGTTCCGGCAGGCGGCTTAGCGCGCCCACAATCAGCGCAGCCCCCATCTGTGAAAGCCGGTCATGCAGCCGGGCAGTGGTTTCTTCCGCTCCGATTTCAGTAGCCTCCCGCAGCAGAACCGGGCCGGTGTCGAGCCCTGCCTCCATTTGCATAATGCAAACGCCGGTTTCTGCATCACCAGCCATGATCGCGCGATGGATCGGCGCCGCGCCGCGCCAACGCGGCAGCAGGCTTGCATGGATGTTGAGACAGCCGTATTTCGGCGCA
>NZ_JAXMOX010000200.1:0-8163 GCF_034669605.1 Leisingera sp.
GCGCATTTCAAACCGCCCATTCGTTGCGGCGCGCCTCAATAATCGACACATCGGACAATGCAGAGGTCCTATTTTCGTGCTGTGAAAGTCAGACATACCGTTGGAACGGCGAGGCCGTCGTCGGCGCGGAAAGAGTGCTTATTTAAGTATGCGCCGAGCGACATGAGGTTCTGCCCCCAGCTTGCCCGTAGCCGTGCGATCCATTTCGGGACCGAAACCAAGCCAGCAGCGAACGGCTGGCAGTGCAGTCGGCGCCCCTTGAGCGCACGCTTTGTCAACTGAGCGCCTGCGGCCCAAATGACTCGACGTGGATTTGTTCTGCTGAGACGCCTAACTGCCCCAATCCTCTCTCGAGACCAGCCATGAAAGCCGGTGGCCCGCACAGGAAGTATTGGGCGTCGGCGCGATCCACCAGCGCCCCAATCACTGCAAGGGTAATGCGGCCCTCGCTGTCGTAGTGCGTGCCGCGCTTGTCCTGGCTCCTTGGCCGGCTGTAGGCAAAATGGGTGCGTATATCGGGGTGCGCCGTGGCGAGGTTGCGCACCTCGCCGGCAAAGGGATGGTGACGGCCGTCGCGGACAGCGTGGATGAACCAAACCGGACGGCCGCCATCCTCCGCGGCAATGGCGTGCAGCAGGCTGATCATTGGCGTGATGCCCACCCCGGCACCGATCAGCACAACCGGGCACGTGCTGCACCGAAGAGTGAAAATTCCGGCTGGCCTGCGGCTATCGATGATTGTGCCTGGCTCTGCATGGTCATGCAGATAGCGCGATACGAGGCCCTTTGGTTCGCGTTTCACGGAAATCCGGTATCGCGCATCGGCGGGTGCGCCCGAGAGCGAGTAGGTGCGCCTGGCAGGAGCGGGCGCATCTGGCAATACGACCTCGATCGGCAGGTGCTGCCCTGCCTCAAATTGGTCGAGCGGCCCGCCGTCGCGTGCTTCGAACACCAAGGAGGTTACGTCACCGCTTTCCCTGATCTTTTCAGACAGGCGCAGCGACCGGACCGACTCCGCATTGGCATCCCAGCGCAACGCAATGGCGTTGCGGGTTTCGACAGCCTCATGGATACGTACAGTGATCAGGCGCCGGGCGCCGGGGTAAACGGCGAGATCTGCCGGATCCCATTCGATTGACGCTTCGCCCGTCACTTGGAGCAGGGTGCCAGTTTCGAAATCGACGAACAACAGGCCAACACGCGGGTCCAGGACGAGATTGCCAACCGTGTTGAAATGGTTGTTGCCGGCATAGTCCGGAAACCGCAGCGATCCGCCATCCAGCGTGCGCACGAAGCCCCGGTCGCCGCCCCGGTGCGAAGCATCCATGCCGAAGGCGGGGTTGTCACCCTCGCCACGGTAGCCGCTGGCGATGAAGAAGGTGTCCGCGGTGTCGATCCAGACACGCTGCGCCTCTGTCAGTGAGGCGCAGCGCTTGGTTTTGCCAGGCTGGCTTGTCGGAGCCCGGCGCCATCGGCGTTCGCGAATGTACTGCGGGCAATTCCCGAACGACTGCGCGACGTTAACCGTAATCGAGCCCGCTGCGCCCGGGCCGATGCAGCCGTTCACGCGGTTGCGCCGCCGTGTTTCCAGTTCGATGCCGAGGATGCCGATGTCCGCGCCAGGGACAAACGCGCCTGACAGCGCATCGCCGGGGGGCGGTTCCGAGGCCAGTACCATGCGGAGCGGGTCGGGCGAGGTCACAAATCCTTCCGGGCCATCGAGCAGCGTCGCCCAGGGACGGCCGGCGCGGTCTCTGGCAGCGATGACGAGGAATGGCTGAGCCGTATGGAACTCGCGGTGCTGCTCCGGCAGACAGCCGCGCACGACCTGACGGGCCCAGTCCTCGATATCGCGGACGCCCAGCCTTTCCTGGACCGCCTGCTCACCGGCATGGAACGGAGACGGCGTGGCTTCGGCTTCGGTGCGCGAACTCTCTCGGCTGCCGTTGGAGATTGGTGCGGTTTCATTTGTCATGTTCATAGGAGCCTCCATTCTTTAGGTTTCTGGTGCCGGAGGGGACGGCAGATCCGCCTTGGTGCCAGATTCCCAGCGGCAGCGGGCATGTCTTGTGCCGCCATTAACCGGGGCGCTCCGATGGCCCCGCATTTCAGGTTTGTTCCGCACGCGAAGCTCGCGGCGGGCCGCTGCGGGGCGGCCCGGCAATCACCAGCGTTCGCCGAACGGACGGATTTCCACGTCGAACGACCAGGCTGAGCGGGGTTGCTGCGCCACATGCAGCACTTCGCCGGCAATGTCGGCGGGCTCGATGAAGAAGCCATCCGCCTTTTCAGGATGGAATCTGTCCCGTGTCCACGGCACGTTGATGACAGCGTCGATGTTGAAGTAGGCAACGTGAATTCCCTTCGGGCCAAGGTCGCGCGCCAAAGCTTGTGCCAGGTTGCGCTGAGCGGCCTTTGTCGGCGAGAACAGCGCATAGCTCGGCACACCCCGAAAGGCTGCGGTGTTGCCGGTGACCATGATGGCGCCCTCGCCGCGGGTCAGCATGTCCGGGACCACGGCGCGTGCCAGGTAGAGAAGAGCGGTTGTGTTGACGCGGAAGTTCCGCTCCAGTTCTTCCGGGTCCCCCTCATCGAACCGTTCGAACGTGGCCCGCACGGCATTGTGGACAAACACAGAGGGTGGCCCCATCGTTTGCTTAACGGCCTCGCATGCCCTGACCAGCGCATCGAGATCTGACACGTCGCATGGGAAGGCCACGGCGCCGTCAAGCTCCCGTTCCAGCGCCTCCAGCCGCGATTTGCCACGCGCCAGCATGGCGACGCGGTAGCCGGATTCGGAAAAGCGCCGGGCGATGGCGGCGCCGGTTCCTTCGCCGACACCGGTAATCATAGTGATGGGTTTGGTCATTTATGTCTCCTGTTCCACCATCCCGGACCGGGCGGTTGCATCGGTAAGCAAGGGTTCGGGCAGGGCGGCAAAGCGGCGCAGGATGGCCTGCACCGCCTGGGGCATCATGCCGCCGGGGCAATCAGCTCCATCCGGATCCCGCCCGGGATCGCGCACATCATGTGCTGGGTTGGGCCGCCTAGCAGCGGCTCTGGCGGGAACTCAACTTCCACGCCGTCGGCGGCCGCCAGTGTCTCGTGCAGCGCGGCCAGCGCGGCACTACCGTCAACAGTCAATGCGAGGTGGTGCAGCCCGATCACGTTCTTGCGGTCGAACGGAACTGCGGTTGCAGGATCCTGCGCCTGCCAAAGCGTGATCATCGTGGTGCCGTCGCTCAGGAATACGGCAGGATAGTCCGGCAATTCGCCAACTTGGGCGAAGCCAAGTGTGCCAGTGAAAAAGTCGCGGGTTTCGCCAAGATCGCGAACAGTCAGCCCAATGTGATGGGCCCCTTTTGTCAGTGCAACAGAGGACATTTTTTTCTCCTTTTCAAAGATATGGATACAGGCAGTCTAAGGAACGCGGCATCGAACCGGATCACAATTCAGCCGCGGCAGCATGCTGGATACGCGGCCAGTTCTCGGCGGCGCGCGCAATGGTGCCGGCGCGGTCCTCCTGATAGGCGCGCAGCACCTCTTCATTCAGGAAAACGTAGAGCCTGCCTTCGACGATCTCTGCGTATTGCGGATCACCGTCGAATTTCTTGCCCTTGGAAACACCAAAGGTACAAAAGCCGCCGTTCTGAAGCACGGTGTCTGCCAGGCCACGGCGGCGCAGGAAGTTTTGCCTGGCTTTCCCGCCCCACCGGCGTCCCAGGGTTTTCAGGGCAGGAGGCGGAAGAGTAGAACGTTGCTCCAGTTCAGAAATAGCAGTCATCGGACTTCTCCCATTTGCGTTTGTGCCAGGCCTGAAAGGGTGGCCAGGTAATGCCAGGGAGAATGCCAGACCAACCGGTCAATCTCTTTCAGATTTGCACGTTTCACAATTCTGCAGACCTGCGGAATGCTCCGGCAAGGTCGTTCAGAAGACGATCCTGCGAGTTTTTGCTACACTCGGTTTGAAGGTGTTTCTGGGGAAGGCGTTGCTTTGAGACAGCTGCTTGACATAACTGCGCCACCTCTCGGAGAACTGCCGGTCTGGGGCAAGCGCATCGCGTTCGGAGATTTTCTTGTTGAGCTGGTGCCGGCCGGCCAAAGGCACTTTAACGTCCGCCTGCATGACAGCTTTGCTAGTATCAGCTTCTCTGGCGATGAGGGGCAAAGCTCGCTCGCCGGCGGCCGGTTGAGGCATTATGACCGCCGGCCTTACGAGTACATTGTCGCGCCTCCATGCTTTCCCCTGCGCGGCGCCTCGGAGTCTGCGCCGGAAGTGCTCGCGCTCATATTCAGTTTCGACGCTTTGAGGGCAGATCTGGCCTCCGCCTTACAAATCCCGGAGGACCTCCTTGAACCTCGCGTAATCATTGGCGGCCCTAAGCCGTTCACGACCGAACTTGCAAACCGCATCCGTCGGCACATCCTGGCAGATGACATATCCGGCCACTATTTGCGCGCGCTCTGTTTCGCGCTGATTGTGGAAATGCTGACCTTGCCGCCGGAGCAGCAACGCACCCGCCGCACTGATTTGCTTGATCAAAATGTCCTGGATAAAGTTATTGAGTACATTGATGGAAATCTCGAATCGGATTTGGCAGTGGAGAAACTGGCTGGGCTTTCCGGGGTGATGGCGCACCGGTTTGCCCGCGCATTCAAACAGAAAACGGGTGAAACACCGCACAATTACGTCTTGTCGAGAAGGGTTGTGCAAGCGCGCAGGCTGCTTATTAAAACAAATGAGCCGATAGCCAGCATTGCTTATGCCACCGGCTTTTCGTCGCAGAGCCACATGACGACCACTTTCCGCAGGCGTTTGGGTATCACGCCGGCACAATTTCGTAGTGCTTGAACCTGAGTAGATGTAATTTGGCCCAAACGTTGGCAGCATCGCGCAAGAGCACAGACCTGGCCGCAATAACCGTGTCAGCAAAAGCCGCGCGCCTGCGACGAAAGGCTGCCAGGACCCGGCTGTGTGAGTTCATGGTCCAAAATTTTTTGCACGCTGCCTGAATGGCTGAGTTTCCCGCCTGCTATGCGGCGGGAGTTTTTCGGCGGCGCAGCGAGGCAGCGTGCTGCCCGCGTGTGCAGAAAGATTTTGGCAGTTCTGCTGTGGGCTCGCTGCCGACTTGCGGCGATGCGGCGGCAGCGTTGCAGCGAAACTTCACCAGGACGCTTCTGCCAGACGACGCCAGGCAACCCGAAGCGGCCCTCGCAGCGGGTTACAGCCCCAAGGGTGCTGCAAGTGCGGAGTTACCTGTGCATCTCAGCCAGAGCGGCCATTCAACTGCCCAGGCACTTACAATACAACAGCTAACAACATCGAAACACCCCAGAGGTACGGCCGGGGCGTTTACTATTCTCGTGGCCAATTGCCTCAGCGCGCTTCAGTCAGCAACCCCCGGAAGATGGCCCAGCACATCAGCAGGAGCACAACGGTGAATGGCAGGCCGGTGGAGATCACCATCGCCTGCAGCGCTGCCAACCCGCCGCCGAGCAGCAGCACGATGGCAACTGCGCCTTCGAAGATGCACCAGAACACCCGCTGCGGCACGGGTGCGTCGACTTTGCCGCCTGCGGTGATGGTGTCGATCACCAGCGAACCGGAGTCGGAGGATGTCACAAAGAACACAACCACCAGCACGATCCCCACAAAGGAGGTAATCTCGGCCAGTGGCAATTCGCCCAGCATCTTGAACAGCTTCAGTTCCAGCGACGCGTCCTGCGCCCCGGTGAAACCGTCAGAGACCACCTGATGGATTGCGGTGCCGCCAAAGACGCTCATCCACAGCACGCAGACCAGGCTGGGGATCAGCAGCACGCAGATAATGAACTCCCGCACGGTGCGGCCGCGGCTGACGCGGGCGATGAACATGCCCACAAACGGCGACCAGCTAATCCACCAGGCCCAATAGAAGGCGGTCCAGCCCTGGCTGAAGTTCACATCCTCGCGCCCTATCGGGTTCGACAATGCCGGCAGGTATTCAATGTAGGCCATCAGGCTAGAAGCGAAGCCTGTCAAGATCGCCACGGTGGGGCCGACCAGCAGCACAAAGATCAGCAAAAGGAAAGCCAACCCCATGTTGATTTCCGACAGCACCTTCACACCGCCGTCCAGGCCGCGAAGGACCGATATCAGTGCAACGGCGGTGATGGCGGTGATCAGGATCACTTCGGTTGTGGCACCTGTCGGAACGCCGAACAGCTCATTCAGGCCCGCGTTGGCCTGAGTTGCGCCGAACCCAAGCGAGGTTGCAAGGCCGAACAGCGTGGCAAAGACCGCCAGAATGTCGATGACGTGGCCGGTCCAGCCCCAGACACGCTCGCCAAAGATCGGATAAAACGCAGACCGGATGGTGAGCGGCAGTCCCTTGTTATACGTGAACAGGGCCAGCGCCAGCGCAACGATGGCGTAGATCGCCCAGGGGTGCAGCCCCCAGTGGAAGATCGTCGCCGCCATGCCTAGGCGCACAGCTTCGGCCTCATCCCCCGCAGCCGCGCCCAGGGGCGCCCAGTCAGTGCGGGCGCCGCCGCCCTCGGGCACCGCTGTGCCGCCGAATGCGGTGGAGAAATGGCTCATCGGTTCACTGACGCCGTAGAACATCAGCCCAATGCCCATGCCCGCCGCAAACAGCATCGCGAACCATCCCATGTAGCTGTAGTCCGGTGTCGCCTCTTTGCCGCCAAGGCGCACCTTGCCCCAGGGGGAAACGATCAGAAACAGGCAGAACAGCACAAAAAGGTCTGCCGCACCGAAGAAGAACCAGTCAAAGCTGCTGGTCACCGCGGGCCGCAGCCAGTTAAAGAACGCCCCGGCCTGTTCCGGCAGCGCCAGCGCGTAGAACACGAAGGCTACGATGACCAGGCCCGAGACTAGGAACACCGGGTTGTGAATGTCGACCCCAAACGGGCCAATCTGGGTTTCGATATTGTCCTGACCGATTTCATATTCGGTATCAATGATATCCGCTTCGCCTTCCGGGGCGGGGATACCCTGATTTGTGGATTCGTCAGCCATCGCGGCCTCCTTCCCTGTTATTTGGGCCGTGCAAGCGGGGCTTGCGCAATTTGTGGCTCCCGGCGGATCAGTTCTCGCGCACAACCAGCACCGAAACAGGCGCCTTCTCTGCAACCCGCCCGCCATGGGCGTGGAACAGATAGTCGCTGACACCGGGGACATGGCTGGCCATGACAATCAAGCCGGCGCCGATATCACTGCAGGCTTTGATCAGCGTTGCGTCCAGATCAACTGCCGGATCGAGGCTGACCACAGCGTGGCCCGAGGCCGTGATGTTGCGCTTGCCCGCTTGATCCGCGGCGAAGTCCTCGAGTTTTTTCGCAAACTCCTGAGGGGTGTGCGCAACCGGGCCGGGCAGCGATGAGGTCACTCCCACGAAAATCACTTCCGCTTTGTAAAGATGCGCGAGATCCGTCGCCATTTGCAGCGCCCGGTCAAGGCGGCTGGCATGGGTCAGGTCCACGGGGACCATTATCTTGGAATACACGGCCTCCCTCCTTTTGCTTCAAATTCCACGCGTCTGCGGCACGGAGCCAAGAGCGCGCCGGGCTTAGCACAGATTGGCGCCGCGCAATCGCGGCAGTGCTACCCCACCGGGCTGCGGCAGCGCCGCAACTCTAACAAAAACGTGCGGGCATCGCTGCACGTCTTCCGACATATACCCGTTACTATAAGGATTTAACCGTTCACGTCCACCACGACGCGCCCCTTGCGGTCGCTGTCTCTGGTGACCGCGGGCAAGCGATACTTTTGAACAGGTCAGTGGCCTGCATCCAAGGGGCTGAACGCCAGAGCAACCAGGGCCGCCACCATCTGCCGGATGGCTGTTTTCGGGGAAGTGGCCCAATTGCTTCGCACTCGCAGCGGAGCTGACACTGCACCTGAAACGAATGTCGAGTTCGGGGCTGGCTTGAGCCGATCACAGTTGGCCTGGGGCAGGCTGGTGCTAGTTTCTCGGTGCTGTGCCGCCGCAAGGCGGCAGTGAGCCCCAGAGCCGCCGTTGCTGCTCCGCCAGGATGCCGCAGATGTAGCCTACCGCTTACAGCCGATTCTGTTGAAAAACTCTTCCTTGATTGCAGGGGGCATCGCTGATTCAATTCCGTTATTGAGCGGGAGGTTTGGCGATGATGGGACCGAAGCAGGAG
>NZ_JAXMOX010000201.1:0-8149 GCF_034669605.1 Leisingera sp.
GGTCGAAGGCGACCGACAGGCCGGTCTGCCCTTTGGCCAGATTGGCGCGGTACAGCGCGTTGGACGCCGATGCCGTGGAATGGCCGGCATAGGTGCGGATCAGCCAGGGGCGGTCTTTTTGCATCTGCGGCATGTCGGGCCTCGCGAGTCAGTGTGCTGGTAATTTTATTTCGTCATGCAGATGTAAACTGCAATTTTCAACCCATGTCAATTCGCTGCGTTGCGGCAATTCCGCTGCCGGGGCGCGGCGCCCTGCCGGCAAGGCGCTTGTAAACGGCGCGGGCCTGGGCAACTGTCCCTTTATGACGCAGACCGTGGAACTTCCGCTTTGGCTCTTTGTGCTGATCGTGGGCTTTGCCGCGGTGACCCTTGCCTCGCATTTTCTGTTCCCCTCGGTGCGCTGGTTCTTCCGGCGGCGGCTGGAACGCGCTGTGACGCGGCTGAACCAGCGGCTGGAGCGCCCGATTGAGCCGTTCAAGCTGACCCGCCGCTATGACTTGATTCAACGATTGATCCATGATCCGCAGGTGGCCCAGGCGGCGGTGGATCATGCGGCGGCAGAAGGCATCCCGGAAAACGTGGCATTCGAGCAGGTGCGCCGTTATGCCCGCGAAATTGTGCCCGGATTTTCCGCCTTTGCCTATTTCGGCCTCGCCATCCGCGCGGCGCGGCTGCTGTCCAACGCGGTCTACAGGGTGCGGCTGGGCCACCAGGACGAGGCGGCGCTGCGGGCCATCGACCCGGATGCGACGGTGGTCTTTGTGATGAATCACCGCTCCAATATGGACTATGTGCTGGTCACCTATCTGGCGGCGGAACGTTCGGCGCTGTCTTATGCGGTGGGGGAATGGGCGCGGGTCTGGCCGCTCAGCCGCCTGATTCGGGCGATGGGGGCCTATTTCATCCGCCGCCGTTCGCGCAATGATCTTTACCGCAAAGTGCTGGCGGCCTACGTGCGGCTGGCCACGCGGGGCGGTTCCACCCAGGCGATGTTCCCCGAAGGGGGCCTCAGCCTGGATGGTGCGATCGCTGCCCCCAGGCTGGGCCTGCTGAAATACATCGTCGAAGGCTATGACCCGGACGGGCGTGATGTGGTCTTTGTGCCAGTGGCGCTGAATTACGACCGGGTGCTGGAAGACAGGATCCTGACATCTGCCGCCAAGGATGGAGACCGGAGATTCCGCGCCCGCATCGGCCTGGTCGCGCTGCGGCTGTTACGGCTGCTGTGGCTGTGGATGACCGGGCGTTACTACCGTTCGGGCTATGCCGGGGTGAACTTTGGCCGCCCTCTCAGCCTGGCCGCGTTCAAAGCCGGGCGGGACGGCGATATGACAAGGCCGCTGGGACGGGAATTGATGGCGCGGATCAGCGCCATTGTTCCGGTGCTGCCGGTGCCGCTGATCGCCGCAATCCTGCAGCAGCACGGCGCCCTCAGCCGCGCCGCTGTTGAGCATCGGCTGGCGGAACTGATTGCGGCGATGCCGATGGCCCATGCCCACATGCCGCGGGAAAACCTGGGTTATGCCGCGGACGCAGGGCTGCGGCAACTGGCGCGGCGCGGGCTCATCACCGAGGACAACGGCCGGTTCAGCCCGGTTGCGGCGCGGCGCGACCTGCTGGCCTTCTATGCCAATTCCATCCGCCACCTGTTGCCAAGGAATGGTGCGCATCCGGATGGCGGGGATGGTTTTTCTGCAGATGCCAAGGGCAATGCTGCATCTGCAGGGTTATAAAATTACCCATACCTGGCAAAAGGGGTTGCATTATTACCCTACCGATCCTATCCCTCATGTAACCGCTGCGATTCTGCACCGCGGCAATTGATAGGATGCAAAGGAGGCCATCATGGCATTGGATACCCAGACTGACGTCATGTCGTACGAGGCGCCCGAGAAAGATCTTTATGAGATGGGCGAAATGCCCCCGATGGGCTATGTGCCCAAAAAGATGTACGCATGGGCGATCCGCAAAGAGCGCCACGGCGAGCCGAACACTGCGATGGAGCAGGAAGTGGTCGACGTGCCGGAGCTGGACAGCAATGAGGTGCTGGTTCTGGTGATGGCCGCGGGCGTCAACTACAATGGCGTCTGGGCCTCCCTTGGCACGCCGATCTCGCCCTTTGACGGCCACAAGGCCCCCTATCACATTGCCGGTTCCGATGCTGCCGGCATCGTCTGGGCGGTAGGCTCCAAGGTCACCCGCTGGAAAGTCGGCGACGAGGTGGTGATCCACTGCAACCAGGACGACGGCGACGACGAGGAATGCAACGGCGGCGACCCGATGTATTCGCCCAGCCAGCGGATCTGGGGCTACGAAACCCCGGATGGGTCGTTTGCCCAGTTCACCAATGTGCAGGCCCAGCAGCTGATGCCGCGTCCCAAGCATCTGACCTGGGAAGAAAGCGCCTGCTACACGCTGACGCTGGCCACCGCCTACCGGATGCTGTTCGGCCACGAGCCGCATGACCTGAAGCCGGGCCAGAACGTGCTGGTCTGGGGCGCTTCGGGCGGCCTGGGGTCTTATGCGATCCAGCTGATCAACACCGCCGGCGCCAACGCCATCGGCGTGATCTCGGATGAAAGCAAACGCGACTTTGTCATGGGACTGGGCGCCAAGGGCGTTCTGAACCGCAAGGACTTCAACTGCTGGGGCCAGCTGCCCACGGTGAACACGCCCGAATATGCCAATTGGTTCAAGGAAGCCCGCAAGTTCGGCAAGGCGATCTGGGACATCACCGGCAAAGGCGTGAATGTCGACATGGTGTTCGAACACCCCGGCGAAAGCACCTTTCCGGTCTCCACCTTCGTGGTGAAAAAAGGCGGCATGGTTGTGATCTGCGCCGGCACCACCGGCTATAACCTGACCTTCGACGTGCGCTATATGTGGATGCACCAGAAGCGTCTGCAGGGCTCGCACTTTGCGCATCTGAAACAGGCCGCCGCGGCGAACAAGCTGATGGTCGAGCGCCGCCTGGACCCCTGCATGTCCGAGGTCTTTACCTGGAACGACCTGCCTGAGGCGCATATGAAAATGCTGCGCAACGAGCACCTTCCCGGCAATATGTCGGTGCTGGTGCAGGCGCCGAAGACCGGCCTGCGCACCCTTCAGGATGTGCTCGAGGCCAAAAGCTGATCCTCTGTCTGATCTAAACCGGACTTAAGGCGCGCCGCGAATCACATAGGTGATTCGCGGTTTTTTGTTACTTTATTTCAGCAGGTTGCCCGCTGAACTTTTCTGTTTCCGGGGGGGGCGGTTCGGAGGCCGCGCAATCAGGCTGTTGCTGCTCCGCTTCCGGCGCAACATCTGCGCAATCGGGTGCCGGGCCGCAGGAAATTGGCTGTCTCCCGGAGGTTGCCATTGACCGCGCAGCGTCCCGCGCTGCAAAAGAGCGGTATTTGTTTTAAACGAAGCCTGATACAACCTTGCTGGTTGCGAAACGCCGGATCGGGCAGGCTCTGAATTGGTATGCGGCAATGGCACAAAAGGCAGGACTGGACCGGATTCTGGAGGCGCTCGACGCCACCGAAACCCTTGATGGGCTGCAATCGATCATTGATCAGGTGTGCGATGTGTTCGGGGTCGATCATGCCATGTATCACTGGGTCGACAGCGCCGGCGACCACTACTATTTCGGCACCTATCCGCCGGCCTGGATCGAACGCTACCAGGAAATGGCCTATGTGCGGGTCGATCCGGTGGTGGCCGGCTGTTATCAGCGTTTCCACCCGGTTGACTGGAAGCGGCTGGACTGGTCGCCGAAACCGGCGCGCGAGTTCCTGAAAGACGCGCTGGAGCATGGGGTCGGCAACCAAGGCTATTCCATTCCGATCCGCGGGCCGAACGGGCAATTTGCGGTGTTTACCGTCAGCCACAATTGCGACGACGAGGCCTGGGAGAAACTGACGCAGCGCTACAGCCGCGATATGATCCTGATGGCGCATTATTTCAACCGCAAGGCGCTAGAGTTTGAACCCAGCCGCAGCCCTGAGCAGGCTCAGCCGCTGTCGCCGCGTGAAGTGGATGCGCTGACATTGCTGGCCATCGGCTACAGCCGTGCGCAGGTGGCCAAGACCCTGGCAATCTCCGAGCATACTCTGCGTGTCTATATTGAAAGCGCCCGGTTCAAGCTTGGGGCGATCAATACGACGCACGCCATAACCCGGGCCATGACACTCGGATTTATCGTAGTTTAACGTTAGAGTGTGATCGCTGCGGTAAGCACACTCTAAAATTGAATAACTCAAGCGTAACCTGTCCCCACTTTTAACCAAAAGGGGACTATTCAATGCTTCGTTATATCTACGGCCATGATCTTCACAACCACGCCGGCCTCGCGCACTCGATGTTCCGCGACCGGGCGGATCAATTCCGGGCCCGGCTGGGCTGGGAGGTGCACGTGGACTGCAAGGGGGAGGAGCGCGACCAGTATGATCAGCTGGATCCGCTTTATGTGATCTGGGAAATGCCGGATGGCAGCCATGGCGGCTCCATGCGGTTTCTTCCGACAACTGGTCCGGTGATGGTCAATGACGTCTTTCTTGACCTGGCCGGCGGGGTGCCGATCTGCAGCCCGCTGATCTGGGAATGCACCCGTTTCTGCCTGTCACGCAACGCGGGCGGCAATGCGGCGGGGGCGCTGACCCTGGGCGGGGTCGAGATCATGCGCAATTTTTCCATCGCCCATTTCGCCGGTGTCTTCGACCGGCGCATGGTGCGGATCTACCGCAGCCTCGGCTTCAGCCCGGAGATCATCGGCACCCGGGGCGAAGGCCGTGAACGGGTCTGCCTTGGCCTGTGGGAATACACGCCCGGGGTTTATCAGGCCGTTGCCTCCAAGGCCGGAATCGCCCCCGAATTGTCGCAGATCTGGTTTGACCTTTCCTTCGGGGGCGCGGGGGCGGCAGCCCCCATGGCACTCACGGGCTGATTGAAGCGGAATCCGGGGCCGGATCCTCTGGCGGACCCGGTCCCGCGGCTGTAGGGTCGCGCAATGACAGCTCTGCCCGTACAGTTTTCCGACGACCAGGCCACCGCTTTTGACAGCGTGACCGAACTCCTGCGCAAGGCGGGGGTGGATCTTGATGACGGGCTGTTGCAGCCGCCCCGCGGCGACGCCGGGGTGATGGCCGTGATCGGCAAGGCCGGATCAGGCAAGACGCTGCTGCTGGCCGAGCTTTACAAGGCGCTGGAGCAGGCCGGGGTTGAGGTCGTCTCGGGCGATTATGAAAGCCGCAAGAAAGGCGACGACCGCCGCACCCTGGCGATCCTGGCGCCGACCAACAAGGCGGCCAGCGTCCTGCGCCTGCGCGGCGTGCCTGCAACCACCATCCACCGCATTCTTTACACGCCGGTCTATGACCCGGAATACGAACGCATCGCCGAATGGCTGGCAGGGCAGGGCGACAAACCCGCAATCGAAGGGCTGACCGAAGACGCCCTGGCCCGCGCGGCTGCGTTCTACGAGAAAAACAAGTCGATCCCCGGCGCCCTGGCCGCGGCAGGCCTGCGCGGCTCTGACTTCATCACCGGCTGGAAACGGCGGGAGGAGCCGCTGGATATCGGTTTTGTCGATGAAGCCTCGATGCTGGACGACCGCCAGTTCGAAGACCTGAAAGAGATCTTTCCAAATCTGGTGCTGTTTGGCGACCCGGCGCAGCTGGCCCCGGTCAACCAGTCGGGGTCTATGGTGTTCGACACCCTGCCGGAGCCGCAGCACCTGATCCTGAACCGCATTCACCGGCAGGAGGCCGGCAACCCGATCCTGGATCTCGCCCATGCTCTGGCCGATCCGCAGCTGGGGTTCGAGGATTTCGAGCGGATGGTCGAAGACACCGCACGGCGCGACGACCGCGTAGTCTGGGGCCAGCGGGTGGAGGTCGATCTGATGGCACGTTCGCCGGTGCTTGTCTGGCGCAACAATACACGGATCCGGCTGATCAACGCCTTCCGCGCCGTGCATGGCGCGCCGGAGGATGAGCTGATCGCCGGCGAGCCGCTGATCTGCGACGGTATCGAACTGCCGATGAAACACCGCAAGAAACGCCTGGATCTCGAGGCCCGCGGGCTGATCAAGGGCGCCCAGGTGATCTTTCTCGGCTCCGGCCGCAAACCCGGATTCTCCCGTTTGCATGTGATGGGGGCGGAAGACCCGCAGGTCTCTGCCGCCTCCATCGTCAAGATCGAGAAACCGGATGAGGAGGAGCCCTTCATCCCCTACGCCGCCCGCATGGGTGCCACCTTCCTGCACGGTGCGGCGGTGACCATACACAAGGCGCAAGGCTCGCAATGGGACACCACCCAGGTGTTCGCCCCTGATATTTACGCCGCCGCCCGCATGGGCCGGGTCGAAGCAGGCCAGCCGCTGTGGAAGCGCCTGGCCTATGTGGCGATCACCCGGGCGCAGGAGCGGCTGATCTGGGTGGTGCGCAACCGCCTGGCCAAGCCCTCAGGCCCGCTGCAGGTCGATGACCTGAAGGCCGTGCCTGCCGCGGCATTGACACTGGAAGCGCAAGAGGAGACCCCGGCATGAGCAAATCCATTCTGATCACCGGCGCCAGCTCCGGCATCGGCCGCGCTGCGGCAAAGGTATTCCTGGCCGAAGGCTGGCAGGTCGGGCTGCTGGCCCGCCGTGCGGACAGGCTGGCCGAGACGGCGCAGGGCCACGCCAACGCGCATGTGCTGCCCGCGGATGTGACCGATCCGGCAGCGGTGGATCACGCAGTGAACAGTTTTGCCATGGCCGCGGGGCGGCTGGACGTGCTGTTCAACAACGCAGGCATCTTTACACCGCCCGGCACCATTGATGAAATCCCGCTGGAGGACTGGTTTGCATCCGTCAACGTGAACCTCACAGGCATGTATCTGTCCGCCCGCGCCGCCTTCCGGCAGATGCGTCAGCAGACGCCCCAGGGCGGGCGGATCATCAACAACGGCTCCATCGCCGCGCATGTGCCGCGTCCGCTGTCGGCGCCTTACGCGGCGACCAAGGCGGCCATCACCGGTCTCACCAAAAGCCTGTCACTGGACGGACGGCCCTTTGATATCGCCTGCGGCCAGATCGACATCGGCAACACCCGCACGCCGATGATCGAAGACCTGAGCCAGCGCCACGCCGACGCCAGCCCCGGTGCCGAGCCGATGCATACATTTGCGGTGGAAGACGCTGCCAGCTCAGTGCTGCACATGGCCGGTTTGCCGCTGGAAGCGAATGTGCAGTTCATGACAGTGATGGCCACCAAGATGCCCTATATCGGCCGCGGCTGATCTCTCCCGCCCGTCGCCGGCGCCTCAAAGATGCGCCGCTCCCGTTGGGCCTGGCGCTGCTCTGACGCGCAGCGCGCCTCCGGCGGGAGTATTTTCACAAAGCAGAAACAGGGGCTTTCATCTTTCCCGAATACTCCGGGGTGAATTGGCCGCGAGGCCAAAAGGGGCAGCGCCCCTCTTTACCGGTTCCTAAGCAGGCTGAAGGCGGCAGAGGCGCCCCAGCCGGAGGCAATTGCAATCACCAGCGCCATCAGGCCATACAAAAACGGCTGCTCGCGGGACATGGAATACAGAAACCGTTCCAGACCCACTTTGCGCACGTGGATCGTGGTCTCGTAGTTGGAGACAACCTCGCCGCCGCGGGTCAGGAAGATGCGGGTCTGGTATTCGCCTTCGGTCAGATCGGCGGGCATGTCGATGGCCGTGCGGAACAGGGTCTGTTCATCCACCGCCACGGTGTTTTCACGCAGCGAATACAGTCCGTTGCCTTCCCGGATGCGCACCACCGCGTCGGCAAATGCCTGGGCGCCGCGGATATGCATTGCCGCGCCGACAGAGCGGATCGCGCGGGCAATCGAGACCCGGAAGCGCAGGTCCTCGGTATCGGTCAGCACCTGGGCAAACGGTGCGCTGGTGGCCACTGCGTAAAAGGCAGGTGCCGAGTCGACCAGCACGCTGTCCACATTGACCCAGATGCCGAGTTTCTTTTCCTTGCGGCGGACCATAACGGCCGGGGCCGGGCCGGAAACGGTGACAATCCCTTCCAGCGGCTCGCCAGACGGGATCGGGCTTTCCCGCTTTACCGCCCCGAAAACCAGGATCTCGGAACCGTCGAAAGTGGCGGTGATTGCAACCCGGTCCTGGCTGAGTCCCAGAACGACCTCTT
>NZ_JAXMOX010000202.1:0-8007 GCF_034669605.1 Leisingera sp.
TCCGATCTCCACGGTGTTCTTGTGTTCCGATGCCGCAGCGCAAATTACCGGCACGACGCTGAGTGTCGATGGCGGCTGGACGGCGCTGTAGGCGTCGCCTGGAAGCGGCGGGAGGGGCCGGCCCCCAATGCCGCAGCCGGGAAAATTCAGCCCCGGAGCATTTTCGCAAAGATGAAATGGGCAGGTGCATTTTGGTGAAACGCATTAATCTGGCCCTGCAGGGCGGCGGCGCGCATGGAGCGTTTACCTGGGGCGTGCTGGACCGGCTGCTGGAAGATGAGAGTACCGAGGTGGCCGGGATTACCGGAACTTCGGCTGGCGCGCTGAATGGCGCAGCATTCAAGTCCGGTATGGTTCAGGGCGGGCGCGAGGGCGCCAAGGCGGCGCTGAACAGTCTGTGGCGGCGGATGGGGGCGGTGGGGGACATGCGTTTTGCCCATTGGCTTACCCGGTTTGATGCGGTGGCCTGGGCAGGCGCCTGGGAGGCGGCAATGCCGTTTTCTCCGATGGAATCCATGAGCCAGGCGATCTCACCCTATCACTATGGTCCGTTCTACAAGAACCCGCTGCAGGAGGTTGTGGAGGCGTTCAATTTTTCGAAAGTCTGCGCCGAGGAAGGCCCGGAGCTGTTCGTTTGCGCCACCTGTGTGCGCAGCGGCAAGATCCGCATTTTCGAGGGGCAGGAGATCAGCACAAATGCGATCCTCGCTTCGGCCTGCCTGCCGGACATGTTCCAGGCGGTGGAGATCGAGGATCCGGACACCGGGCGGATGGAGGCCTATTGGGATGGCGGATTTACTGGCAACCCGGCACTGTTTCCCTTGTTCCGCGCCGGGCTGCCGGGGGATGTGGTGATTGTGAACATCAACCCGCTGGAGCGCGACGAGATTCCCAAGACGCCGCAGCAGATCCGCAACCGGGTGAATGAGATCAGCTTCAACTCGTCATTGCTGCGGGAGTTGCGGGCTATCAGCTTTGTTCAGCGTCTGCTGGCGGATGGAACGCTAGCACCCGGGCGGATGAAGAAAGTGCGGGTTCACATGATTGCCGATGATGAGCTGATGACGCAGCTGTCAGTCACCACCAAGCTGTTTCCTGTGCCGCAGATCCTGGCGCGGCTGAAACAGGCGGGGCGGGATGCGGCAGACAGCTTTCTGGCGCGGGACGGGAAGAACCTCGGAGTGCGTTCTTCGACGGATTTGCCCGCGATGTTCAGCTAGGTCAGGCGCTTTCTTTCACTGCCGCTTTCTTGCCGTTCTCCAGCGGTTTTGAGGGGTCCTTGGGGTTCGGATAGACAAGGCCTGCCGAGATTACCAGCTTGGCAGAATCCTCCACTGACATGTCCAGCTCGATCACATCTTCTTCGGGGACGAACAGCAAAAAACCGGATGTCGGGTTTGGAGTGGTTGGCAGGAAGACACTGGTAAGGCCGCGGCTGGTTTCGACCTTCTTGGCGATCTCACCCTTCGCAGCGGTGGAGATGAACCCGATCGCCCAAATACCCTTGCGCGGGTATTGCACCAAGCAGGCCTTTTCAAAACTGCGTTCCGACTGGGCGAAAACGGTCTCTGAAATCTGCTTGATACCGGAATAGACCGTGCGGACCACCGGCATGCGTTCTACCAGGCTCTCGGCAAAACTGATCAGCGACCGGCCGAGGATACCCTTGGCAATCCAGCCAACGACGATTGTGAACAGCAGGAAGATGATCAGCCCGACACCGCGCAGGTTGATGCCGATGTACTGTTCGGGCCGGAAGGTGGTTGGAACCAGCGGCAGCACCACGCTGTCGATCCAGCCCATCACCGACCACAGCAGCCAAATGGTCAGGCCCACCGGTGCAATGACGACGATCCCGGTAAAGAAGGAGGCGCGCAGACTTGCAAACAGTCCGCGGCGGCGGTGAGGTTCTTCGTCGAAGGGCGTTGTCATGGGGCTGCTTCACCTGAATTTCGATTGGAACCTAGGCACTGATTGCGGGCGGAGCAATGGCATCCGCCCGGAAAATCAAATCATTGTGGCCGTTTGTTCAGTTCCTGTGCGATCTTTGCCGCCAGACGGGCGTTGTTGCGCACCAAGGCGATATTGGCGGTGAGCGAGCGTCCCCCGGTCAGCTCAAAGATCCGGCGCAGCAGGAAGGGGGTTACATCCTTGCCTGAGATGCCCTGTTCATCGGCCTCGGACTGGGCTTGGGCGATGACCGGCGCCAGCTCTTCGGCCGGGATTTCGGCCTCTGCCGGGATCGGGTTGGCGACCAGCTGGCCTCCGGGCAGGCCCATGGCCTTCCGGGTGGCATGGGCGCGAGCGATCCCGGCGGCCCCGTCCATACGCAGAGGCGCCTTCAGGTCGGACTGCGCGGACCAGAATGCCGGGAAGCTGTCCTGGCCATAGCCAATCACTGGCACGCCCTGGGTTTCCAGCACTTCCAGCGTTTTCGGCACGTCGAGAATGGCTTTGGCGCCCGCAGCCACCACGGTGACCGGGGTTTGCGCCAGTTCCATCAGGTCGGCGGAAATGTCGAATGTGGTCTCGGCCCCTTTATGCACGCCGCCGATACCGCCGGTTGCAAAGACTTCGATCCCGGCCAGCCGTGCGGCAATCATAGTCGCCGCAACCGTGGTCGCACCGGTGCCGCCAGTGGCGATGCAGGCGGCCATATCGGCGCGGGAGATCTTGGCAACCCCCTTTTCCTGGCCAAGCACCTGCAATTGATCGGGTTCAAGCCCCACATGCAGCACGCCTTTCATAACGGCCATTGTGGCGGGCACGGCACCGGCATCGCGGATGTCCTGCTCCACCTGGGCGGCGACTTCGACGTTCTGCGGGTAGGGCATGCCATGGGTGATGATGGTGCTTTCCAGCGCAACAATGGCCTGACCTGCGGTCTTGGCGGTCTGGACTTCGGATGAATAGCGGATTTCGATCACAACGGGGGTTCTCCTGAAACATATGTGGCCGCGGCCGCGAGGGCGGAGGCCAAAGCGGTCTTGCGGTCTTCGCCCCGTGCCTCGGAAACGATATGGGCGGCCATAAAGGTATCTCCGGCGCCGGTCACCCGGGCGACGGTCACGCGGGGCGGAACAAGGGTGATGGCGCCTTCGGCATCGGCGACGGTGGCAGAGGAGCCGCCATCAGTGACCAGCACCCGAGCCGCACCGCGATCCAGCATTGCCTGCGCAGCGGTTTCGCTATCGGTAAACTCTGCCTGGCATAGGATGCCAGCCTCTTCGAGGTTCACGTAAAGCGTGCCGCGGGTGCGGTTGAGAAATGGACGCAACCGTTCCGCCTTTCCCGGCGAAGCTGGAGCGACGCGAAGGTCGGCACTGGCAAAGGCGGGACTGGCCACGATGTCATCCAGCACCGAAAGCGTCAGGTTGCCATCCAGCGCAACCTGACCCCGGTACGGGGCATCGCAGGTGCCCAATGCGCCGTCGGACAGCGGACGCAGGATCTTGTCGCCTGCGGCCTCCAGCGAGTGGGCGTCGGCAATGGCAGCGATCAGCCCGTTGGCGCCTTCGACTGCCATGTAGCGGTCGGTGGGCAGATCCTCGGACCGGTAGATGTAATCCGTGATCAGGCCAAAGTGGCTGCAGGCGTGGATCAGCTCGTCACCTTCGGGATCGCGGCCCACGGCCGTCAGCAATGCAGGCTGCATCCCGAAACGCGACAAGGTCATGGCGATGTTCATGGCAACGCCGCCGGGCAGCCGGGTGATGCGCCCGGGCATGTCCGAGCCGCGCTGCATCTCCGTACTGCAGCGACCGATAATGTCCCAAAGGACCGACCCGATGCACAGCATGGCGGGGCGCTGGGGAGCGGAGTTTTGTGTCATAATGACCTATTGCCGCCTTTGCCGGTTCATCGCAAGAGGCATCACGGTGCAGGCACCGCAAAGGTCAGCGCCGCCCAGAGGCTTTCCCAAACATAATCCTGGCCTTCACGGGCGGGACGAAGCACCACAGCGTCAAGCAGGTAAGACTGCCCTGGGGTAACGGGGATGACCGCCTCACCCCGTGCATCGGTTGGCATGGTACTGATGCTGATGCTGCCATCCGGCGCTTTTGCAAAAATCTCAACCTGTGCCTGGGGGCGTGGCTTGCCTTGATACAGCAGCTGAACCGGGAGACCTGATGACAGGTCATCGGTATAGGGATTGGCGAGGGCAACGATCTCGGTCTCCAGCCCCGTGTCCTGATCGGAGCCTGCACCGCTGCCGATGGCGATCAATGCCTTGGCATAGCGGGTGTATTGTTCGGCAAAGCCCGCGTCCGGCAGGCCAAGCGCGTGGTGCTGACCGGGAATGCCGGCAAAACCCTTGTGATCGATGAAGGCCTGAAAGTCCTCCCAGGTGTCATAGATCAGCATCTGCGGCTGTGTCTGGTGGATGATCACGGCCAGACCGTCACCTTCTTCGTCGGCGGTGAATGCAGGCATGTCGCCCATCCGGCCTTCATAAGCCGTTGCAGATCCGTTCTGAACAACCTCGAACCGGGCAATCCGGTGATCCAAGTAAGGCTGTTCGGCCCCCTTGAATTCCTGTCCGTTGCGTAATCTCGCCACCACCCCGGTGCCGATAGGCACTTGATATTTTTCCGGCTCAATCCAAAACTCGTGGGATAACAGCGGGGCGGCCCCCAAAGCCAGCCCGGCGCAGAGAGTTGAGCAGAACAGGCGGTATTGCATGAAATTGTCCTTGGCTGTCAGGCGCGGTGTGACTTGGCTGCAGATCCTATTTGCGCTGCTGTTCAGTGTGGTTGCAATAGCAGCTGCAAATGTCCGCGCGCATGAGGTCACACCGGCGATTGCCGATTTCCGGGTGGAGGACGGGCAGATCACCCTGGGGCTGCGGCTGAATGTCGAGGCGTTTGTCGCCGGCATTGATCTGGATGGCCTGTCGGACACAAACCAGACGGCGCAGGCCGCTGACTACGATGAACTGCGCGGACTGGGGATGCAGGATCTGGAACCGATGGTCCGGCTGTTCGCCGAAGAATGGCTGGAAACGTTTTCCTTGCGGGCCGGCAGGGCAGTGGACCTCCGCCTGTCGCATGTCACTATACCGGAGGTTGGCGATGCCAGCCTGCCGCGCGCGTCTTTTCTGGAGCTGACCGGGAAAATTCCGGCAACGGCCGACAGCCTGCGGATTTTCTGGCCTGCCGGGTCCGGCGGCGTGGTGCTGCGGCAGAACGGGGTCAAGGAACCCTATACCGGTTACCTCCAGGGGGGAGAGACATCGCCGCCGATCCCGTTGAAGGGCGGTGCAGCCAAGACACCGGTCGAGGCCTTTGCGGAATACATTCCCGTCGGCTTTACCCATATCCTGCCGAAGGGGCTGGATCATATCCTGTTTGTACTGGGGCTGTTTTTTCTCAGCCCGCGGGTAAAGCCGCTGCTGCTGCAGGTGAGCGTCTTTACAGTGGCGCATACCATTACACTGGCGCTGGGCGCCTTGGGGGTGGTGTCGGTCAGCGCCAGTATTGTCGAGCCGCTGATTGCACTGTCGATTGTCTTTGTCGCGGTCGAGAACATCTTCGCCCGCAAGCTGCACGGCTGGCGGGCTTTTGTGATTTTTGGGTTCGGACTGTTGCACGGGCTGGGTTTTGCCAGCGTTTTGGGCGCGTTCGGTCTGCCGTCCAGCCAGTTCCTGCCAGCCCTGATCGGTTTTAACATCGGCGTGGAACTGGGCCAGCTTGCAGTGATTGCGGCGGCTTACCTGGGCGTGCGGCTGTGGTTCGGGCAGCATCCGAAATACCGCGGCCGTGTGGCGATCCCGGCCTCGGTCACCATTGCGATGGTAGGGGGGTACTGGTTCGTCGAGCGGGTGTTCCTGTAAAACCCCGCTAAACGGTCAGCCCATTGCCCGCATCAGGGTTTTGATCTGTGCAAGCGGGTCCTCGGCATGCCAGATTTCGTCTCCGATGCCAAAGAAATCGGTATACGGGGCGATGCTGCGTACCAGATCCTCGGTCAGGCCGCCCTCTGCGACCACAGGAACCTCGATCATCTGGGACCACCATTGGAACAGATCAGCCTCAGCCTGTGCGCCATCCCCCAGGCCCGAAGTGCCGACGGGCCCGAAGCTCACGTAGTCCACGCCCGCTTCACCTGCTACCATGCCGTCGTGTTGCGACGCGCCGCAGAAACAGCCGACAATCGCATCCGGCCCCAGCGCCTTGCGCGCGGTGCGCACGGATTTGGATGCGTCTGTCAGATGCACACCGTCAAGGCCCAGCCGCTCTGCCAGGATCTGATGATCCGAGATTACCAGCGCCACATCGCGTTCCATGGTGACCTCGCGCAGTGCGTCGCCTGCACGGCTGAGGGTGTCTTCGTCTCGGCTGGCCAGATCCAGGCGCACGCAGGCCACGCCGATCTCGTCCAGTACCCGTGCCAATTGGCCGGGAAACTTGCCCAGTTCAAAGCTCGGCGGGGAGATCAAGTAGATCTGCGGCTGTTCCGGTGCGTCAGAAGGGCTGTCCATGGTGGCGCTCCATTGTTCAGGCGATTGAACGGTGTTTAGCCGATTTGCCGCCGGACGCAAGGATTTGCGCAGCCAGCGCAAGCGGGAAATACCGGCAAGTCAGGTGCCGGACCTTGCCCCGGACGCCTGCGGGGATTACAGCAAGGCGGATTTTACGCGCAACAGACGGATGCCTGCAGCAATGCCCACTGATACGCCTCAACCTGCCTTTGTCCTGGTCCGCCCCCAGATGGGCGAGAATATCGGCGCCGCGGCGCGGGCAATGTGGAACTTTGGCCTCGATCGGATGCGCATCGTGGCGCCGCGGGACGGTTGGCCGAACCCCAAGGCGGTTGCGATGTCATCAGGTGCCGGCCGGCTGCTGGACGAGGCACAGCTTTGTGCGGATGTGCCCGAGGCGCTGGGCGATTGCACCTATGTCTTTGCCACCACCGCCCGCCAGCGCGGGCTGACCAAACCCGTCTACAGCCCCGAACGCGCGATGCAGATCGCAGCTGGCAAGATCGCGGCGGGCGAGAAGGTCGCGGTTATGTTCGGGCCCGAGCGCGCGGGACTGGAGAATGAAGACATCGCCAAGGCCAACGCCATCATCTCGGTGCCGGTGAACCCGCTTTATGCCTCCTTGAACCTGGGCCAATGCGTGCTGCTGACCGGCTATGAATGGATGCGCCAATCCGGTGAAGTGGAGCATGAAACCACTGACCTCGGCCGCAAGGGCGACTGGGCGAGCGGTGTGGAAGTCGAGAAACTGGTGGAGCATTACGAGAACCGCCTGGACCAGGCGGGCTTTTTCTTCCCGCCGGAAAAAGCTGAGAGCATGAAGACCAATCTGCGCAATCTGTGGAGCCGGATGCGGATGACCCGCGCGGATGTGCAGATGCTGCACGGGATCATGCGGCAGATGGTTCGTTGGAAAGAGCGCGGCGGCGAGTGAGCCGGTCTGGACCAATCCCAAATCCGTCCTTAGCTTGGCAGCAATGGTAAAGAGGCAAGCATGAGCAAGCGCAGCATTTTCGAAGAGGTTGAGGGCGAGAAGTCCGACGTGCCCGCAGTACAGCCGGGACTGATCGACCGCGGCCGCGGCGGCGCCCGCAAGGGTATCCGGGCCTGGCTTATGGTGCTGTTTGCGCTGGTGGTTGCGATGATTGTGGTGGGCGGGTTGACGCGGCTCACGGACTCTGGCCTGTCGATTACCGAATGGCGCCCCGTGACCGGAGCCATCCCGCCTATGTCCGAAGCAGAATGGCAGGCGGAATTCGACAAATACCAGCAGATAGACCAGTGGCGCATCCAGAACAAATGGATGCAACTGTCTGATTTTAAATCTATTTACTGGTGGGAATGGGGCCATCGCCAGCTGGGCCGCATCATTGGTCTGATCTGGGCAGTTGGCTTTCTGGGCTTTCTGGCCGCACGCAAAATCCCGGCGGGCTGGGCCGGACGGCTGGCACTGCCTGGTATTATGGGCGGTGTGCAGGGCGCGATTGGCTGGTGGATGGTTTCCTCAGGTGTGAACCCGGGCGAAG
>NZ_JAXMOX010000203.1:0-7985 GCF_034669605.1 Leisingera sp.
CCGGGCCCACGCCCAAGGCCGCCAAGGGCGCGCTGGCGCAGCCAGAGGTTCCTGCGGGCGCGGGAGATCCGCCGCGACAGGCCAGCGGCAAAAGCCGGGGCTCAGCGGCCGCGGGTCCAGCGGCTGCCTGACGCAAACAGCGGCGTTTTTGTGGCCAGGGCGACCATCGCATAGACTAGGAACCCGGCTGGTTCCGACAGCAGCAGCTTCAGCACAAAGCCGCCGTCCGGCGGTGATTTGTCTTCATTCTGCTGCAGGACAGGGAATTTGCCGGCCACCTCCGCCACGCCGGCATTTTGCCGCCGCCGCACCCGCACCAGGTTGCGGAAGCCCTCCACCATCGGCCAGCTGTAGACAGCCGGCACTTTCACCCGCTCGGACGGGGCGAAATTCAGCCGGGCGAAAATGTCATCGGCGATGATATCCGGCCAGTCCCCCCAGCGCTGCCGTCCGGCCCGGTTCATGGCGAACACGCCGAACCCGGGCACGCCGCCGGTGACAAACGGCAGCCGGCTCCAGAGCCGTGCATAGGCACGGGTCACCGCACTGCGCGCCAGCGCCACCTGCGGGCGGCCGCTGGCATAAAGCGGCACGTCCTGCGCCAGCACCGCGGCAATCCGCGGGATCAGCGCCGGGCTGACGCCAACATCCGCATCCAGATAGATCAGAAGATCGCCGCGGGCCGCCGCATCGCCGGCATTCAGCGCACCAATCTTGCCGCCTTCCGGCAGTTCCAGCACCCGCAGATCCCAGCCCGCAGACGGTCTCTGCGCGCGGGCCAATGCGGCCGTCTCATCGCGGCAGCCGTTTGCCAGCACCAGAACCTCAGCGGTCATGCCCTGCGGCAGCGGATCCGAGGCAAAGACCGCCTGCAGGCACCCTGCGATATACGCCGCCTCATCATGGGCCGGGATCAGCACCGAGACCTGCGGCGTCATCTGACCGCCTCCAGCGCGTCCCAGCGCGGGTTCTCGTCGCTCAGAACCCGCAACGCCCCCCAGCTGCCCCATTTCCCCGGCACGCCAACGTCGGCATAGGCGGTGAACAGACTGCCGCCCAGGGCGCTCCAGCCCGCCAGCAGTTCCTGGTACAGCCTGCCCATCTCGGGCGTATAGTTGAAATGGGTGAAGAACCCGGTAAGTGTCTCATCCTCCACCATCGGACCGATGCCGACCACATGGCTGCCGCCCTCATACATGATCAGCTCCAGACCGTGTTGCCGGGCAATCCCGGCATGGTAGGGCAACACCCGCCCCAGCAGATCGGTCAACGTGTCGGCGCCGTCGCCCGAGATCAGCCCGTCGCGCAGCTCCGCTCCGGCCTGGGCCGAGGCTGCGTCATACTGATGCCTTGCCGCAAACTGCTCTGCGGCGGTGCCGGTCAACCCGCGTTGCGCCGCCACGGTCCGGGCCTGCTCGCGACTGCCGGCGATCCAGGCGCGGACATGGCCTGCGCGTTCCGTGACGCCAAGGATACCACCGAAATAGCCTGTCACCGCATAGGCATCGAAATAGGCGGCAGGGGGCTTGCGCCCCGGCTGTTCCGCCTGCCACAGCGGCGCTGACAGAACCTGTTCTTCCAATCCCAGCCAGCCGGTCTGCGAGGAAATCACCCGCACCAGCCGCTCGCTGCCTTCGCCAAAAACCCGGGTCCAGATCTGCGCAACCTCGGCGGCCCGGCCTCCATAGAACTGCATCCACAAGCCATCGCCGCCCCAGCGCGCCTGCGCCTGCGCTTCGGCCCAGGCGGCTTGCTGGAATTGCCAGTTCCAGACCTCGTTGGAGTATTCTGCATAGGCGCGCAGGTCTTCATCCAGCCTGCGCTCCGTCAGCCGGGCGAACTGGCGGACATAGGTATCATCCGCCATATGCGGCATGGTGAACCAGGGATCCGCCCCCAGCGTGTTGGTCAGCGCCAGCATGATTTCCGCCGGAACGCCTTTCAGCGCCCAGGTGTACTCCGGGACCCGCGGCCGGTCCTCCCAGCCGGTTTGGCCGGAGTCATTGGTGGCCATCCAATCCATGAACCGCAGCGCGGCAAACCCGTCCAGCCGGTCCAGCCACAACGGGTTGAACAGGTCGCCCTGCTCATAGGCTTCCAGATGCTCCTCCTTCACCACCCGGATGTTGCGGAGATAGTCCGCGCCGCTGCCAGTGCGCCGCCCGGTCCGCTGAATCCGGATTTCCACCGGGCCGGGGCCGGGGGCATAGTCAAACCGCACCTCGCCCTTGCCATAGCGCACGTTCTCGGCCCGGCCCGCAACTTCGACAATGCCCTGGCCCTCGAACCGCAGCACATAGCGGCCCGCAAGCGAGACGGCTTCCTTTGGCAGATCGGTCAGGATCACGGTGCCGATGGAGCTCAGCTCAGGCGGGATGGCGGTGGGCCAGCCCTCCGGGTCCAGATAGCCGGCAGCCAGAAGATCCTGGTGATCCGCACCGCCCCAGCGTTTCGGCAGATGCCCGATCCAGGGACGCGCGGTCTTGAAGTGATCCAGGAATGGCGCCTGGCTGCTCCAATCGGCGATGGCTGCCAGGTTGATGGCGACGGGCTGCCGGGCGGGGATGGCCTCCGGGGCGGTTTGATCTGCGGCCTGCACCGTGTTGAACGCAGGCAGAGCAGGCTCCCGCGGCAGCGTCGCAGGATCCGGCGGCCGCGCGGCGGTGCGCACGCCGGTGCCTTGGGCCGCAGCCCAGGCGATCTGCTGCAGCCGTGCCGCCAGTTCAGGCGGCGGCGCGGGATAAGGCTTGCCCCAGCGGTCGCTCAGCTGATGCGGCAGACCCGCCGGATCCTGCCCGGTCAGCACCGCGTACTGCAGCAGCGCCAGAAAATAGAAACCGGTGGCATTGGGGTGGATATCATCGGCAAACACATCGCGGATGCTGCTGAGGCCGGGCAGGGTGCCGGCCAGGATCGCATCCTCCAACCGGGCCATGGCCTGCCCCGCAGGCAGCAGTTTCACGCTGCCGCCGGTGGCGGTATTCACCTCTTCGACCACCGCCTGCCAGCGCGGCAGGTCCTGTCTGATCCGCGCGCGCCAAGGCACATCCGCGCCTTTGTCAAAGGGCACTTCGGCGCCGGTGCCGCTGTCCAGGCTGTGCCAGGTTTCCTGCAGGTAGAACGCGGTATCCGGATTGGCCGCCCGCGCCAGCTCATAAAACCGGGTCGCGGCACCTTCGGTATCGCTCCACTTCAGATGATTGGACAGCGGTATCGCCTCGGTGATGATCACCGCATCGGCCGGCTGGCGCAGCCTTTCACGTGAATCAACGCCCTCGGCGGTGCCGCTGTGCTGCCAGTTGTAGCTCAGCGGCGCGCCATTGATGATCTGCGCTTCGACGGTGGCTTCTGCGCGGGTATCCAGCAACTGTTCCAGCATCTGCGGATTGTCCGGCCCGAACAGCGAATGGCCGATCATCACAACCGAGGTGATCAGCGTCTCCAAATTCATCCGGTCTCTCCAGCCGCAGGCAATCCGGTGCGGGGCAGGGCGCGCACCACTTGCCAGACGATCCGCTGCACCGCGGCTGCGGCTTCAGGGCTGAATGCCTCTGCCGGGCTGCCATCGGCGCGGGTCAGTTCATGCGGCAGCCCTGCAGGTGCACGCTGATACAGCACCGCGTAATGGGTCAGTGCGACCGCATAGGCCCCCAGATCATTGACATGTATGGTATCGAGACCGCCTTCGGACGTCCGGGCAAACAGCGATTCACGTGAAGCCAGGCCCGGGATCCCGCCGCCCTCCGCTGCCCGCGCCAGCGCCGCCAGCACCTGTCCGCCGGGGATCAGATAGACCGGCTGCTGCGGCTGTCCGCGGCTGTCGGGCCCCAGCAGCTTGTTGACCCAGAGGTGTTCCAGATCGGTGGTGATCCGGTCCAGCCAGCCCTCGGGATCGTTCAGCCTGTGCCAGGTCTCATACAGGTAAATGCGTGTGTCCGGCGAGGCCGCCCGCGCAAGGCCGGCCCATTTGCCCAGGTATTCTGCCGCATCAAAGTAGCGGATGGCATCGCGCAGCTCGACCATCTCGGTCAGCACAACCGCGCCGTAGTTTCCCGAACCGATTGCGTCTTTTGCATCCCGGTAAGCAGGCGCCTGATTGGCGGTCTCAAAGTCGAGGATTTCCTCCTCCGCCTCCCAATGCGCCCTGAGCGGCGTGCCCGAGCCCAGCTGGCTGTTATAGCCATGCCCCTCCGGTGCCAGCTGCGCCAGCATATGCGGCATGTCCGGCCCGACCAGCGAATGGCCGAGGTGAAACACCTGCAGCGGGCCTTTGGGCGGGGTCAGGGGAGGGGGCACCGGCACGCTGCGGCTGCGCGCCGCAACTGCTGCCAGCCCCAGCGCTGAAACCGCCGCTGCCAGGGCCAGAAACCCGCGCCGCGCGATCATCCGCGCCCCCGGATTTCCGCCGTGGTGATGATCAGACCGGCGCCAACCGCAAACCGCCCGCCAACCGCCTCGCCACGCGCAAACGGCGGCCGTCCGGCGGTGAACACAGCCTGATAGGCACCTGCCGCCAGATCAAACTCCAGCTCCATCCCGTCAAAGCCGTAAAAGGCCCGGCTCAGCGTGTACTGGCATTTATAGGCCGCTTCCTTGGCGGAAAAGATCACCTTGGCCATCTGCCCCGGATTGTCCTGCCGCCGCAGCCAGGCCTGTTCGCGCTCCGAGCAGATCGCGGGCAGCAGCGCGTCTTTCAGGGGGGTGTCCTCTTCGATGTCGATCCCCAGCGCCTGAACATCGCCCGTTCTGGCCAGCACCGCCATGGCGCAGCTTTTGGTATGGGTAAGCGAACCCACCAGCCCCGCGGGCCAGACCGGTGCCCGGTCGCGGCCCACCGGAACCGGAACAGGGGGCAGGCCCAGCTGTTGCATCGCCTGATGCGCAGCGCTGCGCCCGGCGGCAAATTCATTGCGCCGCTTGGCAACCGCGTTGGGCGACAGGCCCGCGGCCTCCTGGGCAAAGGGCACCGGCAGGGCGTCCAGCGGGTCCGCGCCCGCCACGGCCACATCCGCGGCAAACAGCGGCCGCATCAGATTCAGCCGCTCTGCCAGTTTGTTTTCGGCCTCTGTCATCCGGTCCTTGCTCTGCGGTTTGCACGCATCGCCCGCCGCTTTGACATGGTGCCGGCGCGGTCAGGCTTTTGGGTGTCCTGCGGCTGTTGTTCCGCATTTGCAGGGGGGCCTGCAAGCCCCTCGATGTGGGTGGCCAGCCCGGCCAGCGTCGGGAAGCGGAAGATATCGGTGATCGACAGCTTCGCGGTGTTCAGTTCCTCCCGCAGCTCCCGGTGCGCCTGCACCGCCAGCAGCGAATGGCCGCCAAGCGCAAAGAAGTTGTCCTGCGCGCCAATGCCGCTGACGCCCAGGATGCGGCTCCAGACGGTTGCGATCTTGGCTTGCGCGCCTGCATCCAGCGGCACCGCCGGCGCGGCTCCGGCCCGTGCCGGTTTCGGGTCCGGCAACGCCTTGCGGTCGATTTTCCTGTTCGGCGTCAGCGGAAAAGCCTCCAGCGTGACGATACGCGCTGGCACCATCACCTCAGCCAGTTTTGCCGCCAGTGCCCGTTTCAGGGCATCCTCGGCAACCGGTGCGGACACCGTGATATAGCCAGCCAGTTGCTCGGCTCCGCTTTCGCCGCGCGGCACCGCCACCGCTCCTGTGACACCCGGGAAGGCCGCCATGGCAGCCTCGATTTCGCCCAGTTCGATCCGCTGGCCGCGGATCTTCACCTGATGGTCGCTGCGGCCCAAAAAGCCCAGCCGCCCATCCGCAGTCCAGCGCACCAGATCGCCGGTGCGGTACAGGGGGCCATCGGCGAACGGTGCGTTTACGAACCGTTCAGAAGTCAGCGCCTGCTGCTGCCAGTACCCCGCCGTGACGCCCGCGCCGCCAATGTATAATTCACCGGGAGTCCCCGCGGGGACAGGCGATTGTTTTTCGTTCAGCACGTAAACCTGCGTATTCGCAACCGGCGTGCCAATCCCGGCTGTCCCCGCGGGGACAGCGCTGATTTTCTCCACCGTCGACCAGACCGTGGTTTCGGTCGGGCCGTACATGTTGTGGATTTCAGCCCCTGTCGCAGCCTGTAAGTTTTGCACCAGATCGCCCGGCAATGCCTCGCCGCCCAGCAGCAGATGCTGCAGCTGCCCCAGGCAGGCGCTTGCGTTTTCATCCGCCGCGATCATCCGCGCCATCGAGGGTGTGCATTGCAAATGGCTGACCCGGTGGCGCAGGATCTGCGCGCCCAGCGAGAAGTCATCCGCGGCCAGTTCCTGCGGCGCGTTCGTGAGACGCAGCACCTCGGCCAGCGGTTTCAGCCCCTCCAGCACCGCATCCGGCGCGATGCCGTAATCGATCAGGCAGGCAATTTCATCCACCCCGATCCGCTTCAGCTGCTCGACCCGCCGGCAGGCGTCCCCGATGGTTCCGAACAGGCCGGACTCCTCGAAATAGCGTTCAAAGGCAAAGTCGAGGATCGCTTCCAGCTCCGCCTCCGGCAAAGACCCCAGATCCATCTCGAACGGGGTCTCGATCCCTTCGGGTTTCTTGAACGCCGGGAAGGCCCAGGCATATTGCTTGATCAGCCCTGCCGCCGAGCGCAGATAACCCTTCATCGGCTCCCGCGCCACCTGGCGGGCCTCCTCGCGGGTCGGCGCCAGATAGCTGTGCAGCATCAGCGTGACCTTGAAATCCGCAGGGTCATGGCCGGCGCCGCGCAGGGCCGCGTGATAAATGCGGATCTTGCCCGCAACCTCCTCAATGCTCTGGCCCAGCAGATGGGTCAGCACATTTGCCCCGATCGCGCCCGCCTCGCGCCAGGTCTCCGGGTTGCCCGCAGTGGTGACCCAGACCGGCAGCTCCCTGGATACCGGGCGGGGCTGGGTGACAACGGTGTGGCCGCTGCCGTCCCCACGGGGAAAGGCAACCGCCTCGCCGCGCCACAGTTTGCGCACGGTTTCAATGGCCTCAAACAGGGCGGGTTTGTTTGCAGGCGGCGTGTTTTCCGGCCGCAGAATGAAATCATCCGGCTGCCACCCCGAGGCAAAGCCGATCCCGGCGCGCCCCGCGGTCAGATTGTCGATCACCGCCCATTCCTCGGCGATCCGCGCCGGGTGGTGCAGTGGCGCGACGCAGGAGCCGCCGCGAACGCCGATGTTCTGAGTCACCGCGGCGACAGCGGCACCTGTTACCGACGGGTTCGGGTAGGGGCCGCCAAAGGCATGGAAATGCCGCTCCGGTGTCCAGACTGCATTGAACCCGTGGTGATCGGCAAACTTGGCGCCTTCCAGCAGCAGACGGTATTTCTGCGGCCCCGGCCCGTCGTCATTGCCCCAGTAGAACAGGTTGAAATCCATTCTGCGGTCTGACTGTGCAACCGGGCCCCTGGACAATTCCAGCCGGCTTTCATCGCTGGACAAGACCAGCTTGACGCCGCGCGACAGGGTCCAGAACAGTTCCAGCACCGAGATGTCAAAGCTGAGACTGGTGACCGCCAGCCAGGCGCCGCCGGGCTGATGCGGGATGCGCTGATCCATGCCGGCAAAGAAATTCGCGGCATTGGCATGGCTGACCATCACCCCCTTCGGCAGGCCGGTGGAGCCGGAGGTGTAAATCAGATAGGCCAGATCGCTGCCCGTGGCCCCGCCATCGATGTTATCTTCGGCTGTCCCCGCGGGGACGGTCTCGATTTCCAGCACCTGCGCGCCGGAGGCCGGCAGTTTCCCAGCCAGCGCCGCCTCCGTGATGATCACCTGCGCCCGGCTGTCGCTGATATAATGCGCGATCCTGTCTGCGGGGTAGGCCGGGTCCAAAGGCACATAGGCGGCGCCGGCCTTCATCACACCCAGGGCGGCAAAAACCAGTTCGGGCCCGCGGCGGATGTGGATGCCTGCATGCGTCCCCGGTTTCACGTCCATTTCACGCAGGCGCCCGGCCACCGCATTGGCGCGGGCATTGACTTCGCTATAGGTGAAACTCTGGTCCTCAAAG
>NZ_JAXMOX010000204.1:0-7938 GCF_034669605.1 Leisingera sp.
CAGCGCGGTATCGACGGAGGAGCCGATCAGGGTCGAGGCCAGCGGCGCGCGCCACCATTTGCCCTCGCGCAGGGCCGAAAACACGGCCACGTCCAGAAGCTGCGCGGTGAGGAAGGCAACACCGGAGGCAAGCGCAATGCGCAGGGTCACGGCCGGATAGGTAAAACCGTCGCCCTGCAGCATGATCCGGGTGCCGATCAGCGAACAGGCAACCCCGGCCAGGAAACCGGCCACAACCACCTTGCGCGCCGCTGCGGTGCCGTAGACCCGGTTCATCACATCCGTGACCAGAAAGGCGATGGGATAGGTGAAGGCGCCCCAAGTCAGCCATTGGCCGAACAGGAATTGCACCAGGATATTGGAGGCCACCACGACGGCAGCCATGGCAACGATGCCGGGAATATGCGAGCGGGTCATGGGCCGGATCCATTTTTCAAGGCCGCGGGCATCATCCCTGCCACGGCAGAAGACTGGCGCTTTAAACCGGAGCTGCCGCCGCTGCAAGCAGCCTGCGGGGCAGGGGCTCCCGCCCGCTTGGGCGCATTTCAGGAAATGCGCCGCCCGGTTGGGCCCGGCGCCGCTGCCGCGGCGCGGCGGCAGCAGGTCAGCGGGGCAGCGCGTATTCCACTATCTCGGTGCGTTGAAAGGGCAGGAAATTGTCGTCCGAGACCATCGTGGCGCGCAGCCGCCCGCCGCCATCAGCCCAGACCGACAGCCCTTCCAGATTGTCATGGGTGCCGGGGCGGGTCTGCAGCAGGGTCGCCTCGTTCACCGGCCCTGCGGCGGTGATATCCCAGCGCCGCAGCCGGCTGCGGAAGCCGAACAGGGTAAAGTCGCGCTCCAGCAGGTAGAACCGCCGGTCGGGGCCGAAATCGGCGTCCACCGGCAGAAAACCACCCTCGGGCGGCAGGCTGAACGGGTGCGACCAGCGGCGGCCGTTCCAGCGCCAGACCGGGATCTGCCCGTGTTTGTCCAGGGCGCGTTCGGGCAAGGTATACAGCCGCCCGCGGGAATCGATGGCCAGGGTTTCCAGCGATTTGTTGGGCGGCAGGCTGCGGAAGGCCTTGGGGCGCGGCAGCACCGTGGCGCGGCTCCCTGGGCTTTGATAGCGCGCCACCCGTGCGGCGCCTTCAAAGGAGATATAGCGGCTGCCGTCCGCGGCCACCGCCAGCCCTTCGCTGTCGCCGGCAAAGCCCTTGAGCGTTTTGCCGGTGGAAGACCGCAGTTCGTGCGCGCGCCGGGCGGTGATGGCTGAAATCAGACCCTGGCTGCGCTGGATCCGGGTTGTCACCAAAGTGGCCCGGTCGCTGAGCACGGTCATTGCGGAGCCGCCGCGGCTGAGCTTCAACGCCGAGAACCCGCCGAACCAGCGCTGGTTCAGCTTCCAGGTATGGCTGCTGAGGTACTGCGCCTTGCCCGCCGCGGCGGCGGCGGGGCGGTTGGCCGCATAGGCCGCCGCTGCCAGACAGGCGGCGGCCGCAAGGGCCAGGGTCAGTTTGATCGCAGAACGGCGGCGCATTGCTTGGGCAGGTCCGAAAGGGTGTAGTCCCTTCTCGGTTTAGGCTTTGGCGCGTTTGGGTCAACTGGTTTCGGCGGCGGCGGGTTCAGAATGTCATTGACCCAGCGCTGCGCATCGGCGCAGCCGTCGCCCCTGGGCGGGGCGGCCTGATCCGCGCAGCCGCGCGCGCCGCGCGGACAGGCCAGCCGCACATGAAAGTGGTAGTGATGGCCCCACCAGGGCCGGATCTTGCGCAGCCAGCGGCGGTCGCCCTTCTCGTCATTGCACATTTGCACCTTGGCGCCGGGAAAGACAAAGATCCGCGCCACCCGCTTGTCCTTGGCCGCAGCCTTGAGGATTTCGTGATGGGCGCGGGTCCAGCTGGAATTCACATAGGCGCCCTTGGCCCGGCGCATCGAGATCGAGGAGATGTTTTCGCGCGCGCTGCGGCTGAGGTTCAGCCGGTCCGGCGGCCGCATCCAGATGTCGATATCGAGGCCGATCTGATGGCTGCGGTGGCCCGACAGCATCGGCCCGCCGCGCGGCTGGCTGATGTCGCCGATATACAGCCCCTTCCAGCCGCGCTGTCTGGCCGCCACGCGGCTCAGGTCCTTGACGAAATCAATCGCTGCCGGATGGCCCCAGTTGCGGTTGCGGCTCAGCCGCATGGCCTGCCAGGTTGGGCCGGTCTCAGGTAATTGCGCAGCCCCGGCAACGCACCCCTTGGCATAAGAGCCAAGCGGCGCGGGGCGCTGCTGCGAGGCGCTGGGCTTGGCTCCGAACAGGGCCTTGGCGGGGGTTTGCGCGCTTGCCGGGCTGGATAAGCCCGCAACCGCCAAACAGATGGCAAGAAACAGTTTCACTCCTGATCTCCTTCTCCTTGAACCCAGAACAACAATACCAATCCGATCAGAAACAGCCCGATCACGGGGGTGATCCCCAGCCGGGCGCTGCCGGTCACGGTGGTGGCCAGGCCGATCAGCGCCGGCGCGAGGAATGCGGTGGCGCGTCCGGACAATCCGTACAGGCCGAAGCTTTCGGTCGCATCCGCAGGGCTGGTGTGGCGCACCATCAGGCTGCGGCTGGCGGCCTGCAGGATGCCGCCGAAGCCGCCGATCAGAACGCCGCAGCCGAAAAACACCCTGTCGGGCAGGGTGGAGCCCTCTGCCAGGGCAAAGCCGAAAATCTGGCTTCGCGACATGCTGACGATGATCAGGCAGACAAAGGCCAGCACCAGGACCGAGGTGATAATCACCGGTTTCGGGCCCAGCCGCCGGTCGGCCTTGCCGCCCAGCCAGCTGAACGCGGTGGCGGCAAAGGCGGCGACAATGCCGAAAATGCCGATCTGGGTGATCTCCCAGCCCAGCACCAGCTTGGCGTAGACACCGCCGAACCCGTACAGCCCGTTCAGCGCATCGCGGTAAAACATTGCCGAGCCAAGATAGGCCGCCAGGCTCAGCCGGTGGCGCAGGCTGGCAACCAGTTTGACCACCATCTGCCAGGCTTTGCCCAGGCTGGCCTTGCGCCCGGTGGCGGCCTGGTCCTTGACCCACAGGAAATAGGGAACCATGAAGACGGCAAACCAGACCGCGGTGAACGGGCCTACGGCACGGGTGCCCTCTTTTGCCGCCGCGTCCAGCCCCAGGGCCGGGTTTAGGCCGATCAGCGTCTTGCCTGAGCTTTGCTCGACAAACAGCAGCAGCATGATGAACAGCGCAATCACACCGCCAAGATAGCCAAAGGCAAAGCCGGAACCGGACACATCCCCGACATCCTCGCGGCTGGCGAGGGTGGGCAGCTGAGCATTCACAAAGATCAGCGCGAACTCGGCCCCGATGAAGCCAAAACCAAAGCTGACCAGCATCCACCACAGGTTGCTGCCCGCGGGATCCATGTGCCACAACCCCCAGGCGCCGATCAGATACATCAGGGAAAACATCATGATCCAGGGCAGGCGCCGCCCGGTGATATCGGCCAGCGCGCCCAGAAACGGCGCGCCAAAGGCGATGATCAGCCCGGTCACCGTCAGGCACAGCGACCAGACGGTCTGCGCCTGCGCCTTGGCAGCCTCGCCCGGCAGCCCCTGGGTCAGGAAATAATCCGCCGCGGCAGCGGCAAAAAACGGGCTGAACACAAACGTCACCAGCAGCGTCTGATACGGCTGGCTGGCCCAGTCAAAGAACCACCATCCCCAGATCCGCTTGCGCGTGGATACCTGCTGCATGCCCGGCCTCTTGTTATAGTTGCCTTCAGGTATGGCAGGCGGGCAGGGGCCTAGGCAAGCCCGTCCTGCATCGGCGGCCAGGGGCGGCCGCCATCCGCTTGGCACCAATCCTTGATCCAACCGGGCAATTCGGGAGAAACTTCAGCGTCTTGCCCCAAGGCAGCCAGAACCTTGGCGGGCGGGACAATCCCGGTCCGGCCGGTGACTGCGGTGCGCAGCATCACATGGCTGGCGCAGTCGCCGTTTTTCTTCCACATCGACTGCTCGACATAGATGAATTTGTCATCCCAGCCCACTGCGCGGCTGCGCATCTCAAACCGCTCAAATCCCCGGATCCGGCGGCGGTAGCGCACCGATGATCCTGCCACCGTCAGCCCCCAGCGGTTCTTTTTCAGGGCCCCGATCAGCCCGGCCCGCTGCGCCAGCATGGTGCGGCCCAGATCATAAAGCGTCATGGTGCGGCCGTTGTTCAGCTCCATCCACATGTCCAGGTCCCAGGGCCAGCAGATGTGGTGCGAGACATGCAGGCCGGTGATCGGCAGCCGCGGCATCCGGCTGGCCAGAACGGTATCCTTGATCAGGCGGAATATAGGGTACATGCGCAGGGCCTCCTGTTTCGCTTGCACCCGTGATGCCACCCGTTTACAGCGCGTCAACTGCAACCTCGCGGAAGCCTTGCGCATTTCGCCGTGTCTGCTTACCTGTGTGGCTGTTCGAAAGAGGGAATTACAGATGGTTTCGCTGTTCCAAATCCTGATGCTGATCCTGGACATTGTCTGGTTCTTCATCATTGCCCATGTGATCATGAGCTGGCTGATCAACTTCCAGGTCCTGAACCTGCACCAGCAGCTGGTGGCGCAGATCTGGTACGGGCTGAACCGCATTCTGGAACCGCTCTATGCGCCGGTGCGCCGCATCATTCCCAATATGGGCGGCATCGACCTGGCGCCGCTGGCGGTGCTGATCGCGGTCTATGCGCTGCGCATCATCCTGGTGAACAACGTTTCGGCCTTCTACTAAGCCCGATGAGGGCAGCGCCCGCCCATGGGGCGGACGGGCGCTGCCCGGCGCTGTGGCGCCGGGCGGAACCTGATTGATGGCTCTGACACCGCTCTCCCCCTTGCCGCCCTATGCCTCCTGTGGGATTGTGTCCGCCAAGACGAGCAGACACCAGCACCACCAGCACCACGAGGCCACCCGCCCCCATGACAGCCCCGGCAGCCCTGACAGGCGCGTCCCCGATTCTGCGCGAGATCTTCGGCTTTGACGCCTTCCGCCCCGGACAGGAGGAGATCGTCGACGCCGTGACCGCGGGCGAAAACGTGCTGGCGATCATGCCCACGGGCGGCGGCAAATCCCTGTGCTTTCAGCTGCCTGCCCTGCTGCGCGACGGGGTGACCGTGGTGATTTCGCCGCTGATTGCGCTGATGCGCGATCAGGTCCGGGCCCTGCAGGAGGCCGGTGTCACCGCCGGTGCGCTCACCTCCGGCAACACCGAGGAGGAGACCGAGGCGGTCTGGCAGGCGATCGAGGCCGGGCAGCTGAAGCTTCTCTACATGGCGCCCGAACGCCTTGCCTCCGGTGCGGCGATGGGCATGCTGCGCCGCATCGGCGTCAGCCTGATTGCGGTGGACGAGGCGCACTGCGTCTCCCAATGGGGCCATGATTTCCGCCCCGATTACCTGCGTATCGGCGAGCTGCGCCGCGCGCTGGACGTGCCGCTGGCCGCCTTCACGGCGACAGCAGACCAGGAAACCCAGGAAGAAATCGTCCAGAAACTGTTCGACGGCGAGGCGCCGCGCAGCTTCCTGCGCGGTTTTGACCGGCCCAACATCCACCTCGCCTTTGGCGCCAAGGACAGCCCGCGCCGCCAGATCCTGGAGTTTGCCGCCGCCCGCAAGGGCCAGTCCGGCATCGTCTACTGCGGCACCCGCGCCAAGACCGAAGCGCTGTCTGCCGCCCTGCGCGAGGCCGGCCATTCCGCCTGTTTCTACCACGGCGGCATGGACGCCGAGGACCGCCGCATCGTCGAGACCCGCTTTGCCCGCGAGGATGGCTTGATCGTGGTTGCCACCGTGGCCTTTGGCATGGGCATCGACAAGCCCGATATTCGCTGGGTCGCCCATGCCGACCTGCCGAAATCCATCGAGGCCTATTACCAGGAAATCGGCCGCGCGGGGCGCGACGGCGCGCCGGCCGAAACCCTCACCCTGTTCGGCCCCGATGACATCCGCCTGCGCCGCACCCAGGTGGATGAGGGTCTCGCCCCGCCGGAACGCCGCGCCGCCGACCATGCCCGGCTGAACGCCCTGCTGGGATTGGCCGAGGCGCTGCGCTGCCGCCGCCAGAAGCTCTTGGCCTATTTCGGCGAGGCCGCGGAGCCTTGCGGAAATTGCGACCTCTGCGACAGGCCGGCCGATGTGTTCGACGGAACAACTGTGGTGCGCAAGGCGCTGTCGGCTGTGCTCAGGACCGAGGAATGGTTCGGCTCCGGCCATCTGATCGATATTCTGCTGGGCGCAGACAACGAGCGGATCCGTGCCAGGCGCCATGACCAGCTGTCGGTCTATGGCTGCGGCAAGGAATTCGGCAAGCGCCAGTGGCAGGCGGTGTTCCGGCAGATGATGGGCCATGACCTGCTGCGCCCCGACCCGGAGCGCCACGGCGCGCTGCGCTTTACGGAAGCCGCGCTGCCGATCCTGCGCGGCGAGCAAAGCATCGAACTGCGCCGCGACACCATCAAATCCGCCGAACGCCGCCCGGCGGTGAAGGCGCTGGTCTCGGAAGAGGACGCACCGCTGCTGTCGGCGCTGAAGGCCAAGCGGCGTGCATTGGCCGAGGCGCAGAAAGTGCCGGCCTATGTGATCTTCCCTGACCGTACCCTGATCGAGATGGCCGAGACCCGCCCGGAAACCCTGGACCGGATGGCCCGCGTCAGCGGTGTCGGCGCCAAGAAGCTGGAGCGCTACGGCAATGATTTTCTGGACGTGATCACCGGGGCGGCGGACCAACTCCACCCGGCGCGCCGCAAACTCGCGGGACGCGAGGCGGGGCCGGCTTATGACCGGCTGCTGGAGGTTCAGGCGCAGCTGGCGCGCGGGGACTGCGGCACGCTGAAACCGCTGACCTGTTCGGCCTCGCTCTTGGCCAAGGTGGCGCAGATGCGCAGCGATGACGAGGCCGGGATCACAAGATTGTTAGGGGAGCGCCGCGCCGAACGTTTCGCGGCGGCGTTTCTGGACGTCCTGCGCGGCGCGGGCTAGGGTCGCGCCAAGGAACCAGGGCCTGGCAGCCGGGCCAAGAATTCAAAGGGGCAGATATGCTGGTAGTGACCTCTCCGGCCAAGAAGCTGGACTGGGCGGAACGGGAGCAGGCGATGACCTGGCCCGCGCTGCATGACGACGCGGTAGAGCTGGCAGAGGTGGCGCGTGGCCAATCCGTGGCCGATCTGATGAAGCTGATGCACATCAGCGAGGATCTGGCCAAGCTGAACCATGCGCGGTTTCAGGACTTTGCCGCCGATCCGAAAACGGAAGCCACCCGCCCGGCGGCGCTGGCCTTTGCCGGCGACACCTATCAGGGGCTGGAGGCCGGCTCGCTGGATGCTGACGAAATGGCCTGGGCGCAGGAGCATTTCCGCATCTTGTCAGGTCTTTACGGCGTGCTGCGTCCGCTGGATGCGATGCAGCCGTACCGGCTGGAAATGGGATCGCGGCTGAAAAATGCCCGCGGCAGGAACCTTTATGAATTCTGGGGCGGCAAGATTTCCGACGCTCTGAATGCGCAGGCGGAAGCGGTAAATGCCAGCGTTCTGATCAACTGTGCCAGCCAGGAATATTTCGGCGCCGTGGACCTGGCGGCGCTGAAGCTGCGGGTGGTCACACCGGTGTTCATGGAAGACAAGAACGGCACGCCCAAGGTGGTGAGCTTCTACGCCAAACGCGCCCGCGGGGCGATGGCACGGTTCGTTATCCAGAACCGGCTGACGGATGCGGCGAGCCTCACCGACTTCGACGCCGGCGGCTACGTCTATCAGCCGGCACTGTCGGAGGCCGGCAAGCCAGTCTTTTTGCGCAGCGCCTGAGACAGGCGGAAGGCTCCCGCCCGCTCCGGCGCATTCAAAGCATACAATCGAATCACTGTTTTTGATGTGTATGAAGGCGGCAAAATTGATGCGGGTAAAAAAGCCTATGCCATTAGTTTCTATCTTCTAGAC
>NZ_JAXMOX010000205.1:0-7823 GCF_034669605.1 Leisingera sp.
GGTATCGCCTCAGACTGCCCAACAAAATGTGCGCCGTACCCATCCCCAACGCACAAAACCAAACGACTTTTTCAACGAAATCGGCTCAGACCGGCCAAATGCATCTGCGGCGTTTCCCAAATAACAAGCAACCGGACAACGGCCATTCAATCCGCCAGTAAAATCAGGTGTCAGCGCGGTGCTGATGTCTGGGCTTATGGACCTGATCCGCGACCCGTTCAGCGATGCGGCATCCGGTGGCCTGGGCCTGACCGCGCTGGCAACCATGGATGTGACCATTTCCCGCGCTGTGCAGACCGAAATCCTGACCGGGCTGCAATAATGCTCTGGGGCGGTCACAGCGGCGGGCTGGAACTCCGCAGGCGGGCATCCGGTGCTTTGGCGCTGCGTGGCCGCTTCCCCTGCAACAAGCGTGCAGTCCTCAGCGATGGGGGCCGCACCGGCAGGCCGCGCAAGGAAGTGATTGCGCCGCGTGCCTTTTCCTATCGGGTGGAACTGCCGGATGAGGGCATTCACCTGCTGGTGGGCCGTTCCTATGACCGGCCTCTGGCATCGCGCGGGGCCGGAACGCTGGATCTGCAAGACAGTGACGACGCCCTGACCTTCACGCGACAATCACCGAGGAAATGCAGGAAGTGTCCTATGTGCGGGACGTGCTGGTGGCTATCCGCGCGGGGCTTTTCCTGGGCATTTCGCCGGGGTTCCCGGACACCTCGATTTCGGGGCGCCGGGTCGCACGTGAACTGACGGCCCTGGTCGAGCGGCGCGGGAAGCCCGGCATGATTGTCAGCGACAACGGCACGGAACTGACCTCTAACGCCATCCTGCGATGGTGTTCCGAGCGCCGCATCGAATGGCATTACATCGCGCCGGGAAAGCCGATGCAGAACGGCTTCGTCGAAAGCTTTAAGGGGCGGATGCGGGATGAACTGCTCAACGAGACCATGTTCCGGAACCTGGCTCACCCACGCGCCGTGATCGCCGCCTGGGCAGCCGACTACAACACCGAACGCCCGCATTCGGCCTTGGATTACCAGACGCCGGCCGACTACGCGCGGACCCTGACCGCCGCAATCGCCCGCCCCGCTGCGCGAGATGAAAGCTCCGCGCGTCGGGCGATTGCTCAAACTGCGCCGATCGGCGTAAACACCAACCGGACTCCGGTCGCGGCTGGATGAAACTTCAGTGGCAGGTCAAGCCCTAATATGTGCAAGGTTATGCCTCATTGGCAAATAATGGAGCATTGGCGATCCCTGAAGGACTCGAACCCTCAACCTGCTGATTAGAAGTCAGCTGCTCTATCCAGTTGAGCTAAGGGACCGCTTGGCGCCAGTTATGACAGGCGGGTGCCCAGGGTCAAGCCGGTGCGCGCAAGTCCAGGTGCATGAATACTGACCAAGGATCCTTGGTGTAATCCGCGAAGGCCGAGCATTGCTTGAAACCAAAGGATTCATACAGTCTGCGCGAGGGCAGAAAATCATCCGTGGAGCCGGTCTCCAAAAAGATGCCTGTGGCC
Source organism: Leisingera sp. (assembly GCF_034669605.1). GTDB lineage: Bacteria > Pseudomonadota > Alphaproteobacteria > Rhodobacterales > Rhodobacteraceae > Leisingera. The sequence goes on from NZ_JAXMOX010000205.1 coordinate 1,517, forward strand.
CCTTCCTTGCGGGACAGTTTCAGCAGGAATGCCAGCATTGCACGTCCCGCTCCGCTGCCGCGGGCCTCGGAAACCGTGTGCATGGATTTCAGCTCGCGTGCGCCGCCGTCCAGCAGTTTCAGCGCCCCCATGGCAACCGGATTGCCGTCACGGCGCAGCAGAAAGAACTGCACCTCAGGGCCTTCAAGGCCGCTTGTATCCAGCGCGTGGCAGCTTTCTTCCGGCGATTGTGCCGCCATTTGCGAAAGATGCCGCCGAATGAGGGCGGACGCTTCCGGCCCGGCCGGGTTCTCCGGGTTGATCTCAAAACGGGGCATGGCGTGGTGTAGCTCCTGCTCTTGGGAATTGAATGCGGTTTGTACCTTCTGTTCAAGAAATAAGACAGCCACCCTTTGCCTCAGAGTGTCAAGGTTTTGCGAGGCACTGCGGCTGAGTAAAAAATAGCCCGGAAATCCGGCGCATTTTACAAGCCCGCCAAAGCCATGCGAGCCGGGTCTTGCCGGTTGCTGGTGGTTTTCAATCCCGTCGGCGCGCCAGCGCTGCGGATCAGTTACCCGGAACAGGGAACTCGACAATCCGCCAATAGCGGTCAACCATGTTTACGAGTTCCAGAAAATCACGCCCTGCCGTTTCCTTGACGATATAGCCCGCTGCATTCAAGTCATAGGCAGCTTCGATGTCGTGTTCGTGGCTTGAGGTCGTCAGGAAGAATACCACTGACCTGCTGAGTTCAGGATCTGCGCGCAATTCCTGGACCAGTTCGATGCCGCTCATCCTCGGCATCTTGATATCAACAAGCAGAACATAGGGTGGTTGGACTTTGTCCTTGCCGCCCGTGCCGCGGAGATAATCCAGCGCCTCAAGACCGTCTATCGCGCGGGTGATCTCATTTGCGATTTTGACTTTCCTGAATGCCCGCTGAACCGCCTTGGCGTCACCATGGTCATCATCCACCAGAATGATACTTAGATCTTTCTTACCATTCTGCCCGCCACTCATGTTCTTTTGCATGCTGTTGCCTATCCGTTATCGGCGCGGGCCGTTTTGGGCCAAGTGAAACGAAATGCGCAGCCTTCACCGGCAGAGGACTGCAAAGAGATCGTGCCGCCCGCATTTTCCACATGCTTCTTGACGATCGCGAGGCCCATTCCACTGCCCTCGACCACATCGCGCGACTTTAAGGTCTGAAACATCTTGAATACCTGCTCGTGAAATTGCGGATCAATTCCTGGACCGTCATCAGCGACCGTAAAGGCATGAAATCCGCCGCCGTCTTCCAGCAATACGTCAACGACGCCGGTGCCCGTGTCATTGTGCTTGATCGCGTTGGAGACAAGGTTGGCGAAAATCTGCTTGAGGGGCATGTTCGGCAGCTGGATACTTGCGAACCCGGGGTCGATATTGATGGTGAAACCCTCAGGCTGCTCGACCAGCATCAGCACTTCATCCATCAGCTCGGCGCCCGGCATCAACGTTTGGTATCTGGCGTCCGTGCTGCGTCCTGCCCGGGAATATTCGTGCAAATCGTTCAAAAGTTGTTCCATCCTCATAATCCGGGATCGGATGAGCTGCAGGTTTTCCCGGCTCTCGTCGTCCAGGGCATCAGCCAGATCTTCCTCCAGCCAGCTGGAAGCGTTCCCGATAACCCGCAGAGGGGCCCGCAGATCGTGAGATGCCACATAGGCGAAATCGTCCAGATCCTGGTTCGACCGGGATAGATCATTGATGAACTGCTCCCGCTCAGTTTCGATACGCTTCTGTTCGGATATGTCGCGGACGATACCGCTGAACAGGAGGTGGCCGCCGACCCGGACTTCGCTGACAGACAAATCGAGCGGGAAGACATTGCCGTCTTTGCGCTGTCCCTGAACCTCCCGGGCGGTCCCGATGATCTTCTTCTGTCCGGTCCGGAGATAGTTGCTGAGGTAGCCATCATGTTCAGTGCGGTAATGCTCCGGCATCAGGAATTTAACGTTGCGGCCAATGGCCTCTTCGGCGTCGTAGCCAAAAATTTTCCGGCAGGCGCGGTTGTAGCTCAGGATGGTTCCTTCGGTGCTGATGGTTATCATCCCCTCGACAGTGTTGTCCTGAATGGCAGTAAGTTCGGTTTTCTTGCGCCTTAGAGAGAGCTGGGCAGCTTTTTGCAGGGCAAGGGCCCAAAGTGCCAATATCGTGAGCCCCCGGTTGCTCAGGACGATCCACGCATTGACGCCGGTCCGCGGGAGCAGCACATAGGCAAGGAGCGTCAGCACGGTTGCAGCCGCGGCATACCAATAGACCGTGTTCGGGGTGTCATTCCAAAGGGCGCCGAGGACAACGCTCACGTATATCAGGCCACCCGCGATCCCAAGTGGTGTCAGCAGATCGAAAGCAAAGCCGGCACCAAGAAGCAGAACTGCAATGCCGTGGGTCCGGTACTGGATGGGATTGCGCCGGAGTGGCCGGGGGGCGTCCATTGGTCTGGAAAGTGTCATCCTTGGATCTTTCAGCTGCTGCACAAACGATCAATTGCCTGATTGCCAATTGCCGGGATGCCACGCTGCACGCTGCATGCAGCCCGGCCTTTTGGATTAGATTACATCTTTTGGAGATTTCGGCAATAGTCGCGCAACTTAAAGTTGCTCATTGCGGAGCGGCGTTTCCTTGGAAGACGCTTAGACCCATGCATCCCGCGGTGTTAAGGTTTTTCTGTTGGTTTCATGAGGCTTCTGGCGCGAGCTATCGAAAATCAGGAACGCGCGCAGAAATTCATCTTTTTCAGATTCAAAGCGTCGAGGCCCGTAGATCAGGACAGCGATGCCAGGATTGTTGCCGGTAAGGTCGAGTGCACCCAGGCCACAATCCAATTCAAGCCGGACGGCACAATTCTGACTGCAAACGGCAATTTTCTTGCTGTATTGGGCTACCGGCTGGAAGAGATTACGGGCCGGCTGCACTCGAAGTTAGTAGCATCTGATTTAGCCGCGGGTGCGGAGTACAGAGCGTTCTGGAAGGATCTTGCCGGTGGCCGCGTGTCCAAGTTCAGTTCCGCCGCCGATCCGGCCCCGGCTGCGGATGTAGTGGCCTTTCAGCGCCCGGCGGCGCCAGCCCCGGCGGCATAAGGCGCGGGTGGTTTCAGTGCGGATGCGCTGCCAGCCGCGCACGGGCCGGATGATTCCTGAAACCCGCTAGCGGCTGTTGTCTGTGGCAACAGTAAGGCTTTGCATGAATAGACGTGTTGACACTCCCGGCCCGCGCCGCAACGCTGGCGCGCAAAAATGACGGGATAAAGACATGGACAACCAGAAGGCGCCAGCCTATCCGCTGGTCCGGCGGGCCGGGTTGAACGGCATGCTGGTAAGCTTTGACAGCAGCCTGAGTGAGGCCTCGAACCGCGCCGCGCTGGCCTTTGGCAGTGCGGTGGAGGCTTTGCCGCTGGAAGGGGTGGTCGAGACCATGGCCTCTTTGGCCTCGGTCTTTGTCCGTTTCGACCCTGCTGATTTGGAGCATGAGGTGCTGGAGGCTGAGTTGCAGAGCCTTCTGACGACCCGGGACTGGCTGCAGACGCCGTTGCCGGCCGGGCGCCGGTTCTGGCGCGTGCCCACAGTATATGGTACCGACCTGGCGCCCCAGCTGGCGGAAGCAGCTGATGCCGCAGGTCTGAGTGAGGCACAGGCCATCGAAAGCCTGGGCGCCGCGCGGGTGCGGGTGCTGACCATCGGCTTTGCCCCCGGCCAGCCCTACCTTGGGTCCCTTGGACCCGAGTGGAACTTGCCGCGGCAGACCGAGCTGACACCAATGGTGCCGCGCGGCGCGCTGGTGCAGGCGATCAGCCAATTCGTCTTGTTTTCAAATCCGGCACCAACCGGCTGGCGTCATGTCGGCCAAACCGGGCTGACCCTGTTCCAGCCAGGCGCCGAGCAGCCGTTTGCTCTGCGCCCGGGCGATGAGGTGCAATTTGAGCCGGTTTCCAAACAGGACTTCCTGAAACACTGTGAGGATGACCCGTTGCTTGGTGGTGCTATCGCCTCGGAGATCGCGGCATGAGCGGCCTCAGAATACTGCGGATCGGGCCAGCGGCTTCGGTTCAGGATTTGGGGCGGCCCGGTTTGCTGGGGCAGGGGGTGTCCCAGGGCGGCGCTGCGGACCCGCTGGCTTTGGCCGAGGGGGCTGCGCTGCTGCGGCAGGATCCCGGTCTGGCAGCCTTGGAAATGGTCGGCATGGGCGGCGAATTCGAGGCAACCGGCGCCCTGCGCATTGCCGTGACCGGTGCGCCCATGGCAGCAACGCTGGAGGGAGAGCCGCTGGCCTGGAATGCGTCGCACCGGATGGAGGCGGGCCAGCGCCTGTCCATCGGTGCCGCCCGCCGCGGCGTCTACGGATATCTGCACCTTGGCGGCGGCATCGCCACGGAACCGCTGCTTGGCTCCCGCGCGGTGCATCTGATGGCCGGGCTGGGGCGGGCGGCCGAAGCCGGAGACCTGCTGCCTGCCGGTGCGGAACAAAATAGTGAAACGGGTCTGGTGCTGGCCGCCGAAGACCGTTTTCAGGGTGGCGAACTGCGCATTGTCGAAAGTTTCCAAAGCAACCTGTTCCCTGAGGCGGACCGCATCCGGTTCGCGGCCACTGCTTTCAGGCGCGGCAGCCGAGCGAACCGGATGGGGGTGGAAATGGTCTCGGACGGCGAGGGCTTTGCGGCTGACGGCCAGCTCAATATCCTGTCTGAGGTAATCCTGCCGGGTGATGTGCAGATGACCGGCGATGGCAAACCATTCGTGCTGTTGCGCGAATGCCAGACAACCGGCGGCTATCCGCGGATCGGCACCGTCCTGCCGTGCGATTTGCCAAAGGTAGCGCAGGCACAGGCCGGGGTTGCGCTCCGCTTCCGCTGGATCGGCCTGACAGAGGCTCTGGAAATCCAGTCCAGGTTCGAAAAGTCTCAAAAAGGGTTGCCCGCAGCCTGCCGCCCGCTGGTACGCGATCCTGCTGCGCTGCGGGACCTGTTATCCTGCCAACTGATCAGCGGGGCCGTCTCTGCGGAGGCGGACCCTTTCGCCACGGGAGAGACCGGATGACCAAGACCATCGATCTGAACGCCGATATGGGCGAAAGCTTCGGCCCCTGGACCATGGGGGATGACGCGGCGCTGCTGAAAATCGTCTCTTCGGCCAATATTGCTTGCGGCTTTCACGCCGGCGATCCGGATGTGATGGCCCGGACCATGGCGCTGGCGTCTGAGAACGGCGTCGGGATCGGTGCTCATCCCGGTTTTCTGGACCTGCAGGGCTTCGGGCGGCGCAAGATGCATGTACCGCACGGCACGCTGGCCAGCATGATCCGCTACCAGCTCGGCGCGGCACAGGGCATGGCGCGGGCCGCCGGAACCCAAGTTCGCCATCTGAAGCTGCACGGGGCACTTTCCAATATGGCCTGCACCGATCACGCGATGGCGCGGGCTTGTTATGAGGCAGCGCTGGAGGTGGATCCGGACATTATCATCATGGTGCTGGCTTCCACCGCCATGGAAGAGGTGGCGCGCGGCCTCGGTTGCAACTGGTGCGGTGAGATCTTTGCTGACCGCGCCTATAATGATGACGGCACGCTGGTCGACCGCGCCCTGCCGGGCGCGGTCATTCATGACCCGGCTTTGGCCGGTCCGCGCATTCTGCAAATGGTGGAAGAGGGCGCCATCATCACCGAAAGCGGCAAGCGTATTCCCACCGCAATCGATACCATCTGCCTGCATGGGGATACGGCGGAAGCGGTGCAGCTGGCCCATTCTGTCCGCACCAGCCTGACAGAAGGCGGGATTGCGGTCCGTCAATTTGCCGGGCGCCGGGGCTAAGCCCGGCTGGGGCCGGGTGCTATCCGCTGCTTCAGGGGGATTGCCTGGCTCTACGGCGCCTTCGGGCATTTTCAGGTCCAAATCTGTGGAACCGGATGGCTGAACCGAAGGGAAACTGCCGCGGGCGACTCGCAGAAACCTGTGTCTCTTGTATGCCCTGGGTCGGAAATAACAACATCTAGCGGAAGGTGGCCCTCAAACCATCGCGCCTGTCGCGGCCAGGCCGGTCCGATGGCCGGGAAACAGCAAGCCGGCTGTCTTTTTGTGTTGGGTAAGGCTTTGAAATCAATTGAACTTCACGAGAGTTTTTCAAAAAGTCATGCAAACGTCAAAAAAGGGCTTGCGACTCTCCGGCGCTAACCATAGAACACCCCTCACCGGCGGCGCTGAGGCGCAGCGGGACACACCGGACGGGGCGGCGGCGACGCAGGAGCGGACGGGAGACACGGCGGAGAGACGCCGGGACGGGCCGGAGAGACGGCA
>NZ_JAXMOX010000206.1:0-7802 GCF_034669605.1 Leisingera sp.
TTGTTCCAGTGTCAGATGCATCAATCCCGAGTCTGGTGCAGGAGTCCACCCCAATGCCCGTTGTGAACCGTATTGCCGGCTACGCCGAAGAGATGAAGGCCTGGCGGCGGCATCTGCATCAGATCCCCGAGCTGGCGCTGGATCTGCCCAAGACAGCCGCCTTTGTGGCGGAGCGGCTGCGCGAATTCGGGGTGGACGAACTGCATGAAGGCATTGCCCGAACCGGCATGGTGGCGTTCATCAACGGGCGCGGGGAGGGTCCCACCATCGGCTTGCGCGCTGATATGGATGCGCTGCCGATCCCGGAGGAAACCGGGGTGGATTACGCCTCCGGGCACAAGGGCACCATGCATGCCTGCGGCCATGACGGCCATACCGCGATGCTGCTTGGGGCCGCGAAATACCTGGCGGAGACGCGCAATTTCAAGGGCCGGGCGGCGCTGATATTCCAGCCCGCCGAGGAGGCGATCGGCGGTGCGCGTATCATGGTCGAAGAAGGTATGATGGAGCGCTTTGATATCGGTGAGGTCTATGCGTTGCACAATGCGCCGGGCTTGCCGGAGGGGCATTTCCTGACCACGCCGGGCGCGCTGATGGCGGCGGTGGATACATTCCACATCCATATTCAGGGTGTCGGCGGCCATGGCGCCATGCCGCAAGAGACCCGCGATCCGGTAATGGCGGCCTGCGGCATGGCGCAGGCGATCCAGACCATTGTGTCGCGCAACCATCATACGCTGGAGGATCTGGTGGTCTCGGTCACCCAGATCCACACTGGCAGCACCGATAACGTGATCCCGGACACCGCCTATATCAATGGTACCGTGCGCACCTTTAACCCGGAGGTGCAGAAGATGGTGAGGCGGCGGATGAAGGAAATCGTGGCAGGGCAGGCCGCCAGTTACGGCGTCGAGGCGGAACTGGACTATGAGATCGGCTATCCGGCCACCATCAATGATGCGGAGAAGACCGCATTTGCCGTGGACGTTGCCAAGGAAATCGCGGGCGAGGGCCATGTGGTGCCGGACGGCGGCCGCGAGATGGGGGCGGAGGATTTCGCTTATATGCTGCAGGCGCGGCCCGGGTCCTATCTGTTTCTGGGGCAGGGCGGCACCGCGGGGCTGCATCATCCCAAATATGATTTCAACGACGGGATTGCACCTGTGGGGGCATCGTTTTTTGCCCGTCTGGTGGAGCGGGCGCAGCCGCTGGGCAGCTAGTGGTAGCGGCGCCGTTGCCGGCCCCGCGCACTGGCGGCTTCCGGCCGGCCCCTGGGTCCGCGGAAAGGGGCGCTGGATCAAGGCGCTGGCGGTTGCCCGCGGGAGCAGCCGGCCCGCCGCGGGGTGGTGCCGGCACAACGGTCGGCCACGGTGTTGCGGCGCAGGTCTCTCTGCTCTTTGACACCGGTGGCGCAACTGCTATTGCCGGGGCACATGCGGCGGCGGAAATCATCTGCCCTCTGGGCTGGAACATGAGAGACAATGACTGACTTCAATCAACCGATCAGCGGCAATGACCTGGCGCGGTTCTCCGGGCCCAACACTTTCATGCGGCTGCCGCAGGCAACCTCGCTGAGCGGTTTGGATGTTGCCGTGCTGGGCGTGCCGATGGACATTGGCACCTCCTGGCGGTCGGGCACCCGGTTCGGTCCCAAGCAGATCCGTGCCGAAAGCGCGATGCTGCGGCCATACAACATGGCCACGGGGGCTGCGCCGTTTGACAGTCTGAATATCGGCGATATCGGCGATCTGGCGATCAACACGTTTTCGCTGCCGGACTCGCTGCGCATCATTCAGGAAAGCTATGAGGCGATCCTGTCCGGCGGGGTGATCCCGGCGGCGATGGGCGGCGATCATTCGATCACCCTGCCGATCCTGCGCGCGATTGCCAAGAAATACGGCCCCGTGGCGCTGGTGCATGTGGACGCCCATGCGGATGTGAATGACGAGATGTTCGGCGAGCGCGAGACCCATGGCACCGTGTTCCGCCGTGCCTTTGAGGAAGGGCTGATTGTTCCGGACAAGACCTATCAGATCGGTATCCGCGGCACGGGTTATGCGGCCAGCGATTTTACCGAGGCGCAAAGCTGGGGCTTTCAGCATTTCCCGGCGCAGGAATTGTGGGGGCGGCAGCTGCATCAGATGGGGGCGGAAATTCGCCGCGACATCGGCAATAGGCCGGTCTATGTGTCTTATGATATCGATAGTCTTGATCCGGCCTATGCGCCGGGCACCGGCACGCCGGAAATCGGCGGGCTGACCACGCCGCAGGCGTTGGAGCTGATCCGGTCTCTGAAGGGGGTGAACATCGTGGGCTGCGACCTGGTGGAGGTCTCGCCGCCGTATGATCCCCCGGGCAACACCGCTTTGGTGGGGGCCAGCCTGCTGTATGAGCTGCTGTGCGTGCTGCCGGGGGTGACGACAAAATAAGCGGTGCGGCCTGAATGTCAGGCCGGGGGAGGGCCGCAGAGGGAGGAGGCAAGGGTTGATCTTGAAACCGCAATGAGGCGGCTGATGCTGTTTTCCTGGCTGATATTGGCGGCGGGCATTGCCGGCCTGGGGTTCATCCGGCTGGCGCCAAGCGACCCGCTGGATTGGAACACCCAGCCGGAGTTCACCGAGGACAAGGAGTTCCGCGGCGGTGTGTTCCGGGTGGTGCGCAGCGGTCCGGACGGGCTGGAGCGGTTCCACCGCATTGCCAGTCATGCCCCGCGCACCAGCGTGCTGGCGGGCGGGCCGGATGACGGGATGGTCACCTATATCACCCGCACCCAGGTGCTGGGGTTTCCTGATTACACCACGGCAGCGCAGGACGGCGATCTGCTGAAGGTCTATGCCCGGTTGCGGTTTGGCAGGTCGGATCTGGGCGCCAACAAGGAGCGGATCAACGGCTGGCTGGCGGAGATGGAAACCGGGGAGCCGCAGGCCGCGTCCACCGGGGAATAGGGGGACGGGGGCTCCCGCCTGTTCGCAGGCTTTTGTAAAGCCTCCCACAGTTGGGCCGGGCGCCGCGCTGGCGCGCGGCGCAGGCTCTTCCGCCGGTGCCGGAAGAGCCATGTTTTCACTGAGAAGCGTTTTAAGGGGTGAGACCCGGGTGGAGGTAAGAGAAGGCACTGGCTGCACAGTTCTGTAAAGGCGTCTTTACTGGACATCCGCGTCCTTGTTGCAGGGGCAGCCAGGCAGATGGCCGGGCGGCTCAGAGCGGAGCCAGCTCTGATGGGGCCGCTGAAGAACCGGTTGCCGGCCCCAGAGATGCCGACAGGCAACTGTTTTGCACTTCGCGCCACATCGGCACGTTCAAGGACATTTGGCATTGCGCCATGAACATGCGGCCGTCCACCTGCAGGCAGCGCAACTCCCCCAGTTCCACGCGGGAGCCGGATTTGTCGGTGCAGTAGCAGTCTATGGTTTTGCCGCCCGGTCCGGTCACATCCGCCAGACCCGCGGCAGGCAGGTTGAGAAGGATTGTGGCAATAAGGACTCTGGCATGTGGCATGGCTCTAGCATATCACATGGGGGAGAATTGGCCAAAACATGAACAAGAATAGGCGCGCCCATGGTCCCCGAAGAGCGGCTGGAACAGATCCTGCAGCGGTTTCAATATCTAGAAGCCGCTATGGCGGATGGCGCCGGCGGCGGGGATATTGCAGCGCTGGCCAAGGAGTATTCCGACCTGCGTCCGGTGGCGGAGCAGATCAGCGCCTACCGCAAGCTTCTGCGTGATCTTGAGGAGGCCGAGCTGATGCTGGGCGATCCGGACATGAAGGATCTGGCGGAGGAAGAGATCCCGGGCCTGAAGGCGGCAATTCCTGAGGCTGGGCAGGCCCTGCAGCTGGCGCTGTTGCCGAAGGATGCGGCGGACAGCCGCCCGGCGATGCTGGAGATCCGGCCCGGCACTGGCGGCGATGAGGCGGCGCTGTTTGCCGGCGATCTGCTGCGGATGTACCAGCGTTATGCCGAAGGGCAGGGCTGGAAAGTCGAGATCATCGAGGAGCAGGCGACCGAGCTGGGCGGCATCAAGGAAGTGGTGGCGCATATCAAGGGCGAGAATGTCTTTGCCCGGCTGAAGTATGAATCCGGCGTGCACCGGGTCCAGCGGGTTCCAACGACCGAAAGCGGCGGCCGCATTCACACCTCGGCTGCCACCGTGGCGGTGCTGCCGGAGGCTGAGGATGTGGACATTCATATCGATGCAAACGACATCAGGATCGACACCATGCGGGCCTCGGGGGCGGGGGGGCAGCATGTGAACACCACCGACTCGGCTGTCCGTATCACGCATCTGCCGACCGGTCTGATCGTCACGTCGTCAGAGAAATCCCAGCACCGCAACCGCGAGATTGCCATGCAGGTTCTGAAAACCCGGCTGTATGACCTGGAACGGCAGCGGATCGACAGCGCGCGGTCTGCGGACCGGGCAAGCCAGGTGGGGTCGGGCGACCGGTCGGAACGCATCCGCACCTATAATTTTCCGCAAGGGCGGATGACCGATCACCGCATCAACCTGACGCTGTACAAACTGGACCAGGTGATGGGCGGTGATCTGGATGAGATCATCGACGCGCTGACAGCGGACAATCAGGCGCGGCTTCTGGCCGAGATGGGGCAGTGATGATGACAGAGACCGCAGCGCAGGCAATGGCAGCAGCAACGGCCCGGCTGCGCGCGGCCGGCGTGCAGGACCCGGCGCGCGACGCGCGGGTGCTGCTGGCCCATGCAGCGCGGATCGAAGCCAGCCGGGTGACGCTTATCGCGCCTGAGGAGCTGGCGCCGGAAGTGGCTGAACGCTATGAACAGCTGATTGCCCTGCGCGCTGTCCGGGTGCCGGTGTCGCATCTGGTCGGCGAGCGGGAGTTCTATGGCCGCCGTTTCAAAGTGTCGCGTGATGTGCTGGACCCGCGCCCCGAGACCGAGATCCTGATCGAGGCGGCGCTGGCGGAGCCCTACAGCCGGGTTCTGGACCTTGGCACCGGTTCCGGCTGTATCCTGGTGACGCTGCTGGCGGAGCGGCAGGAGGCCACCGGTCTGGGGGTCGATATCAGCGAGGCCGCCTGCCTTCAGGCCAGCGCCAATGCGGTGCTGCACCGGGTTGAGGCACGCGCCGATATTCAGCAGTCGGACTGGTTCGAGGCGGTTGAGGGGATGTTCGACCTGATCGTATCCAACCCGCCCTATATAGCGCTGGATGAGATGGACGGGCTGTCTGCGGAGGTGCGCGGGCATGAACCGGGCATCGCGCTGACCGATGGCGGCGACGGGCTGGGGGCCTACCGGAAGATAGCGGCGCAGGCTGCAGCGCATCTGTCGCCGGGCGGGCGGGTGCTGTTGGAAATCGGCCCGACGCAGGGGCAGGCGGTCGGTGCGCTGCTGGAAATGGCAGGGCTGAGCGGTATCGCCGTGCTGCCGGATTTGGACGGGCGGGACCGGGTGGTGCGGGCGCATTCCGCATCAAATCGCAGTTTTTAACGCTAAAACCCGTGATTTCCGATGAATTTCAAAGAAAACTCTATTGTGCCTCTTGTCTGTAGCTTCGTAACATGGTTACTCAAGAGGAGCCGCTTCAGGAGAACGCTTTCCAAGCCTTCCCGCGGCATCAAGCCCAAAAAAGCTAATGATCCGGCGCTAAGACGCGTAGAACAGGGTCTACGGCGCATTAACTCAAGGCTTACGCTAGGCATATGAGATCGTCAAAATCACGTTCACGTTCCAAGTCAAACCGGAACCGCCCCAATGGCGTCAATGTTGTCAACCGGGTGTTCGACAGCTCCGGTCCCGAAGGCAAGGTGCGCGGAACCCCGCAGCAGATCATTGACAAATACAACCAGCTGGCGCGGGACGCCCAGCTGAGCAATGACCGGGTTGCGGCAGAGAATTTTCAGCAGCACGCAGAACATTACCTGCGGCTGCTCAACGAAGCACAGCGCGAGATCGACGCGCGCCGCGAGGAGCAGGAGCGGCAGAACCGCGAACGCCAGGCCGAGCGCGACCGCGAACGGGCCGAGCGGCTGGAGCGTCAGGAGCGGGAAACTGCGGCTGCCGCGGCGGCACCGCCCGCAGCCGATCCGGCAGCGGCGCCGCAGCCCGAGGTGATCGACCCGCGCGGCGACAACGGCAATGGCCAGGAGAGCGGTCTTGTGGAAACGCCGGAAAGCCAGTCCGCAGCACCTGCAGACGCCCCGGCGGAAGCACCCGCAAAAAAGGCCCCCGCCCGCAAGCCGCGCACGCGCAAGCCCGCGGCCAAGGCAGACGACGCGGCCCCGGCAAGCGAAGGCGGCGAGGCGCCTGCGCCAAAGAAACCCGCCCGCACGCGCGCCAAGCCCAAGCCAAAGGCTGAGGACGGCCCGGCGGAGGCGGCTGAGTAATCAGCGCCCGTCCTGAAAACCAAAAAAGACCCTCGGCGCTGACTGCCCGGGGGTCTTTTCCGTTTCTGCTTAGGCTTCCGGCAGCGAAAGCGCGGGTCAGGCGTGTGTCAGGCGTTATGTCCCAGCACCCGCAGATAGCGGCGGACTGCTTCGGGAAAGCCCAGCATCAGCGCATCTGCGGTCAGGGCGTGGCCGATTGAAACCTCCGCCAGATCGGGGATGGCCCGGCGCAGGGCGGCCAGGTTGTCCACGGTCAGGTCGTGGCCCGCGTTCAGCTGCAAAGCGCCAAAGCGGCGGGCCGCATCTGCCGTGGCTTTCAGCTTTTCCAGCTCGCGGGAGACTGCCACTGGCGCGGTTTCATTGGCATAGGGGCCGGTGTAGAATTCAATCCGGTCGGCCCCGGCCTGCTGCGCCAGCGCCGGGGCTGCCGGATCGGCGTCCGCGAAATAGGAGACGCGGATGCCGGCGGCCTTGAACTCTTGTGCGATGGGCAGAAGCCTCTCTCCGTCGGCGTCAAAATCCCAACCATGGTCTGAGGTGGATTGCTCTGGCGTGTCGGGCACCAGCGTCACCTGATGCGGTTTGTTTTCCAGAACCAGATCGATGAAATGGCGGGTCGGATAGCCTTCGATGTTGAACTCGGTCTGCGGGAATTCTTCGGTGATCAGGCGGGACAGGGCCGGCAGGTCGGTAAAGCGGATGTGCCGCTCGTCCGGGCGGGGGTGCACGGTGATGCCGTGGGCTCCGGCCTTCAGTATGGCGCGGGCGATGCCGATCAGATCGGGCCAAGGCACCTCGCGCCGGTTGCGCAGATAGGCAACGGCGTTGACGTTGACGGACAGAAGGGTCGGACGCGGCGTAACGGTTTGGGTCATCGGAATGTTCGACTCCGGTAATGATGGGGAACCGCTCAGGCCCTGGCAAGCTCGCGGGCAAGCGCACAGAAGGCTTCCAGGCTCACCTGTTCGGCGCGTTCGGTGGGCGGGATGCCGGCAGCGTTGAGATGGTCCTCGATCGCCGGAGAGACGCCTTTGAGCGAAGCGCGCAGCATCTTGCGGCGCTGATTGAAGGCGGCGGCCACGACCCGCGACAGGATCGCGGCATCTGCCGGGAAACGCGGCTCAGGCAGGGCATCCAGATGCACCACGGCGCTGGAGACCTTGGGCGGCGGCGTGAAGGCGCCGGGCGGCAGCGACAGCACGATCCGCGCGTCTGCCCGCCATTGCGCCAGAAGCGCCAGCCGGCCATAGGCCTTGGAGCCGGGCTGCGCCACGATGCGTTCCGCCACTTCGCGCTGGAACATCAGGGTAAGGCTTTGCCAGAACGGCGGCCATTCCCTGGGGGTGAGCCAGCGGACCAGCAATTCGGTGCCGACGTTATAGGGCAGGTTGGCGGCGATGCGGATCGGCGGCGTCAGGTGTTCGAGCGGATCGATTTCCAG
>NZ_JAXMOX010000207.1:0-7765 GCF_034669605.1 Leisingera sp.
ACGCTTCCACCGGCTGTAGAGCGTTTTGTGCGGCCCGTAGGCGTCGGGGGCATCTCGCCAGCGCAACCCATTGCGATTGATGAAGATAATCCCGCTCAGCACCCGTTTGTCATCGGCCCGAGGCTTGCCATGCGGCTTCGGGAAAAAGGGGTGAGCTTGGCCATCTGCTCGTCGGTCAGCCAGAAAAGATCGCTCATGTCACAGCTCCATTTTCCGAGCCGTGAATCATGCAGTGCGGCGGAAATCAATGCATCCTGACCCTAGAGCATGTAAGTGCAGAAAACCGAAAAGGATGCTCGCGGTTGCGGCAACGAAACTTCGGCGGCGCGGCCAATTTCTCACCGGTCATTTAAACGTTTCAATTGCAGAAGATCGCAAGCTATTTTTTTGCCGTGTCGGGTTTCAACAATTACAACGCGGGGCAAAAACGCGTTCGCGGCGTATGCGCTATTTTGTCAAATCAGCTGGTGCTTCGGCAGCGAGATAAACCCCGCAGCGTTTGAGCGCGGCGCGCAGGTCCGGGGTTTTGCCGAGATACCGCCAGACCGTCTGATAAGTTGTGATCTCATTTCCGGTTTCCGGCTCGGTCCCGAGAATTAACCCGGCCAGCGTTGTGGAATTGTCGAAATCCCCGAGCGACAGCACGATGCAAGAGGTTGATTTCCGTATCTTGCTCTCCTGAATGACACAGAACAGACGCCCGGCTTGCTGCGTGGCGATGCCCTCGAATTTGAGCCGCTTAGGCAGGTTGATCTGGTCCCGGGGATAGCGGGCGATGATCTTGACTGCCGTGCCGCGGCCGCTTTGCGCCACTTTGACCAGCTGGACGTAGACATTTGAAGGATCTGCCGGGTCGGTGAGGTAGCCCTGGTAATAACCGGTCTGCGCTGCCGGTTCGCTTTGGTTCAAAAACAGACGCCGGGCAAAACCGGTGGCCGGGTCCCGCGCAGCCAGCATCGGCGGCCGCAGCCGGACCAGCTCGCGGAAGGCCTCTGGCGCTATGAAGATCTCATGCTCGTCGACACCGAAGAAATCACAGATCCGCCGCAGGGTTTGCAGAGATGGCTGGGACTGGCCGGTCAGGTAGCGGTTGAACTGAGTCCGGTTCAGATTTGCGCGGCGGCAGATGTCGGCCACCGAATTTCCATAACTGGTGAGTGTGCTCAGGTTTTGTGAAAGGTTTGAGGGCATGGCCTCTCCTGACGCTAGTAGACGCTACTGTCGCCCAACCAGCGTCCAGCCGCAACGTTTATTACCATTGCCCGGGATTTCCCGCGCGGCCTAGCCTGTTCCCAGGAAGAGCAAGACGACAGGGAACAGCATGAAACACTTCAATCACCTCGCCTGCAGCACGGCGATCAGCCTTGTGTGCAGCGGATTTGGCGGCACCGCGATTGCGGAAACGGCGGATCTGGTCATTCAGCACGGCCGTATCCTGACGATGGACGAAAACCGCACAAAGGCCAGCGCGATTGCGGTGAAAGGCAACACCATTCTGTTCACCGGCGACGATGACGCGGCAGAGGATTTCATTGGAGCGGACACCCAGGTCATTGATGCCGAGGGGCAGATCATCCTGCCCGGGCTGCATGACGTGCATATCCATCCGCTGTTTGCTATCAATCCAATCTACAAGGGCGAAAAATTCGAATGCAATTTCGAAGGCGCTTCAGTCGACATGGGCGCGACTGTGGCCAAGCTGCGGGCTTGCCTGCAAGAGGCCGAGCTGAACAGCGATGGCTGGCTGATCGGCAAATATTTCAACCCGCCCTCGCTGCTGAGCGTGACCGAGACCTACCCAAGCGTCATTGCGGCGCTGGATGCGGTTTCGGCCACGACACCGATCCTGCTGGAAGGGTCCGACGGGCATGCCTTCGGGGCCAATACCGCCGCCTTGGCGCAGGCACATCATCCTGATACCGGCAAGCCGACCCCGGTAACGGCGGCCAGCCTGAAAACGGACTATGCCGCCTATGCCGAGTATTTCAACATTGATGCCGATGGCAATCCGGATGGCACCGCGAAGGATTTTGCCGGCCATATAATCGGCGCCCCGGTTGCGGGCCTCGAGAACTACAAGCCTGTGCTGGATGATCTGACCGCGCTGATGGCGTCAAACGGGATCACCTCGGCCCAGGACGCCTGGGTTTCTGACCAGATTGCAGAGGTCTACGAATATTTGGAAGCGCAGGATCTGCTGAAGTTCCGTCTGCGGCTCAACACCCATATCGACAGCAACGTGATGGGCGGGCGCACCCGCGAACTCGATCTCGACGCCGCCATGGCCCATGCCGGTGCCATGCGGGCCCGGTTCGAGGGGGCGGAGTATATCAAGGCGGACGGGATCAAGATGTTCGTTGACGGCGTGGTGGAATATCCGACCCAGACCGCAGCGATGCTGAACCCCTATCTAGAGCCGGTAATGGGTGAGGAAATGGAGATCAAGGGCTATGTCGATCAGGACGGCGACGTCTGCAGCGAAGCCCGCGCCCATCTAGCTGATTATGCGATCCCTGCGGCGGCCGATGCCTTTCGGACGGCCCATGGCCATGATGCCTCGCAATGCGAAAAGCGCTACGGGCTTCTGGAGTTCTCGCCGCAGGAACTGAACCGCGCGGTGACCGCCTTTGACGCTGCGGGCTTTACCGTTCATATGCACACGATTGGCGACGGCGCGGTGAAAACGGCGCTGGATGCCATCAGTGCGGCGCGCAGCGCAAACGGCAGCAGCGGGTTGCCGCACAACCTCGCACATATCCAGTTTGTCTCCGATGAGGAGATTGCGCGCATTGGCGAAATGGCTGTTGTGGTGACCCCGACCATGGCCTGGGCGGTGCCGTTCTGGGAATATGACACCACGGTCAACCCCTTCATCAACAACGTGGATTCACTGGTAGATATGGACAAGCTTTACCGCCAAGATGGCCTTTGGGGGGATCGGGTGTACCCGTTCCGCAGCATCCGGGATGCCGGCGGCATTGTCGCTGCCGGCAGCGATGCGCCGGTGGATGTGCCGTCACCGCAGCCCTTCGTTAACATGGCGGCTGGCCTGATACGGGCAGATCTGCTGCCGGCTAACCCGCTTTCCCAGGATGAAAACCAGAAAACCGTGGTGGTTGCGGTCAACGCCGAGGAAGTTTTGGAGTTGGACGACGTTCTGGCCGCCTATACGGTGAACGGTGCGATTGCGATGGGGCAGCAGGATCTGACCGGGTCGCTGGAGCCGGGAAAACGTGCGGATCTGATCATGATTGATACCGACATCGAAGCGCTATCGCAGAAGGTGGAGACGATTTGGGACATCGCCGAGACCCAGGTCTTGCTCACAGTCTTCGACGGTGAGATTATCCACGACGCACGCTGAAGCAATTGCGATTGTCCAAGACAATAGCCTGGGCAGTTTCGCCCGGGCTTCAAAACCTGATACCCCCAAGTTCGACACTTCCGAGCCGGATTTGAAATTCCTGCGATTAGGGTGTGTAGCTATTTCAATGGGTTAGGGTTAGATGATGTGATGCTTCCAGCGGCTTGCGCCGTCACACGCCGTACTCGTATTCATCATTTATATAAGGGCTCAGGCGGTGATGGCTCTCGCCACATAACGCAGAAGAGCATCACCAAGACTGGCGGCCGTCAGTACCTGCAACTGGTCGTGTCCTTCCGCAATGACCGCGGTCAGGTTCGCGTGCGCGTCATTGCCAACCACGGACGCCTCGACGACCTCACCCCGGAAAAGCTGGAGCCGCTGATCAACGGTCCCAATCGGGCTGTTGGCCGGGCCGAAAACACTGCCTCCGAGGTCATCCATGAGCCGGGGCGGAGCTTTGGCGACGTCTTCGCGCTCCAAGAACTCTGGTGTGAACTGGGGATCGGCACGACCCTGAAACGCACTCTGCGCTCCTCGCGCCGGGAATTCGACGCCGAGGCACTGGTCCGCGCCATGGTATTCAACGAAGGCTCGGTTCAGCGGGTATAGCAATCCGAACTGTTCTCTCTGGCGTTCACGCAGCGACCTTGGTTCCGCGCATGATCCACAGCAGTGCCAGCGCCATCGACGCGACCACGGGCAGCGCGGCGAGCGCAAGCGCAGTCCAGCCCGCGCCGACCACGAGGGCACCGGAGGCGAAGGCGCAGATCGACGCGGCGAGCGCAATCGCGGTGTCGTTGATGCCCTGAACGGCGGCGCGCTCTGACGGGGCGAGCACGTCCGCCAGCAGCGCGGTCGCGCCGACGAACCCGAGGTTCCACCCGACGCCCAGGACGACCAGCGCGGCGTAAAAGTGGATGATCGTCAGTCCCGAGGCGGCGATCACCGCAGACGCGCCCAAAAGAGCGAGCCCTGTCGCAACGACGGCGGTGGTGCCAAACCGCTTGATGAGGAAGCCGGTCACGAAGCTGGGTGCGAACATGGCGACCACGTGCCAGCGCACAACATCGCCCGCGGCAGCCTCGGCGAAGCCGCAACCGACAATCGCGATCGGCGTCGGCACCATCAACAGAATCATGACGCCTTGCGAGACCGCTGCTGCGGCGATGGCGACTGCGACTGTGGGGCGCCGCAGGACGGCCATAACGCCGGCGGACGGGGCAGAGGGCCCCTCCGTCCGGGACGCCCGCGCCAGCCCGCGCACGAAGGGGAGTGGCAGCACGCCGGCCGCGCTCAGCACGACGACAGCGGCATAGGCACCCGCGAACGGGACCGGAGCGAGCGCGTCCTTGGTGCGAGTGAAGACCTCCGGCCCCGCGAAGGCGGCGATCAGCCCGGAGGTCAGCATCAGTGAAATCGCAACCGGCCGCCACCGGTCCGGCACGACCTCCGCAGCGGCGAAACGGAAGAACTGGAAGCAGGCCAGTGCCGCCCCGAGGGCGACATGGCCCAGGAGCAGAAGCGGGAAACTGCCCCAGAGGAGGCCAACGGCCGCCGCCGCCCCGCCCGTTGCAGCCAACGCCGCGCCCGCCACAAACCCCGCCCGGCGGCCGAAGCGCCCCATCATAAGCGAGAACGGCGCCGCCGCCACAAGGCCCGCTAGGGTTTGGACGGACGCGGGCAGCGTGGCGAGGGCGGGCGTGGGCGCCAATGTCAGCCCCGCCAGCCCACCAAGGATGATAAGCATTGGCATGGCCGAGCCGAGCACGGCATTCGCGCCCAAGAGCAGCGCGAAGTTCAGGGCGCTCGCCTGTGTTCTCTCAGTCGTGATCTTCATCGCGTCGTCCCTTTTCGGCGAAGTTAGTTGACACAAGGCGAAGGTAGGGCGTAACGCTTGTGGCAGGAATGTCATTCAGGCATCAAAAATGGCCAAACCTACCTGCCCCTCCCGGCGCATCGACGTACTGCTGTTTGACGGTGTTAACGCGCTCGACGTCTCAGGCCCTGTCCAAGCCTTTGCGGAAGCAAGGCGGGAGGGTTCGATGCTCTACGTCCCGCGCTTTGTCAGCATGGGCGGCAAACCGGTGCGTGCGTCTTGCGGACTCAGTCTGACCGCTGATGCACCGGTCGACGCCAAGTCCGATGCAGACGACCTTCTTGTGCCGGGCGGCGTCGGGATCGATCCGCAGTTGATGAGTACGGAACTCGTCCGCACGGTCTCCGCTTGGACAAAGGGTCGCTCGGAACGGCGCGTGATCGCCGTGTGTTCGGGCGCGCTCCTGCTCGCGCAAGCGGGCGTTCTGGACGGGCTGGCGGCGACGACGCACTGGTCGCGCGCCGCCATGGTTCGGGATCGGTTTCCCGCCGTGCGGTGGGAGATGGACCGCATTTACGTCGAGCATCCGCACGTCATGACCTCGGCCGGCGTGACGGCGGGCATCGATCTGGCCCTCGCGGTGATCCGGCGCGACCACGGGCCCACAGTCGCGCTCACCGTTGGGCGCGAGCTTGTCGTCCAAACCCGCCGCTCAGGCGGTCAGGCGCAGTTCTCGCCCGCCCTCGACGCGCAGCATTCCGCAGAGCCCGCGATTGCCTTGCTGGTCGAGGCGATCGTCTCGGACCCATCCCGCGACTGGACGCTGGCGGCGATGGCGGCCGCGGCCGCGACCAGCGAACGAACACTGTCCCGACGCTTCCACGCCGCGACCAGCAGCAGCCCATCGAAGTTTGTTGAGCGGATCCGGGTCGAGCACGCGAGGGATGGTCTCAGCTCTGGGACGCCGATTCAGACCGTGGCCGCGCGGTCGGGCTTTGGCGATGCCCAGCGGATGCGCCGCGCGTTCGTCCGCCACCTTGGGGTTACAGCAGCGGATTACGCCAAGATGTTCGGATAAGGCGCACCCGGGGCGACGGCCGGGTGACATGGGTCAGCTGTTGTAATAGCGTCCTTGCTGGCTTTCAGAACGCTCGGGCGGCCGGGTCTAAATCCATATATACCGCAATGCTGCGCCCGCAGTGCCATCCCCAAAGCGGATGATGTGGATGGCTCCTGCTCCACCCGGCGTCGCAATGCGCCATACTGCAGGTGTCAAAATCTGCTTTTGAGAGGAGCCACCCAATGCAAGTAAAAACCATAGGACTGGATCTAGCCAAGGATGTTTTCCAGGTTCATGGAGTTTCTGTGACCGGCGACAAGGTCTTCAACAAGAAGATCAAACGCGCAAAACTGTTAGAGTTCTTCAAGAGCCTACCGCCTTGTGTTGCGGGCATGGAGGCGTGAGCTTCGGAAGTTAGGTCACGATGTTCGTTTGATGCCAGCAACTTACGTCAAGCCATATGTCAAACGTGGGAAAACTGACGCGGTGGATGCGGAGGCAATCTGCGAAGCAGTTGGCCGCCCGACAATGAGATTTTCCGAGATCAAGACGGAAGATCAGCAGGCCCTTTTGACGGCACACCGCACGCGCGAGCTCATCGTCCGCCAGAGAACCCAGGTCTCGAACATGATACGTGGGATGTTGCGTGAGTTCGGCTATGTTCTTCCAACCGGGGTCGAGGCTATGGTCCGCTTTTCCAAAAATCATCTTGAAGGCGATCTACCTAAAATTCCGGAACTGGCGAACGGGGTTCTCGGTACCTTGTGTTATCAACTCCTTGGGCTCAGCGCCCGAATTGAAGGCTTTTCCAAGTTGATTGAAAGCCATGCCCGAAACGATGCCAATGCGCGGCGATTGATGCAGGTGCCTGGGATTGGCCCAATCACGGCATCAGCTATTGTGGCGACCATCGGCGACGCCAAACAGTTCAAAACCGGACGAGATCTGGCCGCTTGGCTGGGCTTAACCCCGCTCAATAAATCCAGTGGCGGCAAAGAGAGGCTTGGGCGGATTACCAAGAAGGGAGATCACTACCTCAGAAAACTCCTTGTCGTTGGCATGACATCGCGCGCATTGATGGCAAAACTCCATCCCGAGAAAGTCGATATCTGGACCGCAAGGATGCTCGCTGGAAATCCGGTCCGGCTTGCAACAGTTGCCATGGCAAACAAAACGGCGCGCGTGATCTGGGCAATGCTGACGAGACAGGAGAATTACCGGCAGCCGGTCACCTGATCGGGAAACCTGCCAGAAATGCAAGACGCATGATGTGATGACGCGGAACAAAGTCAACCAAAAGCAAGGACACTCCGGGAATGACGATGGCCTCTTTAGGCCGTGAAGCCGATTGGAACCTCGCTTGCGGAAATCATCAGGGCCAGTGGCAGATCACCACGCAAACAGATCCCATGATTAGTGGCGCAGAGCGGATAGGCTGCGCCATGCCAATGATAGGAGAACTGGTCATGTCGTACTCACTCAATACGCCGAAATCTGTTCAATACGACCGCACGCTTGTCCT
>NZ_JAXMOX010000208.1:0-7727 GCF_034669605.1 Leisingera sp.
CGGCCCGGCTGCCGGATGCCGGGCCGGCCGCAGATCTGGCCGCCGATCTGGCCGCGGGCCGCGGCTGGACCCTGTTTTCCTGCAGTTTCGAGGACGGCAGCGAGGATCTGATTGCGCTGAAACTGGAAGACGGCCCGCATGACGCCCATTGCGGCGACATCCTGCAGGCGATCTGGCCGGTGCTGCGCGAGGATGCCTTGCGCGAACTGGCCGGCGAGACCCAGGCGGCGGTGACCAGCGCGCTGTTGTGGACGATTTCCAAAAAGACCGACAGTGCGGTGCTGGTGCTGGATACCGAGGGCAGGCTGCTGCATTGCAATGAAGCGGGGCGCGACATGCTGGACGGCGGCGATCTGCTCAGCGACGGCACCGGCCGCCTCAGCTGCGCCAGCCCGGGCGAGACCGCGGGGTTTTATGCGGCGGTGGCCGAATGCGCCCGCTCGCGCCGCGGCGGCTCCGGCCAGCAGCCGCGCGAGCTGATCCTGTTCCTGGAGGACCGCCGCAGCGGCATGCGGCTGCCGGTGTCGCTGACCCGCTACCGCTGCGCCGGCGCCGACATGCCGCTGGTGGTGGCGATCCTGCCGCGCCAGCCCGACCGCACCCGGATCGAGATGCTGGCCCAGAAAATGGGGCTGTCGCCGTCGGAGGCGCGGGTGGCGGCGCTGATCCAGCTGGGGCTCTCCAACCGCGAGGCAGCGCATATCGCGGGCCTTAAGGAGCAGACCTTCAACACCTATGCCAAGCGGGTGCTGGCCAAGCTGCAGTCGGGGGGCCGCGCCGAGATGGCGCAGCGGCTGACCTGGCAGGCCTCATTGGGGAGAGCGTCATGAACAAGCTGACGCTTGACGCGCCCGTGCAGGGCCCGCCCGCCCCGGCCGGCAGCCCGCGCCCCGCAGCGGCCGCGCAGGGCCCCTCTGCACAGGACCGGCCCGCGGCGGAACAGGCCAAACCGGAACAGGCCCCGGAACAACAGGCCCCGGCGCAGCAGAAAACCGCCGGCCCCGCCCCGGAAACCCGGACCGCCCAAGAGGCGCCTCAGCAGGCCAGGGCGGCCAGCCCCGGCCCAGCAGACAAACCGGCCCAGCCGCCGCGGCTGAGCGCGGCGGTGCTGGCGCAGATCGCCGCCGCCCTGCGCCAGGGCGGGCCCGATGGCACGCCGCTGGCGGCACAGGCGGATCTGGTGGCGCTGCACAAGCGCATCGCCGAGATGTTCACCACTCTGAACGAGGGGCTGGGCGCCCAGGCGGCGCAGAAGGCCGCCGCCGACCGCGCCGCCCTGAGTGCCCGCATCGACCAGCTCGAGGATGCGGTGAACCGGATGGAGGGGGCGCTCAGGATCGAGTTTGAGCCGGTGCTGAAATCGGCGCTGGCCGAGGCTTTGGCGCAGGCCGCGCCGCCGCCGCGCCGCCGCTGGCGGCTGGGACTGGCGGCAGCGCTTCTGGCCGCGGCGGCCCTGGCGGCCGGCGCCTGGTGGCACCTGCCGCTGCAGACGGCTGCGGCAGCGGCGGCGCAGATAATGGAAGGATGGCTCTAAACAGCTGATTTTGTCCCCATTTGGGGGCATCGCAGACCCGGCCTTTGCGCTGCAATACATCCAGAAGGCATAGTTTCGCCTTTTTGCCGAACCGCCTTGCGCGGCCGCGGCACCGGCGGGGGCAAGACCCGGGCAGCAGCTGCTGCCCTGCCCCGGACAGTTAATGAGGAGGACGTTTACCATGGGTATCGAAGACAGAACGCCAGACTGGGAAGTCTGCAATCCGGACTGCGACATCCGGTTCAGCGACAGGAAAACCGACCCGGATTACAATGACGGCACCACCGAAATCGGCGGCACCGACGGCAATGTGATCAACCTGAACGACCACGACGCCGGCGACAATGCCCGCGCCGGGGCTGGCGATGACGCGGTCTACGGCAACGAGCGCAACAACCGCATCGACGGCGAGAAGGGCCAGGATTATGTCGAAGGCCAGGACGGCGACGACGCGATCGAAGGCGGCACCGGCAATGACACCCTGTTCGGCGGCGATGCCGACGGCAAGGGCCATTATGAAACCGTGATCACCGGCTATGAAACCCGGGTCAACCCGGACACCTGGGAAGAATACCAGGTGCCCATCTACGGCAAGAAATACATCGATGACGGCGACGACTGGATCGACGGTGAAGAGGGCTGCGATTACATCGACGGCGAAACCGGCAATGACACCCTGCTGGGCGGCGAGGAAAGCGACAGCGTCTTCGGCGGCAAGGGCGACGACCACATCTTCGGCGACGATGCCGACGGCAACTACAGCTATGCCGACGGCGACCGCGGCGACTACCTCTATGGCGAGCTCGGCGACGACTGCATGGACGGCGAAGGCGGCGACGACTGGATGTGGGGCGACATGGGCCAGTCCGGCGAAACCAAATATGACGGCCATGACACCATGTACGGCCGCGACGGCGATGACCGGATGAACGGCCAGGGCGGCCACGACCGCATGGCAGGCGGCCTCGGCGACGACCTGGTGATCGGCGGCTCCGGCGATGACGAGATGTTCGGCGACGAACGCCAGTCGCAGAACGACGATCTTGATTTCGGCGCCGACAACGGCACCGGCAACAAGGACGAGCAGGTCGATGGCGACGACTGCATGCTGGGCGGCACTGGCAACGACACCATGGACGGCCAGGGCGGCGACGACACCATGTTCGGTGAAGACGACGACGACCTGATGCAGGGCGGCCGCGGCAACGACCTGATGGATGGCGGCGCAGGCCGCGATGACGTCAACGGCGGCGCCGGCCATGACACCATGCGCGGCGGCTCCAACAACGACGTGCTGGAAGGCGGCGCCCAGGGCGACCTGATCTTCGGCGACAGCGGCACCAACCTCGGCGCCGATGTCAATGGCTACCGGATCGACTGGGACTGCTGCGACGAGGACGAAGTGCCGACCGAGGCCTTGCAGGGCCATGAAGTCGACGGGCTGAAAGAAGTCGATTGCCCGGATTGCTACACCCCGGAAGACGAAGGTGAAGACGGCAATGACCGCATCCGCGGCGGCTCCGGCGACGACACCATGTTCGGCGAAGGCGGCAATGACGTCATCATCGGCGGCCGCGGTGCCGACTACGGCTATGGCGGCGACGGCGACGATATCCTCAAGGGCCGTAAGGGCGGCGACCTGCTGCACGGCAATGACGGCGACGATTGCCTCCACGGCGACGAAGGTCATGACCGGCTTTATGGCGATGCCGGCAATGACACCATCCGCGGCGGCGACGATTCCGACAAAGCCTGGGGCGGCGACGGCGACGACGTCGTCAAAGGCGATGCCGGCGACGACTTCCTCTATGGCAATGACGGCAACGACAAGGTCTGCGGCGGCGACGGCAATGATGTGGCCCATGGCGGCGACGGCAGGGACACCGTCAAAGGCAACAGCGGTGACGACTTCCTGGACGGCAATGACGGCAACGACAAAGTCGTCGGCGGCTCCGGCAAGGATGTGCTGCAGGGCGGCGACGGCAATGACGTCCTGAAAGGCGGCAGCGACCGTGACTGCCTCTATGGCGAGAACGGCAACGACTACCTGAATGGCGGCACCGGCGGCGACTTCCTCGACGGCGGCTTCGGCAACGACACGCTGCATGGCGGTGCCGGCGACTACAATGATTTCCTGAAAGGCGGCGCTGGCCGGGATAATCTGACCGGCGGCGACGGCAAGGATGTCTTCATCATCGACCTGAAATGGGATGGCGCCACCTTCTCGTCCAATGATGGCAATGACACCATCACCGACTTCGACATCGACCAGGACCACGATGTGCTGCTGTTCCGTGTCACCAATGTCGACGGCGGCCTCGGCACCTCGGCGCAGGATGCCTTCGGCGCCCTCGACGGCGGCGGCGCCACCGTCACCGACAACGGTACCGACACCAGCATCAGCGCTGGCGGCGCCACGGTGAACATCCTCGGCCTGACCGGCAACGAGGCGCCGTTCACCTCGCTGGGACAGGACGCCATCCCGATCGGCGGCGTCGGCATCAACGCGGTGACCACCGGCGATGCGGGCTCCTATGAAGCGATCCGGGTGCTGGCCTCTGACACCGGCTTTGACGACAGCTACGACAACATCTGGGGTCCCACAGCCGTCTGAGCCTTAGGAACGGCGGGCCCGGGGGCAACCCCGGGCCCGTCCAGCCCTGGTTCAGGACAGCGATTTGGTCCCCGGCCAAGGATTGCATCCTTGGACCAGGGCGCTGGTCTCCAGATTTTATAGCTTCAATTCGTGCAGCCGGGGGGCTACGACAATGAAGATAAGACGGGTTTTTGATGGTCAGCGGGGCGTGCTTGCCGCCATCTTCACGGCAAGCATTTTTGTAAACCTCCTTGTCCTGACAGCGCCGCTTTATATGCTGCAACTGTTTGCCCGGGTCATGGCCTCGGGCAGCATTCCAACCTTGATTGCTCTGACCACCGGCGCGGGCCTCGCGCTGGTGTTCTTTTTTCTGTTCGACATGATCCGCCAGCGCCTGGTGGCGCGGCTTGGCTCCCGGCTTGAGGCGCGGCTCAGCCCGCTGGTGCTGGACGGCATGATCAGCGGCCGGATGCCGCCTGCGCTGCGTCAGGCCGAACCGGTCCGCGACATTCAGGAGCTGCGCGGCTTTGTCACCAGCCCGGTGTTCCTGGCGCTGCTGGACGCGCCCTGGTCGGTGATCTTCCTGGCGCTGATCTTCCTGTTCAGCCCGGTGCTGGGGCTGGTGGCGCTGACCGGCATCGCGCTGCTGTTCACCCTGGGCCTGCTCAGCGAGATCATGGCCCGCAAACCCTTGGAGGAGGCCGGCAAACAGGCCTCTGAAACCAATGCCGCGGTGGCCGAGATGATGGCCAATGCCGGCCTGATCCATGCCATGGGCAAGACCGCGCCGCTGATCAAGCGCTGGCAGCTCAAGGCGTTTTCGGCGCTGGTGTTCAACACTTTGGCCACCGACCGGATGGCGCTGATGACCTCGCTGGCCAAGGCGGTGCGGATGGGGCTGCAGATCGCGGTGCTGGGCGTCGGCGTGGTGCTGGTGATCAACAACCAGCTGACACCGGGGCTGATGATTGCCTCCTCGATCCTACTGGGCCGCGCCGCGGCGCCGGTGGAACAGTCGATCGCCGGCTGGCGCGGCTTTCTGAAGGCGCGCAGCGCGCAGGCGCGGCTGAACATGTTCCTCGCCCATCTGGGCGCCGCGCCCGAGCGGCTGACCCTGCCCGAACCCGAAGGCCGGCTGTCGGTGGAAAACGCCACCGTGGTGCTGCCGGGGCGGCCCGATCCGCTGCTCCTGGACATCACCCTGGCGCTGAAGCCCGGCCAGTCGCTGGGGCTGATCGGCCCCTCCGGCGCCGGCAAGACCACATTGGCCCATGCGCTGGCAGGCTTGCAGCCCCTGGCGCGCGGCCATATCCGCATCGACGATGCCGCCCTCACCGACTGGGACCCGGCGCAGATCGGCCAGCACATCGGCTTCCTGCCGCAGCGGGTCGAGCTGTTCCAGGGCACGGTGGCGGAAAACATCGCCCTCCTCGACCCCGAGGCCCGGCCCTCGGATGTGGTGGCCGCGGCCAAGCTGGCGCAGGTGCATGAAATGATCCTGTCCCTGCCCGGCGGCTACAACGCCCCGGTCGGCCCGCGCGGCGAGTTCCTGTCGGCCGGCCAGCGCCAGCGCATCGGCCTGGCGCGCGCCTTTTTCGGCACCCGCAAGCTGATCATCCTGGATGAGCCCAACGCCAATCTCGACCCCGAGGGCGAAGAGGCCCTGGCCCGCGCCATCGAGGAAGCCTGCGCCCGCGGCGCCGCGGTGGTGGCGGTGACCCATAGGCTCAGCCTGTTGCGCCGGGTCAGCCATGCCGCCCTGTTGCAGGACGGCCGGATCGTCCGCTTCGGCGAGGCCCGCCAGGTGATCGAGGCGGCGCAGGCCCGGACCCAGGCCGCCCGGTCCCAGGACGACCCCAAGATCGCCCCCTTCCGCCACCGCAACGCGGAGGACAGCCCGGACAAGGGGGCAGCCGGCCCGCAAAGTGAAGGAGCAAGCGCATGAGCCTGGTGGAACATGAGGACCGCAGCCCGGCACCGCAGCCCGGCAGGGCCGCCGCCAGCAGCGGGTTCCGCGACCTGATGCCGGCCGGCGGCAGCCAGGATGTGCCGCTGCCGCAGCGCCCGCCGACCCGGGTGCGGCGGCTGGTGCTGTGGATGGCGGTCTGCGGCTTCGGCCTGTTCGGCGGGCTGGTGTTCTGGGCCGCCAAGGCGGAGCTGACCAGCGCGGTGGTGGCCTCCGGCGCCTTCAACGTGGCCGGCGACCGGCTGGCGGTGCAGCATCTGGAGGGCGGCATCCTGCGCGAGCTGAATGTGGCCGAGGGCGCCCGGGTGGCCAAGGGCCAGGTGGTGGCCCGGCTCGACGGCCGCCGCATCCAGGCGCAGCTGGCGATCCTGAACGGCCAGCTGGCCAGCCTCCTGGCGCAGCAGGCGCGGCTGCAGGCGGAACGCAAGGACAGCGACGTGCTGCAGCCGGGGCCGGAGCTGGCCCGGCTCACCGCCCAGGCGCCCGAGCTGGCGCAGCTGGTAGCGCTGCAGCAGGATCTGCTCACCTCCAACCGGGCGCTGTATCAGGGCCAGATGGACATCATCGAAGGCCGCGTCAGCCAGCTGGAGGATCAGCTGGAGGGCCGCGATGCCCGCATCCGCGCCACCGAGGAGCAGCTGGCGCTGGTGCAGGAGGAACTGGCCGACCTGACCGGGCTGCTTGAAAAGGGCCTGGTGCCGAAAACCCGCATCAGCCAGCGGCAGATGCAGCAAAGCGGCCTCTTGGGCACCCTCGGGGCGCTGGAAAGCGACCGCGGCAATGTGCTGGAGCGGATCGGCGAAACCGAAGAGCGGCGGCTGCAGGCCGGGCGCGACCGGGCGGCGCGGCTGGCGGCGCAAAGCCAGGACGTGCAGGAGCAGCTGCTGGACCTGCGCCAGCGCCTCGACGCCGCCTGGGACGTGGCCGAGCGCCAGGTCATCCGCGCGCCGCGCGATGGCCGGGTGGTGGGGCTCTCCATCAACACCCTGGGCCAGGTGGTCGATCCCGGCCAGACCATCCTGGAGCTGATGCCCGAGGATGCCGGCCTCTTGGTGGAAACACGGGTTGCGATCGCCGATATCGACGAGGTCTCGATGGGCAGCCAGGCGCGGGTGCAATTGACCGCCTACAGCTTCCGCAGCACGCCGCCGGTGCGCGGCGAGGTGGTGATGGTGGCGGCAGGCAGCAGCACCGACCTGGCCACCGGCGAATCCTATTACCCGGTGCATATCCGCATCCAGGACGCGGATCTGGCAGCCCTGCCCAATGTGAAGGCGCTGCCCGGCATGCCCGCCCAGGCGATGATCGAAACCGGCCGCCAGACGCTGGCCGATTACCTGATCAGCCCGGTGCTCTCCAGCATGTCGCAGGCCTTGAAGGAAGGCAGCGGCTGAGGCCGCGCCGCAAGGACGGCAGGCGGCGGCCCCGGGGGGAGGACCGCAGCCCCTCCGCGGGCCCGCTTCAGCCGCAAGGCTGAGGCGGGCCTGCTGATGTGCCGCCGCCCCCCTGCCCTCCCCTCAGCCCGCCGCACACAGCCCTTCCGGAAATAGGTCCGGTCCGGACCAAATGTTTCGCGCGCGAAACATTTGGTCAATAGTGCTGACCTTTTTGAGAAAACCGCATTCCGCCAG
>NZ_JAXMOX010000209.1:0-7666 GCF_034669605.1 Leisingera sp.
GCCGTTGCGGCCGGGGCCGAGCCGGAAGAGAACATCTCTGTCAGATCGCCGGACGCAGCCTCAGCGTGTTCAGCGGGCGCTGAACCGGAGGAAAACATCTGCACCAGATCGCCTGTGCGGCTGTCGGACTGCGCTGCGGGGGCCGAGCCGGAGGAGAACATCTCCACCAGGTCGCCGGCTGCGGTTTCGCCGCGTGCCGACGGCGCCGAGCCGCTGGAGAACAAACCGGTTTCGCCGCCTGCCCAGCTTTCGGCTGTCTGCGGCATGGAGCCGGAAGAAAACAGCGACACGCCCTCTCCCGCGCTCAGACCGGCGGTGCATTCCGGCGCCGATCCAGAGGAGAACATCCCCGCCGCATCGCCCTCGAACAGGCTGCAGCCTGCGGCCGGGCGGTTAGCGTGGAGGGGCTGGATTTTGTGCTGAGCAGTCATTTGGAACCTCATTTGTTAAGGACAAAAGGCTCCTCCACGCTGACACGGCCCTCGTGCAGCGCAAACAGAAAATGCAATTTCACATTGTATTTTCTAGCGCGGATCACATTAACTTCAACCCGCTATTTTTTGCGTAATTTCAATTATTTCAACTCATCCACAGCTTATGCACCGCGTTATTCACACGCATATTACTGCAAGATAAAGAAACTCAACCTGAGGGGTACTTTTCACCTGTGCAAAACAGAGGTGATTCGCCGCACCGCCAGTGATTCGCGAATTCCGCTTCGGGCTTGCCCCGGGGTGCTGATTCAGCGATAGATCAGCCTCGAATAAAGCAATCTGCGCCGGAGGCAAGCCATGAAAATCGCCACATTCAATATCAATGGCATCAAGGCCCGGGCCCAGGCGCTGCCGGACTGGCTGGACGAGGCCCAGCCCGACGTGGCGCTGCTGCAGGAGATCAAATCGGTCGATGAGGCGTTTCCGCGCGAAATGCTCGAAGAGCGCGGCTACAATGTCGAAACCCACGGCCAGAAAAGCTTCAACGGCGTGGCGATCCTGTCAAAGCTGCCGCTGGAGGATGTGCGCCGCGGGTTGCCCGGCGATGACAGCGACGAACAGGCGCGCTGGATCGAGGCGACGGTGGTCGGCAAGCAGGCGATCCGCATCTGCGGCCTTTATCTGCCCAACGGCAACCCGGTTGAGCTGGAGCCGGACGGCAGCCCGGCGGCGGGCGGTAAATATGCCTATAAGCTGGCCTGGATGGAGCGGCTGAAGGCGCGGGCGCAACAGCTGCTGGACAGCGAGATGCCCGCGCTGATGGCGGGCGACTACAACATCATACCGCAGGCCGAAGACGCCAAACGGCCCGAAGCCTGGCTGGAGGACGCGCTGTTCCGCCCGGAAAGCCGCGCCGCGTTTCAGCGGATTGTGAACCTCGGCTTCACCGAGGCGTTCCGGGCCCGGCACCAGGGACCGGGGCATTATTCCTTCTGGGATTACCAGGCCGGTGCGTGGAACCGCGATGACGGCATCCGCATCGACCATTTCCTGCTGACGCCGCAGGCCGCCGATCTCTTGCGCGACTGCCAGATCGACAAGGATGTGCGCGGACGCGAAAAACCCTCGGACCACGTGCCGGTCTGGGTGGATCTGGACATCTGACACCCAGCGCCGCCCGCGCCGCGCCTCCGCGCGGCGCCCGGCCCAACCTGGCCCGGGTCATCGCCGATGCCCCGGGACGGGGCGGGAGCCCGCCGCCTGCGCTGTCTCAGGCGGTGACGTCGTGGCGGTAGATCCAGTCGAACTGGCTGACCATCTTGTCCGGCGCAAAGCGGCCGCCCAGCCTCAGCACCTGATGCGCAGGCCAGCTGAGCGGGGCGCGCAGGTGGTATTTCCAGGCGTTCTTACTGGCGGCCTGCACCACGTTTTCCGCCCGCTCCCGGCGCCGGGATTGATAGCGTGCCAGGCCGCGCGCGACATCCGGCGCCTCCCGCAGGGACCGGGCCAGCACCCAGGCATCCTCCAGCGCCAGATTGGCACCCTGGGCCATGAACGGCAGCGTCGGATGCGCGGCATCCCCCAAAATCGCGGTGTTTTCGCCGTGCCAGCCGGCCGCCACCGGATGCCGGAACAGCCCCCACA
This sequence comes from Leisingera sp., assembly GCF_034669605.1. Taxonomy (GTDB): domain Bacteria; phylum Pseudomonadota; class Alphaproteobacteria; order Rhodobacterales; family Rhodobacteraceae; genus Leisingera. The sequence goes on from NZ_JAXMOX010000209.1 coordinate 2,079, forward strand.
GCAGCACCTCCTCCACCGCCTCCAGCAGCGCCGCGGCGGTGCCGCCGAAGCGGGAGAAGGCGGCGCGCAGGTTGGCGGGATCGTCCTTGACGTTCCAGCCCTCTTCGGCCCAGGCGCGGCGCTCCTGCACCGCGACCAGGTTCATCAGGCTGCCGTCGCGCAAGGGATACGCCACCAGATGCCGCCCCGGCCCCATGAACACCTGCGCCTCTGCGGGCAGGTTCAGATGGTTGGGCACGGTGGCGCGCCAGGCGACCTGGCCGGTGAAGACGGGCGGGCGCTCGCCGTTCAGCGCCACCCGGGTTTTTGAATGCAACCCATCGGCGCCCACCACCAGATCGCCGCCGCATTGGGCGCCGTTGCAGAGGCGCACGACCGGCTGCGGGCCGGGCACGACCCGTTCGGCCCTTTGCAGCAGCCGCACCTGCACGCCTTCGCGGCGGGCGGCGCCGGCCAGGATGCCGACCAGGTCGGAGCGGTGCACCAAGTAATAGCGCAGGCCCGCGGCATGTTCATCAAGATCCAGCCGCAACACCTGGCCGCCGCGGCGGTGGCCGCGCAGCACCACGGCGCGGGCCCGCTGCGAACACCAGGCAAGGTCATCGGCCAGCCCCAGCGCCTTCAGCACAGCGACGCCGTTGGGGGTGATCTGCAGGCCTGCGCCCGCTTCGGAAATCGCCTCGGCCTGCTCCAGCACAGTCACCGAGGCGCCAAAGCGGCGCAGCGCCAGCGCTGCGGTCAAGCCGCCGATCCCGGCGCCGATGACGGTTATTTTCAGACCTTTGAGTTCCATGGGCTCCTGCAGATTCTCCGCCCGCCCCCAATGAAACAAAAAACGCCGGAGCAAAAGACCCCGGCGCCATCTAATTGTCAGTTTGCCCGTATCAGCCGCCCGTCAGTCGTCGCGGTGGACCTTTTCGCGGCGCTCATGGCGCTCCTGCGCTTCCAGGCTCATGGTGGCGATCGGACGCGCGTCCAGACGTTTCAGCGAGATCGGATCGCCGGTCACTTCGCAGTAGCCGTATTCACCTTCGCCGATGCGGCGCAGGGCCGAGTCGATCTTGGCGACCAGCTTGCGCTGGCGGTCGCGGGTGCGCAGTTCCAGCGCGCGGTCGGTCTCTTCGCTGGCACGGTCGGCAACATCCGGGATGTTGCGGGTGTTGTCCTGCAGCCCTTCGATGGTATCGCGGCTGTCTGACAGCAGATCTTGCTTCCATTCCAATAGCTTGCGTCGGAAATACTCAAGCTGCCGGTCGTTCATGAACGGCTCATCTTCAGCCGGTCGGTAGTCGTCCGGCAGAAACACCTCTTGCTTCATTTCGGCTCCTTCGGTCTGGCCCATAATGCTGGTCATAATTTGCACCTGAACATTTTGGCTCCCCCTCTGCCGCAGCGTTTATCCCCATCAGAAGGGAATGTCACTACACAATAGTGGCGCCGTTTGGTTAAAAGCATGATAAGAACTTGGCGCCGCGGCACCGATCAGGACTGGAACAGGAAAGATATGCAATTTCAGGGCACTAAAGAATATGTCGCAACGGATGATTTGAAAGTTGCGGTCAATGCGGCGGTGACGCTGGAACGGCCGCTGCTGGTCAAGGGCGAGCCGGGCACCGGCAAAACCGAGCTGGCCAAGCAGGTGGCCGGAGCCCTGGGGCTGCGGATGATCGAATGGAACGTGAAATCCACCACCCGCGCCCAGCAGGGACTGTATGAATATGACGCCGTCAGCCGGTTGCGCGACAGCCAGCTGGGCGATGCGCGCGTCAATGATGTGAAGAACTACATCAAGAAGGGAAAGCTGTGGGAGGCCTTTGAAGCCGGCGAAAAGGTCGTGCTGCTGATCGACGAGATCGACAAGGCCGATATCGAGTTCCCCAATGACCTGCTGCAGGAGCTCGACAAGATGGAGTTCCACGTCTACGAGACCGGCGAGATGGTCAAGGCCAGGCACCGCCCGATCATGATCATCACCTCGAACAATGAAAAAGAGCTGCCGGACGCCTTTTTGCGGCGCTGCTTCTTTCACTACATCCGCTTCCCGGATGCGCAGACGATGAAGAAAATCGTCGAGGTGCATCATCCCGGCATCAAGGACAGCCTGCTGACCGCCGCGCTGACCCAGTTTTACGAGATCCGCGAGACCCAAGGCTTGAAAAAGAAGCCGTCGACCTCCGAGGTGATCGACTGGCTGAAGCTGCTGCTGGCCGAGGATCTGTCGCCGGAGGACATCGCCCGTGACGGCGCCGATGCGCTGCCCAAACTGCATGGGGCGCTGCTGAAGAACGAACAGGACGTGCATCTGTTCGAACGGCTGGCCTTCATGGCGCGCGGACGCCGCTGATCTGCCTTGCGGCCGGGACAGGCAGGCGCCTGGCCTGGCGGCTGCCTGTTTCGCTTCAAATTGCTGCCGCATTCCCTTATCAGAGGACACAGAACCGGGCTGCGCAGCCCGGGCTGACAGGAGACGCCCCGAGTGCCCGCAGACGCAGCCCCGGCTTCACAGATCTTTGTCCGCCGCCCTGTTCGGCGGTCCGACCGCAGGCCTGCCGGCCTGCGCGTGCTGCGGGGTGCGGCGGCCGGGCTTGCAGTGGCTGCGCTGGCCGCCTGCGCCGCCCCCGAGAGGCAGGTCACAGCGCCGACCCGCGCCGCAGCTGCGCCGGTTGTGCTGCCGCCGGTCAAGGTCTTCACCGCCCGCCGGCCGCAGCCTCCGCAGCGCTCCAATGCTGATATCGCGCGGGATTTTCTGGATCTGCATTTCCGGCTGGAAGGCGGCAGCACCCTGCCCCAGTTCACCCGGTTCGAGACCCCGATCACCCTGCAGGTGACCGGCACGCCCGCGCCGGGTTTCAACCGCGATCTGACCGCGTTGCTGGCCCGGCTGCGGACCGAGGCCGGCATCCCGGTGCAGCGGGTGTCCGGCGGCACGGCCAATATCACCATCCAATCGGTTTCCCGCGCCGAAATCCGGCGGGCCCTGCCCAAGGCCGCCTGTTTTGTGGTGCCCAACGTTGCATCGCTGAGTGAATACCGCCGCAACCGGCGCAGCCCTCGCACCAATTGGTCGCTGCTGCGCAGCCGCGAAAAACTGGCGGTGTTCATCCCCAATGACGTCAGCCCGCAGGAAGTCCGCGACTGCCTGCACGAGGAACTGGCCCAGGCGATCGGGCCGCTGAACGATCTGTACCGGCTGCCGGATTCGATCTTCAACGATGACAATATCCACGCGGTGCTGACCGGCTTTGACATGCTGATCCTGCGCGCCAGCTATGCGCCCGAACTGCGCACCGGCATGAGCCGGGCCGAGGTCGCCGCGCGGCTGTCCGCGGTGCTGGCCCGGCTGAACCCGCGCGGCGCCAGCACCGCGGCACAGCCGCTGCCGGAAACCCCGCGCGCCTGGGTCGCAGCCTATGAGCAGGCCTTGGGGCCGCAATCCTCGCTGCGGGACCGGCTGCGCGCCGCCAACACCGCCGCCGCGATTGCCCGCGATCTGGGCTGGCAGGACCACCGGCGGGCCCTGAGCCATTACACCTTGGGCCGGATGCTGCATGTCCGCGAGCCTGAGCTGGCGCTGCAGCATTTCCTGACCGCCCGGACCTATCTGCAGGGGCAGCCCGGTACCGGGATGCACCAGGCCAAGCTGGCAGTGCAGCTGGCGGCCTATGAGATTGCCGCGGGCAACGGCGGGGCTGCGCTGGCCGGCCTGGCACCCGCTGCGGCCGCTGCGGCACAGCATGAAAGCGCCGCCCTGCTGTCGACGCTGCTGATGCTGCAGGCCGAAGCGCTGGATCTGCAGGGCCGCGTGGTGGAGGCGCGGCGGGTCAGGCTGGACAGCCTGGGTTGGGCGCGTTACGGGTTTGGCCCGGATTGGGTGGTCGAGGCCCGGCTGGAAGAGATTGCCGCGCTGCGCCCTTCCGGATCCTGATCCTGCAACACGAGACAAGAGACGGAAAAGACCATGATCGTAATCGCCGGCTTGGTGCTGGGCGCCGCAATTGGCGCAACAAAGGCCCGCAAACGTGGCGGCAATACCCTGGACATGCTGCAATACGGGGCTGTCTATGCCATCGTATTTGGTATGCTTGGCCTGCTGGCAACCATCCTGACCCACCGGGTGCTGGCGTAACGGCTCAGCAAAGGCTCCGCGATGTTCCAGCCCTTCTTTGAAAACCTGCGCAAGGCGGCCATTCCGGTGTCTTTGCGCGAATATCTGACTTTCCTGGAAGGGATGAAGGCGGGGCTGGCGACCTATGATATCGAGGCGTTCTATTTCCTCGCCCGCGCGGCGATGGTGAAGGACGAGCGCAACATCGACAAGTTCGACCGCGCCTTTGCCGCCACCTTCAAAGGGTTGGAGGCAATCCCGGCCGAGGCGGTGATGGACGCCGTCGATATCCCCGAAGACTGGCTGCGCAAGATGGCTGAAAAACATCTGAGCGCCGAGGAGAAAGCCGAGATCGAGGCGCTTGGCGGCTTCGAGAAGCTGATGGAAGCGCTGCAGGAGCGGCTGAAGGAGCAACAGGGCCGCCATCAGGGCGGCAGCAAGTGGATCGGCACTGCGGGCACGTCGCCCTTTGGCGCCTATGGCTACAACCCCGAAGGCGTGCGCATCGGCCAGAAAGAAAGCCGCCACCAGCGCGCGGTCAAGGTCTGGGACAAGCGCGAGTTCAAGAACCTCGACGGCGACGTCGAGCTGGGCACCCGCAACATCAAGGTCGCCCTGAAAAGGCTGCGCCGCTGGGTCCGCCAGGGTGCGCATGAGGAGCTGGATCTGGACCGCACCATCCGCTCCACCGCCGAGCATGGCTATCTGGACGTGAAAACCCGGCCCGAGCGGCACAATGCGGTGAAGGTACTCCTGTTCCTGGACGTGGGCGGCTCGATTGATCCCCATATCCAGGTGGTGGAGGAGCTGTTCTCGGCCGCGCGGACCGAGTTCAAGCACCTGGAGTACTACTACTTCCACAATTGCCTGTACGAAGGCGTCTGGCGCGACAACCGGCGGCGCTGGGGCGAGAAGACCCCGACCGATGAGGTGCTGCGCACCTACGGGCCGGACTATAAATGCATCTTTGTCGGCGATGCCTCGATGTCGCCTTACGAGATCGCTTATCCCGGCGGTGCTAATGAGCACTGGAACGAGGAAGCCGGCCAGGTCTGGCTGCAGCGCGCGCGCGAGGCCTGGGCGTCGAACCTGTGGATCAATCCGGTGCCGGAGAAATACTGGGACTATACCCATTCGATCGGCATGATCCGCGAGATCTTCGAGAACCGCATGGTGCCGATGACGCTGGACGGGCTGGAACGCGGCATGAAGGAGCTGTCGCGCTAGGGGGCTTTTCCTGGCAGCCCGTCAGCGCGGCGGATTGAAGCAACAGGTAACGCCGGTTCTGCCGCGCCCGCAGCTGCGCCGGCTGGCGCCAGCCTCCCCCCCCTTGGCAGGCTTGGGCCTGGCATCCTGCCTTGGCAGGATGCGCGCCGGGCCCGAAGGTCCGGCGCCGGGCCCAACCGGCAGACCGGCATTCTAATGCAGGCCGGGCGGGCGGGAGCCGCGCCTTACGCGCGGGCTGCAGGATGATGAAGGCAAT
>NZ_JAXMOX010000210.1:0-7628 GCF_034669605.1 Leisingera sp.
TGGCGGTGTCCAGCCCGGAGAGGATGTATTCGCTGTCGCCGCCGGAAGCCTCGACGCCGTCAATCAGGATCAGCGTGTGGTTGGCTTCGGCGCCGCGGATGCGGACCTGGGTGAAGCTGTCGCCGGAGCCGCTCACCATCAGGCCGGGAACCGAGCGCAGCGCGTCCTGAACGGTGGTGATGCCGCGGTCTTCGATCTCCTCGCTGGTCAGCACCGAGGCAGAGCGGCCGTATTTCTGGGCCTCGACCGGAGTAAAGCCGCCGGAGACGATGATTTCGCCCAGATCGGTGACATCCGAATCCTGGGCGGTTGCGATTGCGGGGGTGGCGGCCAGGGCCGCGGCCAGGGACAAGCTTGCCTTGCGCATATTCCATTCCTCCCGGCCCGCGCAACAAGCGCAGGCCAAGTGACTGCCCAAGCGGGCAGTGTATTCGGGTCGGGTCTTTGAAAGGCCTTGCCTCCGCAGACGGTGAAAACTGCCACCACTACGGAAATCCGTTATCTACGGCGCGCCCCGCACCGGGATAGGGTGATCATCCTGGCAGGTCTCCTGACTCGCGGGTCGAGGCTTTGCCGCGCCTTCCCGCCCCTCGGGGCAGTGGCATTTCGCAGCATTGCTCTCCGCTCACAGTTGCGGGGGCAGTCACGGATTCGGCGCCTGTTGGCTACACCTCACCGTGTTCCCTTTTACCCGGGTGGTCTCCCAGCCGGACCAGAATAGCCGGGACTTAGGCAAACCGGATTTGTTCTGTCAAGCGGGAAAGTCTGGCTTTGCGGCTTGGCGGCGGTTCCAAATTGGCTTCATGGCAAGCAATTGATTCCGTTAAGCCGTTATAACGAAAGGCTGCTTCGGGAATGGGAGGGTGAAAGCCAAGCTGAACCGAAGGAAGACCCCGATGACCAAACCTATGATGGACCTGGGAGAGCTTTACGAGAGTGAGGGGCGGGCGCGCCAGCGGTTCGAACGCCGCCCGGCTGCCAAGGCGAGCTCGCAGCACATCGAATACTTCGGTCTGCCCGCTCCTGCCGTCCGGCCGTCACCCCGGTTGTCCGGGCGGGGCAGCTGCGTCCCGCCGGCCTTTCGGCGCAGGCACGGATTTCGGCAAGCCCGCCGGGACAAGAAACGGCGCTGGCAGGTCAGACTGTGAGCAGCTTTCTATACATCTCCAGCAGAAATACTTCGGCTTCGGCGTAACGGTCTTCCGCTTTCGCTGGGGCGATCTCTTCGATTTGAACGTCGAAATCGGCATAATGCTGTGTGGTCGCCCAAATCGAAAACAGAAGGTGATGCGGGTCGACGGCCGCAATTTTCCCGTCTTGCATCCAGTCTTCAAGCATCACGACCTTGGCGTTGAACAGGTCTTTCAACGGTCCGAAAATCTCGCTGCGGGATCGCGGCAGGCCACTCAGGACCTCATTTGCGAAGAACTTGCTTTCCTTGGGGAAACTCCGCGACATCTCCAACTTGCGCCGGATGTACTCGCAGATTTCGTCAATCGGCTCGCCGCGCGGGCTGAGCATGTTCAATGGCGCCATCCACAACTGAAGCGTACGGGCCAGAAGTTCCCGGCGGATCGCATCCTTGCTTTCAAAGTAATACAGCAAGTTGGGCGTGGTCAGCCCGGCGGTCTTGGCAATCAGATTGATCGACGCGCCTGACGAACCGTGCCGGGAGAAGACCTCTAGCGCGGCTGCCATGATCTGCTCTGTCTTTTGCAGTTGAATTTTTGTTTTTGGTTTTTCTGCCGACATGCGTGCCATACGAAAATTGCCACTTCGTTCTAATATGAATTGGCGCCGTCATGTCATAATTCGAAGGCTAAGGCCAGCAGGCGCGGGCGGAGGCTTCAATCCGGGAAGCCGCGCGTATCAAAGCGCCGGCGGACAGAGAGGACTGTCCGCCGGCAGGTTATGACGTCAAGGAAGACAGGTCAGGACGCAGCCAGCATCGGGGATGAGGCGCCAGCCTGTTCCCTGAATGCCGGGATGATCTTGTCACCGTAATCGGCGATGATCTTTTCCTCGTCACCGCTGTCCAGGTAGATGTTGAACTGGGTGGTGCCGGCCGCCTCAAGGTCGCGGATCTTGGCGATATGCTCGTCCGGGGTGCCCAGTACGCAGAAGCTCTTGATGATGTCCTCGGTGATGAAATCGAGATAGGGGTTATCGCTCTGGCCGTGTTTGGAGTAGTCATAGCCTTTGCGGTTCTTGATGTAATCGGTCAGGCTGGTGGGTACCTGATCGCCGTCGGTGCCGTATTTCTCGACGATGTCAGCGACGTGGTTGCCGACCATGGCGGGGAACCATTTCACCTTTTCGATCGCCTCGTCGATCGGTCCAGTGTGGGCGGGGGCGGCAGCCATCACCTTGTAGTTCGACATGTCGAGCCCGGCCTCGGTGCCGGCGTTCTTGGCCTGGTCTGCCAGCCACTTGATGATCTTCGGTTCCGCAATCTGCAGAACGACGCCATCGCCGACCCGGCCCGCCGAAGCCAGCGCCTTGGGCCCGTAGGCACCGATCCAGACCGGCAGCTCATAACCGTTGGCCCAGGGGAATTTCACCGGCTCCGGGCATTCGCCGTACTGTACTTCCTCGCCGCGGATCAGCGATTTCACCACATGGGTGAATTCTTCCAGCCGCTTCAGGGTTGACGGCTTTTTGCCCATCACCCGCACCGCGCTGTCGCCGCGGCCGAGGCCGATGTCGAAGCGGCCGCCGGACTGTTTCGCCAGCGAGCCGAACAGCGAGGCCGCGACCGACCACTCGCGCGAGTTCGGGTTGGTCACCAGCGGGCCGAAGCGCATGCTGGTGGTGTGCTCCATGCACATCGCCATCGCCACGAAGCTTTCGCGCCACAGGATGTGGCTGTCGTAGAACCAGCAGTAGGTGAAGCCAGCGTTTTCCGCCTGGCGGACCAATGCGCGGGCGCGGTCGGGTTCAACGAACCCCTTGAAGCAAATTCCGAATTCCATGTGTGTTTTCCTCCTCGTTGGAATTTTAATGTGCGGGGGGGCAGATGCGGATACCGGCGTGGGTAAACGGCACCGCCTTGGAAATGTTCTGCCGGATCAGGATCGGGGTGATTGCCTCGATGCAGCGCGCCGCCTCGGCGTCGCCGGCGTTGTAGCCCTCGACCTCCAGCGCGCGGACCAGTTCGATCACCTTCTTACGGGCAGGCAGGCTGTTGCCGCAGACCAGAATGTCGCAGTTGATCGGCCAGTCCAGGTTGTTCAGCGTGGCGGCGGACACGTTGTGCAGCGCGCCGATCACCGGGATGTCGTCCCCCAGCAGCGCCTGCGCGGCCTCGGTGGCGGAGCCTTCCGGCGGCATCTCGACCTTTTTGGGGTCGCCCTCTTTCAGCGGCACCACGATGTCGACCAGGATCTTGCCGGCCAGATGCGGTTTCAGCGCCTCCAGCGTGGCGTTATGGGCTGAAAACGGCACCGCAAGCACCACCATTTCATCGGCGGCTTTGGTGGCGGCCTCATTGTCCAGCCCTTCGATCTGGGCGGCGTCTGCGGGCAGTTTCTGCATCAGGTCGGCCGCGATGCCGGCACTGCGCGCGCCATCACGCGACCCCAGCGCCACGGCGATCCCGGCGCGGGCAAAGCGCAGCGCCAGACCCTGGCCCTGCGGCCCGGTGCCGCCAATGATTGCGATTTTCATCTGAACATATCCTCCTGTTTTTTTCGTATTATGTCGGCGCCGCGGCTGTCGGTTGGCTGCCAGCCCAGCCCCCGCAGCAGCACCGCCGGTGTTTTTCCGTTCTTGCGCACCACCAGCCCCGAGGCGGCGGCGATCTCATCCGCCAGCGCCGGTTCCGTAACCATCAGCGGCCGTCCCCAGGCGTCCAGGTTGCCCTGCTCCTGAATGGTGGCGGGCACCTTCGACAGGCCGATCGCCACGTTGATCTGGCCCAGCCGCCAGGGGCGGCCGAAGGTGTCGGTCATCACCACGCCGGTCTGCACGCCAAAGCGCTCGGCAAAGCCCTGCTGAATGCGCGCGCAGCTCGCGTCCGGGTCGGCGGGCAGCACCATCGCGGCGTCTTCCTCGCCGAAGTTGGATTCATCCACCGCCGCATTGGCCGAGATGAAGCCCAGCCGGTGTTCGCAGATCATCGTGCCGCTGACCTGATCGGGGCGGCGGAAGGACCGCACCACGCGGGTGCTTTCGCGCAGTACGATCTCGACCTTGCGGGGATCCTTGTTCAGCTCCTCGCCGTATTTGATCGCCTCTTCCGAGGGGGTGACCGTGGACAGCGGGATGATGCAGCCCTCCGCCTTGGAGAACACCTTTTGCGCGATGCACAGGATGTCGCCCTCCTGCGGGAACAGGCCGGCCTGTTCCATGCAATCGCCCAGAATTGCAGCCAGATCGTCGCCGTTCTGGATGTCGGGGATGCCGGGAATGGCGGTGATGGATACGGACAGGCTCATCGGGCACCCTCCTGCATCAGCAGCTGCGGCTGATGGCTCAGCAGGTCGTGCAGATCCTCGGCGGTGTCCACATCAGCCCGCAGGCTGGCCAGTGGCAGCATCACCGGGCACAGCCCTGCGGCCTCGGCCGCCTGACGATGAGCAACCACCGATTTCACGCCATAGGCAAAGCGGAACGGGCAGGGCAGCGGCACCAGCAGCGCGTTGGTGCCCAGATCCGCTGCCGGGCACAGCACCATCTGGCCATTGCCGAGATCATGCACCAGCAGCCGTGCCAGCTCAGCCGGAAGCGGCGCCGCCAGATCGCCGGGCAACACGCAGATTGCACCGTAACCGCGCTGGGCAGCCCAATCCGCCGCTGTTTCCAGCGCCTCCGACAGGCCGCGGCGGTGGCCCTCGTCGATCAGCAAAAGCCCCATGGCCTGCGCCAGCCGGGTGATTTTCGGGCTCGAGGTCACCACCGCGATCTCCACTCCGGCGCCGGGTAGCAGCGCCAGCGCCTCCTTCAGGCGGGTGACGGTTGCGCGGAACAAGGTCAGCGCCAGCGTTGCGCGCCTCTCGGGGCTCAGCGTCGGGTCCAGACGGGTCTTGGCGCGGGCGGGATCCTTCATCGGGATCACCACCAGCCGCTTGCCGTTATCGGCCGCGGCGCTCATGCCACGGCCTCCGCCGCTGTGGCGGCGAGCCCGAGTTCGACCACCTCGCGCGCCAGCCGGGCCTTGTCGGCCTTGTCCCGCATCAGGATATGGGCGCAGATCGGCGCCATGCCGAAGGTGCGGATTTCATCGCCCAGGCCTTCGTCCTGATGGTCGATCACCAGTGTCTGCGCGATACCGGCATAGCGTTCCGCCACGCCCGCCGCATCGGCCCGCTGCCCCAGCGCCGCCATCATCCTATCGGCCGGTCCCTTGACCACCTTGCCCGCGATGAAGGGGCTGACCGCCACCTTGAAGGCAGACGCCGCGCGGACCGCATCCCGGATGCCGGGGGTCTCCAGCAGCGGCGCGATGCTGACCAGCGGGTTGGAGGGCGCGATCACGATCAGGTCCGCCCCGGCAATGGCCGCCAGCGCCTCCGGCGTGGGGCGGGCCTGTTCGATGCCGTCAAAGGCCAGCTCGCGGACCTCCGGCGCGCAGCGTTCGCGCACGAAATACTCCTGAAAGCTCAGCCAGCCCGCATCGGTGCGCACACGGGTCTGCACCCGGTCATCGGTCGGCAGCAGGATCTCTGCCGTAACCCCGAAGGCGCGGGCCACGTCGCGGGCGATCACGCTCGGGCGTTCGCCCTTGAGCCGCCGCATGGTGCGGTGGATGTGCAGGCCAAAGTCGCGGTCGCCCAGCGACATCCAGGTGCCGGCGCCCAGTTTGGTCAGCGTGTCCAGCGCCCGGTGGCTTTCATCCGCCACGCCCCAGCCCTGGTTGCGGTCGATCACACCGGCCAGGCTGTAGGTCAGCGTGTCGATGTCGGGCGACACCCACAGCCCGTGGAATTCGTCGTCATCCGCCACATTGCCGATGACCGACAGCGCCACATCCGGCAGCGCCGCCAGCCCCTCGGCCATCTTGGCACCGCCAACGCCGCCTGCCAGCAGCGTGACCTTATGCTTCACCGCGCCGCTCATTCCGCCGTCTCCAGCGCAGTGCGATCTGGGAACATTTCTAGGAATGCCAGAGGGTTGCTGCCTTGCCGGTCTACCAGCGGCGCCAGCTCCTCGGGGTCGTGGTCATCATAGATGTCGCGGATTTCATAGATCGTGTTGCGGCGTACCGGCACCCGGCCCGCGGCGCGGATGATCTGCGTCAGCTCGCGTGCGGTGATTTCCTGCCCGTGGTCCGACCCGGCCGCGCGGGAAATGCTTTCGTTCATCAGCGTGCCCCCCAGATCGTTGACCCCGCGCGACAGCATCTGCTGCGCGCGGGCCGCGCCCAGCTTGGTCCAGCTCACCTGGATGTTGTCGATCCAGCCATGCAGCATGATGCGCGCCACCGCGTGCATCAGGTCGACCTCCAGCGCGGTGGGGCCGGGGCGCACCTTGTCCGGGTTCTGCGCCCACAGGGGCGATTCGGTATGCACAAAGGACAGCGGCACCAGTTCGGTGAAGCCGCCCGTGTCCTTCTGAATGTCACGCAGCAGGCGGATGTGGGCGGCCCAATGCTCTGGTCCGTCGATGTGGCCGTACATGATGGTAGAGGTGGTCGGGATGCCGACCTCATGCGCGGCGCGGATGATCTCCACCCATTTTTCGGCGCTCAGCTTGTTCTTGGTCAGCTGCAGGCGCACGTCGGTATCCAGGATCTCCGCCGCGGTGCCGGGCATCGACCCCAGCCCGGCCTCTTTCAGATCCGCCAGGAAGTCGTGATAGGACATCTTGGTCTTCGACGCGCCATACCAGATCTCGAACGGCGAGAACGCGTGGATGTGCATGTCCGGCAGGGCTGCCTTGATGGCGCGCACGATGTCCCGGTAGTAGGTGCCCTCCATCTTGGGGTGCAGCCCGCCCTGGATGCACACCTCGGTCGCGCCGCGGTCCCAGGCCTGCTGCGCGCGCTCGACAATCTGTTCCGGCTCCAGCCACTCGGCGTCCTTGTCCTCGCTGCGCTTGGCAAAGCCGCAAAAGCGGCAGCCCATGTAGCAGATGTTGGTGAAGTTGATGTTGCGGTTCACCACAAACGATACGTGGTCGCCATTGGCGCGGCGGCGCAGCTCATCCGCGGTGGCATAGACCGCCTCGGCATCGGCACCGGTGGTGCGGAACAGCTCGGCGCCTTCCGCCTCAGACACCTCGCCGCCTTCCAGTGCCACCTCCAGAATGGAGCGGACCGGGGCAGAGGCTCCGGCGATGGCCGCGGGCAGGGCGGAGGGCGGGGCGGCAAACTTCTCGGCTGGGGGCTGAAGGGTCATGCTGTCTCTCCGATGTGGCGTTGATCGCGGGCCAGCCCGCCGGGTCCGGCCATGCCGGCGGCGCGGGCCAGAATGGCGGGGTTGATGAAGTCCTGCTCGCAAGTCAGGTAGCGGGGATACACGGTCAGCCGCTCGCGCAGCGCGAATCCGGCTTCGGTGCAGGACTGTGCCAGCGCCCGGATCTCCGGCCATTCGTGCTGCGGGTTGATGAAGTCGATGGTGACGGGGGAGATTCCGCCCCAGTCGTTGATGCCCGCTTCCAGATAGGCGATATGGCGGGCGCTCAGATTC
>NZ_JAXMOX010000211.1:0-7528 GCF_034669605.1 Leisingera sp.
GGCTGCCGGGCCATTCGTTGAACGGGATCAGGTTGATCTTGGCCGGAATATTGTAGCGCTTGATGTGGTCGATCAGCCGGTGCGCGTCCTCGTCAGTGTCGTTGACCCCGTCCAGCATCACATATTCAAAGGTGATCCGCTCGGAGTTCGAGACCTTCGGGTAGTCCGCCAGCGCCTGCAGAAGCGTGTCGATGTTCCAGCGCTTGTTGATCGGCACCAGCACATCGCGGGTCTCATTCGTGGTCGCATGGAAGGAAATCGCCAGCAGGCAGCCGATTTCCTCTGCCGTGCGGGCAATCTCGGGAACGACGCCGGAGGTCGAAAGCGTAATCCTGCGGCGGCTTAATGAGATGCCCTCGGGATCCATCGCAATCTTCATCGCATCGCGCACGTTGTCGAAATTGTACAGCGGCTCACCCATGCCCATCAGCACGATGTTCGAGAGCAGGCGGGTTTCGTCTTTGGGCGCACCCGGCACCGGCCATTCCTCCAGATCGTCGCGCGCCATCATCACCTGGCCGACAATCTCGGCCGGGGTCAGGTTGCGCACCAGCTTCTGAGTGCCGGTATGGCAGAAGGTGCAGGTCAAGGTGCATCCCACCTGGGATGAAATACACAGCGTGCCGCGGCCGTCTTCGGGGATGTAGACGACTTCGACCTCATGTCCGCCATTGATCCGTACCAGATACTTGCGGGTGCCGTCGGTGGAGACCTGTTTGCTCACCACTTCGGGGATGCGGACTTCGAATATGTCCGCCAGTTCCGCGCGATAGGCTTTGGCCAGATTGGTCATATCCGCGAAATCGCGTTTGCCCCACTGGTAGATCCACTGCCAAATCTGGCCGACCCGCATCTTGGCCTGTTTTTCCGGGGTACCATGTTCGATCAGAACCTCGCGCATGCGCTCGCGGGTGAGGCCGACAAGATTGACCTTGCCGCCCTCGGGGTCCTTTCTAGGCAGGGTCAAAACGTCTTGGGTGATCGGCGCGCTGGCGGTCATTGGCTTTAGCCTCGGTGCTGGTGGGCGGATGCGGCTCTATATAGGATTCCCGCGGAAGATCAAAAGGAATCCTTGAAAACAAGTTTCGGGCCGCAGCACTGCTCAGTGCCTAATTGGAAAACCGCACCAGTTCCTCCACCCGGGCACGCCCCAGGCTCGTCCAGCAGGCCCGCGTTGCAATTCCTGCGTCTTCGCGCACCGCATGGGCTTCGCCGGCAAAGGCGCAATGGGCAGTCCGGAATGCTTCCCATGCGGTTTGACTTTGCTTCAGCGCAGCCTCCATTGCTGTACCGCCCTTGGTGTTGTCGCGCTCTGCAGCCGCGACCATTGCGGTTTCCAGCGCGTTGAACAGTGCGGCTTCAACACCTTCTTCATCTTCAGCCACACAGGTGCCGATTTCCTCCTGGCTGCCCGCGCCGCATTCCAGCGCTGGATTGGCAAAAGCGGGTTGCAAAAACAACGCAACTGCAAGGCAAGCGCACGGGAGACTGGCTGAGTCCGGCATGGCAAGCACCTCCTGCCGGCTATGCTACGCCGCTTGCAGCCTTCAAACAAGAAAACACCGGCACGGGCCGGGGCTTGGAATGTTTCCGCCCGGCGCCAGAGGTTACTTGCTGCAGCGCTTTTCCGCATCTTCCAAGGCAGCCGTGAAGCCCAGCAGCGAAAAGCTGTCCTTGGTTTGGGTGCCCCGGGCCGATCGTGCGGTCAGCACCGCATTGGCGCCGCGCTTCATGGCTGTAACGATCTTGGCATCATCCGCAGGGGTTGCCGGCCAGGCCCATTCGCCCTCCGTGAATAATTCAAACTCGGATTCGCCGATGGCCATGTTCACGGTGGAACCCGGCGCAAACGGATACCCGCCGGTAAAGCTGACTTCACCCTTGGGGGCATCGCTGCTGCGGAAGGTGACAAACAGCTGGATCTCGCTGCGGCGCACTGCCACGACGCGGCCGTCGCGGGTGTTCACAGTTTCCTTTGGTGCGGAAACCCCCCAGCACTCGTTGGGGTTGTCGCCCTCAAAAACGCTCCAGTCCACCTTGGCTGCAACCCGGTTGTTGGAGGTTGCTTGCGCTGTTGCGGTGGATGCCAATGCTGCCAGACACAGGCCCGCAACCACGCGGGCAAGTTTCAATGCCATTTGTCCCGACTCCAAGACTGTTCTCTAAACCTCAAATACCAAGCAAAGGGCCTGCAGCGTTTCAACCGCCGTCTGGTCCCGATCCCCTCGCTTGCGCTACACAAGCACACTAACGTAACTAGCACCACGGGCGAAAGTGCGTTTTGGCAGGATTTCGCCAAGAAAACATAAGGGGAGACATCATGGCGAAACCTGTGCCCATGGCCGAAGTCTGGCGCGGCCCGCTGCTGGAGAGCCTGCATTTGGGCCATGCCGTCATCTGCGACGCCTCCGGTCAGGTGGTGCGCAGCTGGGGTGACCCGGATGCGGTGATCTATCCGCGCAGCTCGGCTAAAATGATCCAGGCGCTGCCGCTGATCACCTCCGGCGCCGCCGCGCGCTATGGGCTGACGTCCGAACAGCTGGCGCTTGCCTGCGCCTCCCACAATGGCGCGCATATCCACACGGTGCGGGTGAATTCTTGGCTGGATCAGCTAGGGCTTGGCGATGACGACTTCCGCTGCGGTCCGCAGCTGCCGGATGACATCCCGGCCCGCAACGAGCTGATCAAGACCGGCAACAGCCCCTGCCAGGTCCATAATAACTGTTCCGGTAAACACGCGGGCTTTCTGACACTGATGCAGTACCTTGGGGCGGGGACCGAATACATCGAAGTCGATCACCCGGTGCAGCAGGCGTGTCTGGCTGCGTTTGAGGAAACCACCGGCCTGGACAGCCCCGGCTATGGTATCGACGGCTGCTCGGCGCCGAATTTTGCCACCACGGTCACCGGGCTGGCGCGTTCCATGGCCTGGTTTGCCAGCGCCGACGACCGTTCTGACCGCGCATCGCAAGCTGCACAGCAACTGGTTGCGGCAATGACCGCGCACCCCGAGTTGGTGGCCGGCGAAACCCGCGCCTGCACCAATATGATGCGCGCCATGGGCGGCAAAGTGGCGATTAAGACTGGGGCCGAGGCGGTGTTCGTCGCCATCCTGCCCGTGCAGAAAATGGGCGTGGCCGTGAAAATCACCGATGGGGCAACCCGCGCCAGCGAATGCGCAATTGCCGCGCTGATGGTCAGCCTCGGTGTGCTGGACGCCGGGCATCCCGCCACCCGCAAGTACATGAACAAGACACTGTACAGCCGCCTCGGGCTGGAGTGCGGGGCGATCCGCCCTGCAGCCGAGCTGCTGTTCTAATGAAGAATGCCCCGGTCTCTGGCCGGGGCATTCACTTCACATTTGCATTTCAATGACTTCGGCCACTTCCACCGAACCGCTGCCATCCACTACCATCGGGCAGCCCTTGGCCATCTCGCAGGCGGCGTCTTGATCGGCAGCCTCCACCACAGTGTAGCCAGAGACCGGATTGGCGCCGCCATTGTCCGCGACGCCGCCGGCGCTGACCGTCTTGGACATGCCCACCGGCGCTCCGGGAATCTTCAGCGCTTCGCCCATGGAACCCATCCAGTTCTTCCAGGCCTCCATGACCTTGGCGCCTTCTTCCTCGCTCTCCGGGGTCTTGCCGCCGTGATAGGCAAAAATGAACTGTGGCATTGGTCTTCTCCCTTGGTTGCGATGGATGTAATTCAGGTTGGTTCGGCCAGCTGCGCCTCCAGCTTGCGCAGGGTTGAAGTCCAGCCCTGTTCGTGGCGTGCAGCAGTGTCGCTGCCGTCCAGATCCCGGTGGTCAATCAGCAGCATGGCGCCGTCTTCGGTGGCAGCAATTGTGAAGGTCACATGGCTTTCGGCGCCGCGGGTGCCATCCTCATCATGCCAGGCCCAGGTGAAGCCGACGGATTTCGGTTCATCCACATGGGTCACTTGTCCCGAGACGTGAAACCGCTGGCCGTCGTTGTTCTGCATGATGGAATACCAAGGGCCGGTACGGCTGAGGTTTAGATCATGTTCCGGGATATGCATGCCTTCCGGCCCCCACCATTTCAGCAGCTTGTCTGGCGTTGTCACCCAAGCGAACAACTTTTCCGGGCTGACCGGAAACACTCTTCGCAGCTGCAGATCACTCATCCCGTTCCCTCCATCAGGTGTCATCCTCCATCAAGGCCGTTTCCAGCCGGTCCAGGCCGCCTTCCCAGAAGGCACGCCGGGACTGGGTCCACTCGGCAATCATTCGCAGGCCTTCGGGCCGGGCCGAATACAGCCGCTTGGTGCCATCGGCGCGCTGCGTGACCAGCCCGGCCTCGCGCAGCACCTTCAGATGGCGCGAGATAGCAGGGGCCGAGATGCCCGCGCCCGGTGCCAGGTCGCCGGCAGGCAGTTCGCCTTTTGCAATCAGCTGGTCCACGATTGACATGCGGGTTTCATCCGACAGCGCGGCAAAGAACTTTAGAATCGGTGCCATGGTTCTTTTTACCACTTCTGTTAATTAAGTAGTAAGTTAAAAATATCCGTCCAGAAAGAATGCAGGCCACAAAGCATCCCTGTCTGCGGACACAAACACGGCGCATCAAGGCAGAAGCCAAAAATGGCGGCCCCGAACGGCACCTTCGGTTTGCTAGCCGCCAACGCCGTTACCGGGATGGCACCCGCCAGCAGCAGAACAGGAAAGGCGGCCAGCCCGCCGCCTGCAACCGCCTCGATGCAACCCTTGGGAAACCTGCTGCCTGCAAAAAGCAGGGTCTAGATCCTCACTGCAAAGGATCAGATTGGTCAGACTTTGAATGCATTCTGGCCGTAGCCTTGGATATAGAGAAGCGCGGTTAAGTCGCCGTGATTGATACGGATATCGCATTCCGCTGCGACCGAGGGTTTGGCGTGCAGCGCCACACCGGCCCCTGCGCGTTGCAGCATCCCCAGATCATTGGCGCCGTCGCCGACCGCAATGACATCCGTTTCATCGATTCCCAGCCGGGCGGTGATCTGCTCCAGAGCCTCCACCTTGGCTTTCCGGCCCAATATTGGCCTGCCGGCCTTTCCGGTCAGCTTGCCGTCTGCCACCTCCAAGGTATTGGCGCGGTTTTCGTCAAACCCCAGATCTGCCGCCACTTTTGCGGTGAAGGCAGTGAACCCGCCCGAGACCAGCGCTGCATAGGCGCCCTCTGCCTTCATCGTGGCCAGCAGCTGACTGCCGCCGGGCATAAAAGTGATACGTTCGGCCAGTACCTTGCCGATCACTGCTTCCGGAAGACCCTTCAGCAACCCGACCCGTTCGGTCAACGCACCCTCAAAATCCAGCTCGCCGTTCATTGCCCGGGCGGTGATCTGCCTGACCCGTGCGCCAACGCCCGCTTCTTCGGCCAGCTCATCAATACATTCCTGCTGGATCATGGTTGAATCCATATCAGCCAGCAGCATCTTCTTCTTCCGCCCTGCGCTGTGCTGAATGACCAGATCAACCCCCATTTTTTGCAGATCCGCCCAGACGTCCCAGCGGTTGCCGGGCATCTGCGCCAGCGAAAACTCAGCCGCCACACCCGGTGCCAGCCAGTCAGTCTCTCCTCCGCCCCAGGCACTGCGCAGAGATTCGGGCAGAGCGGGCTCCAGCACCGGACTGGCGGGGTTGCAAAGCAGGGTGGCAACAAACATCGGCGGCTCCGTTCCATCGGGTTTACCCTGTCATAGCGGCCCGCCGCTGGAACGGCCAGCCTGCGGTGGGCCGCAGATTTCAGGAGGTATTATAAGGCCTGGTCTTCCGGGAGTATTTCGGGCGGCTGTTTCCGATGGTAGAAAGGCGTGTCGCAAAAAGAGGTGGAATGGCCGTATTTTTCCGAATTTTCTGTTGCATGCCGCGCTGCAGCAGCCTAGCTCTGATGGCGGGACACCCCTCCCCAACGAGGGGCGCTTATCTGGAAGGGTAGCATTGATGGCTATTGCACAACCGGCATCGCGGCCGGCAAATCCGCGTTTTTCTTCTGGCCCTTGCGCCAAACCCCCTGTTTTTGACCTGGCCAAATTGTCCGGCGCGCCGCTGGGCCGCTCGCATCGCGCTGCGGTGGGCAAAGAGAAGCTGAAGGCTGCGATCGAAGGCACACGTGAGATCCTGAACATCCCTGCTGATTATAAGATCGGCATCGTGCCCGCGTCCGATACCGGTGCGGTGGAAATGGCGATGTGGAACCTTCTGGGTGCCCGCGGGGTTGAAATGCTGGCCTGGGAAAGCTTTGGTTCCGGCTGGGTCACTGACGTGGTGAAACAACTGAAACTGGACGCCACGGTCAAAACCGCGGACTACGGCCAGATTGTCGATCTTGGCACTGTTGATTTCAGCAATGATGTTGTCTTCACCTGGAACGGCACCACCTCGGGAGTACGGGTTCCCAACGGCAACTGGATCCCTGCCGACCGTGCGGCGCTGACCATCTGCGATGCCACCTCGGCGGCCTTTGCGCAGCGCCTGCCTTGGGACAAGCTGGATGTGACCACCTTCTCCTGGCAGAAGGTGCTGGGCGGCGAAGCGGCGCACGGCATGATCATCCTGTCCCCCCGCGCGGTCGAACGGCTGGAAAGCTACACACCCGCCTGGCCGCTGCCCAAAATCTTCCGCCTGACCAAGGGCGGCAAGCTGATCGATGGCATTTTCCAGGGCGCGACCATCAACACGCCCTCGATGCTGGCAGTGGAGGACTACCTGCTGGCACTGGATTGGGCCCGCTCGGTCGGCGGACTGGAAGGCCTGCGCGGCCGCGCAAATGCCAACCTTGCCGCGGTCCAGAGCTTTGTGCAGGACAACCCGTGGATCGCCTTTCTGGCGGAACAGCCGGAATACCGCTCGAATACCTCGGTCTGCCTCAGGTTCACTGATCCGCGCATCCAGGATGGTGCCGGTTTTGCCAAGGCCGTGGCCAAGCGGCTGGAAAGCGAAGGCGTGGCCTATGACATCGGCGCCTACCGCGACGCGCCTGCAGGCCTGCGCATCTGGTGCGGCGGCACGGTTGAAACCACTGACGTGGCGGCTCTGATGCCTTGGATCAAATGGGCTTTTGAGGCCGAGATCGCCACCCAGGCCGAAGCGGCCTGACCCGGGCCCTGTTCCGGGGCCCCGGCCCCGGATCCTCCCTCCGAGGGATCCCTCACCATATCAGGCCGCACAGGCCCCCGTTTGAAAAGGACCACAAAAATGGCTCCCAAAGTCCTCATCTCCGACAAGCTCTCTGAAGCCGCCGTACAGATCTTCCGCGATCGCGGCATCGATGTCGATTTCCTTCCCGATGTGGGCAAGGACAAGGACAAGCTGGCGGAAATTATCGGCCAGTACGACGGCCTCGCCATCCGCTCCGCCACCAAGGTGACCGAAAAGATTCTGGAGAACGCCGCAAACCTCAAAGTGATCGGCCGAGCCGGCATCGGCACTGACAACATCGACAACGAAGCCGCTTCCAAGCGCGGCGTCATTGTGATGAACCCGCCCTTCGGCAACATGATCACCACTGCCGAACACGCCATCGCCATG
>NZ_JAXMOX010000212.1:0-7462 GCF_034669605.1 Leisingera sp.
AGTTGCGCAATTTGCATTTCAAACCGGCTTGACGGTCATTCTGTACTTTAGTACCAGTCGCCCAGCAGGTCCGGCGGGGAGGCATTCTTCACCTGAGACTCAGGTCCTTGGTCGCGCGCCGGCTCCGGTTCTGGACACCTGTGATTGTGAGTGCCCCTATAGCTCAGCTGGTAGAGCAACTGATTTGTAATCAGTAGGTCCGCGGTTCGAGTCCGTGTGGGGGCACCATATTCCCAAGCATAAAAATGAAAAATACCGCAAAAGGCCTTTGTTTTAAGGTCTTACGCGGAGGGTCGTTTGATCTTGCTTGCTCCTGATGCGTAAAAATGCGCATCCTGTTACGCATATTTTCCGCAATTTCCGCGTGGTGCGTAATTCATGGCGACGTTCCGAAAGATGAAGACTGGTTGGCGGGCTGAGGTCTCGCGACAAGGGATTCGTGAGAGCAAAGTTCTGCCTACCAAGAGGGAAGCGCAGGATTGGGCCAGCCGCAAGGAGTATGAGATCCTGAACGGCAAAAAGATCAGCGCCAAGATGAAACTGAGCGAGCTGTTCGACAGATATGCGCGAGAGGTCAGTTCTAAGAAGCGCGGGTACAAGTGGGAAGATTTGCGGCTGAAGAAGTGGGGCAAGGAGGGCATTGGTTCACTGCGCCTGGATGAGCTGAAGCCTGAAGACTTTGCTAAGTGGCGGGACCAGCGCTTGCGGGACGTTGCGCCTGCAACCGTCCGGCGCGAAATGGTGCTGATGAGTTCTGTATTCTCAGTTGCCCGGCGTGAGTGGGGCCTGTTGGCTGTCTCACCCTTGGAAGACGTCAAAAAGCCATCTGAGCCAGAGGGTCGAGATAGGTTGCCCACGGCGAAGGAAATGGAGCGGTTGAAGCTTTCAGCGGGTTCGGACCTGGCCACAGTGACAGCGCGTGCTTTTCACGCTTTCCTCTTTGCGGGGGAAACTGCCATGAGGGCGGGCGAAATAGTGGGGATGGTCTGGGATCGGGTTGATTTGGAGCGCCGCACAGTTTCCCTGCCTATGACCAAAAACGGCACGTCGCGGGAGGTGCCGTTGTCCGGCCGGGCGGTGGAGTTGCTGGAGGCTTTGCCAAGGCAAGAACCGGTGTTCGGTCTGACTTCCCGCCAGCTTGATGTGCTTTGGCGGAAGGTGCGGGACCGGGCTGCCGTCGATGATCTGACTTTTCACGACTCCCGGCATTGGGCGATCACTCGATTGGCGAAAAAGCTGGATGTGATGGATCTGGCGCGCATGGTGGGGCACAGGAACCTGTCACAGCTTTTAACCTACTACAACGAAAAGGCAGAGGATTTGGCGCGCAGGCTGGACTAGTCCAGCTTCACGCGCCGAGATTTGCCGGAGCCTTTAGCTTCCAGCTCGCCAGAGTTGATTTTGCGACGGATCGTATCCGCAGAGCATTCCAGGACGCGTGCAGCTTCCTGAATGCCCACCCACTCTTCGCGGGGCTGGAAAGTGCCCTGGGTCATGATGGCTTCGAGCCGCTCCACTTTCTTTGTGAGCGCATCCAGTGCGCCTGCATCGACTGCGATTAGTTGGGCTTGCATGTTTGCCTCCTGGTTTCCGTCGCTGCCCCTGGCGCGCAGGAGCAGAAAGAGAAATCAACGGTCAAGTCTGTTTTCGCGCCCGGTAGCTGCGCTTTTTGCAGCACTCCATAATCTCACGGCGCTCTTTCTTAAGTTCCCGGATCGCCTCTTCGCGTCGCCTGATCCGGACATGCAGTTTGGCTAGCCGCCGCAGTTCCCGCTCATTTGCGAAGTGCAGCCAAATCGCGCGCAGGCCGAATAGCTCTACCTTTTCATATGTTTTTGGCGGTCTCTTTGTGTTGCGGTGTCCACCTGAAACAGGTGGACATTTCGGGGTGCGGGTCGCGGTCTGCATGGTGCGTCCAGTTATCGTTGCGGGCGGGCAATCTTGCCGGTGTGGGCGTCGAATTCGGTAAGCAGCGCTGCGAAGCGTTCGGCGGCGGCAGTGTTGATGTTCAGCATGCGGCGGCTGTTCACGCCGCAGATCAGGCGTACATACTCGGCCGCCGCGCTGGCGATGAACTGACCGCCGGGGTAGCCGCAGCGCACGGCGGCGAAGGTCTGGAACCGCGGGTCGTTGCACAGGATGCCGGCCTGCGTGGCTGGCGGCATATCATCGAAGCGGGGCTTTGCTGCGGCGGTCATCGGCTTGCCTTTCTGCGGGTTGTGGGGCGCGGCGCGGGTTCGTGAGTGGTGGCCTGATTGCCGCGCCCCGGCGGAGCGGGCGGCCGGGCCCGCGTGTTAAAAAATGGTCAGTGTGCCGAGGTGCGGGTTTCAGGTGGCCTTGGCATGCTGGTTGGTGATTGGCGGCAGCGGCGGCGCGCCGTTGTAGGGACAGTCCGGGCGGCCATCGGTGGCGCGGCGGGTGCCGTCGATGGTGTGGCGGATCTGCGCAGTGCGGAGCCAGGCGTCCAGCGCAGAAGGCATGTCGTCCCCGGTGGCTGAGAGGCCCAGAAGGGACAGGCGCCAGCGCGTTGCTCCGAAATCGAAGCGGTCGCTGGGGTCTGTGCTAGCCGGGGTGATCCTGCCGCCGAATTTCTGCAGCAGCATCGCCTGGCCGAACCGGCAGCGGCTGCGCATAGCGCGGGTGGCTGCGTAAATTTCCTGAGGCGTTGGCGGCATCGGTTGTCCTGTCTATGATGATGCGCGGGCAGCGGATGGATTGGAGGATTGCGCCGCCCGCGCTGATCCGCGCCGCAAGACGGGCGCGAAACCTCAAAGAAAAGCGGCGCGTCAATCCTCCATCACGCGCCGCTACTCGGCTATTTCAATTGGGGCGGTGCCCGCGGGTGTGCCCGGATACTGCGGCTTGCCGCTGAGCAGGTGGTCGGGCAGGCGCGGGCCGGTGTGCGGTCAGGCCGCATCGCGGTGCGGAACCGGAATGTTCTTTTCCGCGATCAGCGCGCGCACCTTGGCGCCGACCCGCGCAAGGGTCTGGTCGGTGGGTTCCGGCGCGGGTTCGGGCCGGTCAATCAGATGGGCGGCGCGCAGGCGGGCAGGGTCGAACCCCTGGCCGCGGGCGGCCTTCATCGCGGCCCATGCCTGGGTGAACAGGCGGGTATCGTCCAAATAGTCCTCCGGCGAGCCGACGATCTGGCGTGCGGTTTTGGTCATGTCTTGCATTCAATCCTCCATCGGTTGATAGAAGGATTGATAAATGGAAGAAACTTCCACTGTCAAACATAAAGTGGAGCAAACTTCTATTTCGCAGTTCCGAGCCTTCGGGTCGGGAGGTTGTTTTTAGATCAGGAGATTCTGCCTATGTATTCTGCAAGGGACGTTTGCACGCTGGCTTTGGCCCGTTTGACGGGGATGAAGATAGCCAGGGTGCGTCAGTTGGAGCGTGCTTTGTTCAGGTGGTTCACAAGTTCAGCGCGGAGTTCAAAGGGAACATCGTCAAGTTCTCCGCGGTAAATGAAGTCAAGTCCAAAACCATAAATATAAGCAATACGTTCACTTACGGCGATGTCGAGGCCGGCCTCGCCTTTTTCTACCTTCGTGAGGGTGCTTCGATCGAGTGAGATGGAGTCTGCGAAACTGGCTTTGGTCTTGCCTAAGGATTCTCGGAGGGCTGTAATCCTAGGACCGACCTTGGCTGGGTGGCTCTCGCGCTCAATCAGAATGTTGGTCACTTTTTTCATATATGTTTGATATGGGGCAGTGGAGTATTTTTCCATTGGTGATATTTCCACATTGACGAATGGAGAAAACTTCCATTATGTCGCCTTATGAGCGAACTGAGAGACATCAAGCAGGTGATCAACCTCTGGCCGACCCGTGCTGAGCTTGTAGAAGACATTTCGCAGGTTTGCGGTCCGGGGGCTGTAAATGTTGCGCAGGTTCACAAATGGGCCCAGTCGGGTGCGATCCCAGCCAGGTTTCACGCTGCAGTGATACGCGCGGGGAAGCGGAGGGGATTTCAGGTTACGGCAGAATTGATGGTCCTCCTGCATGCAGCAGACCGAAGGCCTGTGTTGGAGCCTTTTGCTAATCGAGGAGGAGCCGCTGCATGAGTCGCCCCAACCTAACCCTGATTGTGAACAATGCTGTATCATGCGGCCAGCCTAGCGTGGCGGGTGGTCAAAAATCTTGGTCAAATCAGTTTGACCCATATGCGCTGAAGGCAAACGCGCCCAATCTATGGTCGGCCTATTTCCGCGCCCGTTTCCGCAGCCCGCGCGAGGTCGCGCTGTTCTGCGATGTAAGCTTTCAGACAGCGCTGAACTGGTGGGGCGCGGTGACCGCCCCCACCAGCCACATCGCGCTGCTGGTCATGCTGACCGATCCAGGCGCGGCGGTGTTTTTTGGTGACGAACTAGCGAGGGCGGCGTGATGACTGCCGCCAGTCCAAAAAACGGCAGCCGCGGTTTGCAGGCTTTCCTTGTGTCGAACGGAGCTCTAGTTGAGGTTTGTTGCCCGCAGTGCGGCCAAACCCAGCCCGCCCAGCCCGGCAAGGTAAAGGCAAATTCCGATGAAGGTCCACCGCCGTGCGGGTCCTGTGAGTTTGTAACGCCCGTATGGGTCTACGTGCTCCTGAAAGGTGCGCGTCTCAGCTTCGCCGAACCCAAGGCCGATCATGGCGACGGCGGTGTAGGCGATCAGGAGGTCGTCATGGGGTGTGCCTTTGAGCATGACCCAAAGAAGGGTGATCAAGCCGACCGTGCCCAATCCAACGTACCACTTTTCAGACACGAGGTTGGTGAGGTCATTCAGGGCTTTGCCCGCAAGTGTTTCCAAAGTGTTTGTTCCCTAATTGGGTGGTTCGTCGCCGCAGTGCGGAGGATGAAATGACAGTTGAACAATCGCAACGTGAATGTTCAGGAAGCGGCCATCTGTTGTCCGCGTCAGCCCTTGCCGCTCTCCCAATCGACGGTGAAGCGGCTGCGCTTATTGCTCGTAGTATTGCCGCTGAACTTGAGAGCTTTGCTGTTGCGCACGGCGTCACGCATGACCCCGTTGAAGGCTATCTGCATTTCGTGGTGGGCGTGATCGAGCGTAATTCGGCTGATCTCCTCGACTTTCGCTGTGTTCCGGCAAGCGGTGCAGCCTGCCTGGGAGCGGTCGAGGTTAGCTTCTCCTACGAAGGCTATCGGCTTGCGGCACAGGCCGCAAAGGACGCGATACTTGACGTCATTAATGGTGACGACAATGTCTGATTTTCCGATCACAAGAATCCCTTTCGTTGTGTGTTGGTCTACCGCGGAAGGTGCAGGCAATCGGGGCGACGTACAGGTCCAGGTTGTCTGCGAAAACGCCGCAGGCGGGGCCGCCATGTCCCCTTGCCTTGGCGCTGACCGGGGGCAGGCGCGCCTGCAGGTGGCCCCCGAAACCTCCCCTGTTGGACCTGGGCGCGTAGTGGCAGCGTTGCTGCGCGCCCCTTTTTCCGCGGGGGCGGTGCATGCTTGATTTTTGTGGTCTGCACAACTGGAGGCGGCTGCGCGAACGCACTGACGGTGCTGCGCTACTGCATGAGGGTGTTCTGCTGGCCGATGTTGCTGCCCGCGCGTCGGGCAAGCTCGCCTGCCTGGCCACGCCCTATGCCGGGTTTGATGGCGGGCCGGTTTTGGCCGCCGATGTCGCTGTCGCTTGGATGGGGATGCTGGCGCGGGCCGGTATCCTGCCGTTGTCTCCGGCCTTCATGGCGGCGGAGGCCGGGTTGTCGGCCGAGGATCCTACCGGTGCGGTGCGCCACGCCGATCTGGTGGTCGTGCCGGCACTGCCGGGCTGGCAGCAGTCTGCTGGAGTTTGGCGCGCGGCATTCCTGGCGTTGGAGATGAACAAGCCGGTCTATGTGCTGGATGGAGGTGCTTGATGGCGCAGAACCTTTCCAGCGCGCTGCTGGGCGTCGGCAAGGCGCTGGGGGTCAGTGAACTGGCTTGCGAGCCTTTCTCCGTTGAGTGGAAGGCCATTAGAAAATGGAGGGAAGGGCAGTGAAAGACGTGGTCGACGGTCCGGACGGGCGCACGCCCGATGCCTGGCCTTTGCAGCGCGGGGAAACGCTGTCCTCGCACGACTGGTTTCCGTTCTTCGGGCACAAGTTCCTGTCGTCGCGGTTCCTGAGTAAATGCGTCATGACCGGCAGGCGGGCGGATATCGGAACCGCGCTGATCCTGTGGTCCGAGGCGATGCGGCAGGATCCGGCGGGCACGCTGCCAATGGATGATCTGGAGCTGGCCGACATGGCCCGGTTCCGGTCTGTCAGCGAATGGCAGGAGGTCCGCGCGTCCGTGCTGCATGGCTGGGTGGCTGTTTTCGTCGAGGATCCGCGCACGGGCGAGGCTGAGGTTCGCCTAGGTCATCCCGGGCTGATCGAGGAAATCGTTCAGGACATGTACAAGCGCAAGCGCGGGCGGGATGCCGCGCGCGAGGCCGGGCGGCTGGCGCTCAAGAAGCACAAGATCCGCAAGAAGATGGCCGAAATGGGCGTGCCCGAACACATCATCAAGGATGATCGGGCAATCACGGCGCTGGCTGAGCACTTCGAACACTCGGAGCTGTACATCACGCCAGACAACGTGCGGGCGGCCATGGTCGAGGTGCTGGGCTACACCGGGGATGTGACGCCGATCAGCGCAGCGCGGAAGTGAAATTCATCTGAAATGAAGTGAAATGATTTCACCGGATTTCAGTTCGATTTCGGCTCTGTCGGTGAAATTGCCCTACAGGACAGAACAGTAAAAAACAGAAGAATACAAAACACCTTACTGGGCCCTGCTGCGGGCCGAAGTGCCGTTTGAAGTGTTGGAAGTACCGAGAAAGAGGGATTGCGGAAATGAACGGGAAAGAGCAGGCCGCAGGTGAAAAGCGGGTGCAGGAAATGTTGATTAATCCGCTTGAGGCGTTGGGGCTTACCAAGCCTAGCACCATGCGCAAAGAGCAGTTCGAGACCATGAAAAAAGAGTTACGCCAGATGCTGGCCTACATGAAGCCCGCCAGTTTGCAGCTGCTGTGCGAGTGGTGCGAGGGGCATCCGGGCGGCAAGGACCGGGACCGGTTCCCGATCGCGCTGCATATTCTGAAGGAAGCGCGCCGGATCGAGCCGCCGGAAACCGGACCATCACCGCTGATGCTGAAGGTGTTTGGCGATCCCTTGGGACGAGATGCGATTGCCAAGGGCTGGGCGCCAGAGTTGTTGACCTGGCTGAAGGGAAACCGATCGTGGCCCGGGAACTATACTCTGAGCCAGATCAAGGCTGCCGCCGATGATCCGGTGCGGCGCCTGGAGGACATCGAGGCGCGGATGGCTCGGGCGCGCGCAGTCACCCCTGAGGAGGCTGAGTTTCGTGACCGGCGCCGGGTGGCCCTGCAGAAGTGCCGCGATATTGCTGATGAGGCGCGGGCGCAGCGCGCGGCGGCGCAGGCATGAACATGGCGGCATTGCAAAGCGGCTTCGCCCTGGCACCGCGCCA
>NZ_JAXMOX010000213.1:0-7438 GCF_034669605.1 Leisingera sp.
AAGTTGCCGACGCGATCGACCGTCAAGCCTGGGATGAGCTGAAGGGGGAACTGGGCGACCTGCTGTTCCAATCCGTCTTCCACGCCCGGATGGCCGAGGAAGCAGGCCATTTCACCTTTCAGGACGTGGTCACCACCATGTCGAACAAGATGGTCTCGCGCCACCCGCATGTGTTCGGCAATGAGTCCCGCGAAAAATCCGCTGAACAGCAGACACAGGACTGGGAGGCGATCAAAGCGGCGGAACGCGCAGGCAAAGCCGAGACCGGCACCCTGGACGGCGTCGCCGTCGGCCTGCCCGCGCTGCTGCGCGCCTATAAGCTGCAGCAGCGCGCCGCCCGCGTCGGCTTTGACTGGCCCTCGGCCAGCAACGTCATTGCCAAGATACACGAGGAATGCGCCGAGCTGGTCGAAGCCCGCGACACGCTCTCCCATGCCGAAGTAGAGGAGGAATTCGGAGACCTGCTGTTTGTGATGGCCAACCTGGGCCGCCACATGGGAGTTGAGCCCGAAGCCGCCCTGCGCGCCGCCAACGCCAAATTCACCCGCCGGTTCGAAGGCGTCGAAGCCAAACTTGCCGCCCGCGGCAAACGCCCGGAAGACAGCGACCTCGCCGAAATGGACGCCCTCTGGGACGACGTAAAGGCAGACGAGCGCGCCTAGACGCACCCTGCACCTTCTTCTTTCCCAAAATACTCAAATTGGCCTGGCGGCACCGCCGCCGGGCAGCCGCCGCGGCAGCAAACAGCCGCTGCAGAAATTTCCGGAAATTTGCGCCGGCCCGCCTGCGGACGGTTCAATCCCGGCAGAACTGCGCGTAGTCTCGTGGCTCATCACCAGCGGAGAGTGCCATGAGCCCCAGGAAAATCATCATCGACACCGATCCGGGACAGGATGATGCTGTGGCCATCCTGCTGGCGCTGGCCAGCCCCGAAGACCTGGATCTGCTTGGCATCACCTGCGTTGCGGGCAACGTGCCGCTGCCGCTTACCAGCAAGAACGCCCGCATTGCCTGCGAGGCGGCAGGCAAGACGGATGTGCCGGTCTACGCGGGCAGCAAGGCACCGCTCTGCCGGCCGCTGGTCACCGCCGAACATGTGCACGGCCAGACCGGTCTTGACGGGCCAAAGCTGTGGGAGCCGGACATGCCGCTGGCCGAAGGGCATGGCGTTGACTTCATCATCGGCACCCTGCGCAGCGAACCGGCGGGCACCGTCACCCTCTGCACCCTTGGCCCGCTGACCAATATCGCCGCCGCCTTCAACCGGGCGCCCGACATCATCGAACGGGTGCAGGAAGTCGTCATGATGGGCGGCGCCTATTTCGAAGTCGGCAACATCACCCCGGCGGCCGAGTTCAATATTTACGTCGACCCGGAAGCTGCTGAAATCCTGTTCAGATCCGGTGCGCCTATCACTGTGATGCCGCTGGACGTGACGCATAAGGTGCTGGCGACCAAACCCCGTACCGCGGCGATCCGCGCCCTGAACTCCCGCGTGGGCACCTTCACTGCGGACATGCTTGATTTCTTCGAACGCTTCGACGTGGAGAAATACGGCTCCGAGGGCGGCCCGCTGCATGACCCCTGCGTCATCGCCTGGCTGCTGCAGCCCGGACTGTTCTCCGGCCGCCGCGTGAATGTCGAAATCGAAACCCAGTCGGACCTCACCCTCGGCATGACCGTCGCCGACTGGTGGCGCGTCACCGACCGCACACCCAACGCCCTGTTCATCGGAGACGCCGATGCGGACGGTTTCTTCAAACTCCTGACCGAAAGGCTCGCCCGCCTATGAGCGCCGCCCTGCATCTTGCCAAGCCGGAACACCTGGACGGGGTGCTGGCGCTGGTGGCCGCTTTCCATGCCGAATCCAATCTCGCCACCACCGAGGACCACCGCCGCGCCGGGGTTGAGCCGCTGCTGAACGGCCACCCTTACGGCGCCATCTACCTGATCGGCCCGCCCCGCGCGCCGATCGGCTATATCGTCATCACCTTCGGATGGTCGGTGGAATTCGGCGGCATGGACGGTTTTGTGGATGAGCTATACATCCGCCCCGCCGTGCGCGGGCGCGGTATAGCCACCGAGGTGTTGACCGAACTGCCGAAAACCCTGGCCACGGCCGGTTTGCGCGCCCTGCACCTGGAGGTGGACCGCGACAACGAAACCGCCCAGCGGCTCTATCTGCGCACCCGTTTCAAACCGCGCGACACCTACATGCTGATGACCAAGGAGATGTAAACCAAAGGGCGCAGCCGGCAGGCTGCACCCTTTGGCGCGCTCTCCCCCGGAAGAGCCTCTTTGTCGCCGCCGGAATGGCAGCAGGAGCTGCGGCAGGCACGGTGGCAATTCAAAACAGCCAGACAAGACAATGTGCCAGTTCGCGCGGTGATGGAACCTCATCCACCGCGACGGACTAAGATGTGCCGCCGCTTACCCCTTGGGTCTGACGCTCCGCCCCGGTCAGGGCGCCAGCAATCCGGTCCTAAATTCCCGGATGGTTCATGAAACCGGCCGTTGCACTCATGCTTCTGACCGGATCCGACGGCGCAGCGGCTTCCCCGCCAAGCGGGTAATATCCCGGCCCGCTGCACCCTAGCAGTATTGAAAGACCCGCAAGAGCTGCCAATCTCCGAAAACCTCGATGTGACATGGTGGTCTCTCCTCTCCCGCGGTAACAACCGCACCGCGTGAGACAAAGGTAACATGTCCGTGAAAACCTGTCTGTGAACCGGGCCACACAACCGCCGGCCGCAGGTCCGGTTCAGGTTTTGCACCAGTCCGCTGGCCGGTCCGGCGAATGGCGAATGCGTGAACTGCGGCCGCGACGGCATCGCAATCAGCTGCTCCGGGCTGGAAGCGGGACACAAAAAAGCCCCGCCAGACCGGCGGGGCTTCCGGGCGGGGGGGGCCGCCGCCTGCCAATGCCCTGGGCTTACTTCAGGATCGAACGGCCTGCGTATTCGGCCACTTCGCCCAGCATTTCCTCGATCCGGATCAGCTGGTTGTATTTCGCCAGCCGGTCGGACCGCGCCAGCGAGCCGGTCTTGATCTGGCCGCAGTTGGTGGCCACGGCGAGATCCGCAATGGTGGCGTCCTCGGTCTCGCCCGAGCGGTGCGACATCACGTTGGTGTAGCGCGCACGGTGCGCCATATCGACCGCCTTCAGGGTCTCGGTCAGGGTGCCGATCTGGTTCACTTTCACCAGCATCGAGTTGGCGCAGCCACGCTCGATACCCTCGGCCAGCCGCGCCGGGTTGGTGACAAACAGATCGTCGCCCACCAGCTGCACCTTGCCGCCCAGCTCTTCGGTCAGCGCCTTCCAGCCGTCCCAGTCGTCCTCGCCCATGCCATCTTCAATAGAGATGATCGGGTAGTCCTTCACCAACGCTGCCAGATAGGCGACGTTTTCAGCGGAGGTCAGCGTCTTGCCTTCACCGGACAGCACGTATTTGCCGTCTTTATAATATTCGGTCGCGGCGCAATCCAGCGCCAGGTAGATCTCCTCGCCCGGCTTGTAGCCGGCCTTTTCAATCGACTTCAGCACAAAATCCAGCGCTTCGCGGGTCGAGGCGATGTTCGGGGCAAAGCCGCCCTCGTCGCCGATCCCGGTGGACAGACCCGCTGCCGACAGCTCTTTCTTCAGGGTGTGGAACACTTCCGAGCCCATGCGCACCGCGTCGCGGATGTTCTCCGCTGCCACCGGCATGATCATGAATTCCTGAATGTCGATCGGATTGTCGGCATGCTCGCCGCCGTTGATGATGTTCATCATCGGCACCGGCAGCACGCGGGCCGAGGTGCCGCCGATATAGCGGTACAGCGGCTGCGAGGTGAAATCGGCCGCCGCCTTGGCCACCGCCATGGAGACACCCAGAATGGCGTTGGCGCCCAGCCGGGCTTTGTTCTCGGTGCCGTCCAGCTCGATCATCGCCATATCCACAGCGACCTGTTCGCAAGCGTCAAAGCCAACCAGTTCTTCGGCAATCTCGCCGTTCACTGCGGAAACCGCTTCCAGCACGCCTTTGCCCATGTAACGCGCTTTGTCGCCGTCGCGTTTCTCTACCGCCTCATAGGCGCCGGTCGAGGCGCCCGAGGGCACGGCAGCACGGCCCATGGTGCCGTCTTCCAGGATCACGTCGACCTCAACCGTCGGGTTGCCCCGGCTGTCGAGAATCTCACGGGCGTGAATGTCGATAATGGTGCTCATCTGTCCATCCTTGGTTTGGCCTGAAAGCGGCGCGTTCTGTTGTCAGCGTCATACCAGCCGCGGGGGAAATGTAAACCGGCCTCGTTATCGCTAACACGCATGAAAGCGGCGGTTTAGGGCTAACATTGCTCTGTTTGCGCCAACAGGATTGCACAAATGCGCGTGCGCTCCCGGTCCGTGACTTCAGGCCGCAGCAACGGCCGCGCGCCGGGCCCGCCGGGCCAGCCTCTGCTCCCGGACAAATGTATAGAGACCAGAGGCGATGATCAGCGCCGCCCCTGCCAGCGTCAGCGCATCCGGGCGCTCGCCAAAGACGATGACACCTGCAAGGATCGAAAACAGCAGCCGGGTATAGCGGAACGGTGTCACCGCCGAGGCATCGCCGACCCGCATCGCCGTCACGATGCCGTAATAGCCCAGCACCCCGAACAGCACACCGCCGGCCATCATCATCCACTCGCCGCCCGCCAGCGCCTGCGCATCGCCCGGCGTGAAGACCAGCAGCAATATCCCCGCCGGAACAACCGCCAAGAACGCCTGAAAGCTCAGCACGGTGGAGGGCACTCCGGCATCCATTGTCCGGGTCATCAGATCGCGGGCCGCGACCCCCAGCACTGCCACCACCACCAGCAGCGCCGCCGGTTCAAACCCGTCCAGCCCGGGCCGGATGATCAGCAGCACCCCGGCAAATCCGGTACAGATCGCCAGCCAGCGCCGCCACCCCACATCCTCTTTCAGAAACAGCGCCGCCCCCATGGTGATCACCAAAGGCGTTGCCTGGAACACCGCGGCCACCGTCGAAATATCCACCAGCGCCAACGCCGAGGCAAACCCCATGGCTGATACCGCCTCGGACGCCGCCCGCATCACCGGCTTCTTGCGCCAGGCCCGCGCCGCCAGCAGCCGGTGCCCCTGCATCTTGGCCATGACCGCAAAAACAAACCCGCTGCCCATTCCCAGAAACACCAGGATCTGCCCCACCGGCACAGTGCCCGACAGGCGCTTGATAAACATGTCTTCAAGCGTGAAAAAAGCCATCGAAGCGATGACAAGCAAAATACCGTGCAGGTTGTTCATAAGCGCGCGTCCCGTATCCCGGACCGGCAGTGCGCCGGACCATCCGGGCAAAGAACATCAGCGCCCCGTCACAGGCAACTCCGTTTCCGACCCGGCATCATGACAAGACGTGAGCATACATATCAATATCTGTGATGTACCATGCAGCTCCGGCCGCCAGCGCAACCGGAATTCTGCACAGACTAAGGAATGACGGGTACCGGGGCAGATACTACTCCGCCTTGCGCGGCACCCCGTACAGCTCCAGCTTATGCCCGCGCAGCTCATAGCCCAGCTTGCGGGCGATCCGCTCCTGCAGCTCCTCGATCTCCGGGTCGCAGAACTCGATCACCGCGCCGGTGTTCATGTCGATCAGGTGGTCGTGATGCTCCCGCTCCGCATCCTCGTACCGCGCGCGCCCGTCGCCGAATTCCAGCCGCTCCAGAATGCCCGCCTCCTCGAACAGCTTCACCGTGCGGTAGACGGTCGCGATTGAGATCGCCGCATCCATCGCGCTGGCGCGGGCATACAGCTCCTCCACATCCGGGTGATCACCGCTGTCCTGCAGCACCTGGGCAATCACCCGGCGCTGGCCGGTCATACGCAGCCCCTTGGCTTCGCAACGGGCGATAATCGGCTTTGGCATCGATGGTCCTCGCGGTTTCTGGTCTTCCTCTTTAGCGGATGCAATCTGTGTCGAAAACAGGCATTTCGCCGAGATCAATGGTTGACAACCGGCATATCCACAGCCATTTGACGCGCAGGCATCCCTCCCTGCCGCGTGAGCAGAGACCAAGACCGGCCGCACCGCATGTGCGTGACAAGACACCCGGGGTCAAGTGATATGCCGGCATTCCCAAAATCACGCGTGGGGATTGCAGAGGCCAGCGGCCTGGCATCCGGCCAGCGCGCGCCCGAGGTCCCTGCCCCGCAAGAAACCGCTGTTTTGCAGCGGATCCGGCCCGTGCTGATTGCAGGGCTGTGAAAGGATGATACGTGACTGAATTTTCGACCATGGGGCTTCCTGAAAAGCTCCTCACCCGGCTCCAGGACCTGGGCCTGAACGACCCCACCCCGATCCAGGCCCGCGCCATTCCCCATGCGCTTAACGGCCAGGACGTGCTGGGCCTGGCGCAGACCGGAACCGGCAAGACCGCCGCCTTCGGCGTGCCGCTGATCGCACAGATGATGCAATACGGCCGCAAGCCCGCCGCCAACACCGTGCGCGGCCTGGTGCTGGCACCGACCCGCGAGCTGGCAAACCAGATCGCCACGACCCTGAAAGGCCTCACCGAAAACACCCCGATGAAAGTCGGCCTGGTGGTCGGCGGCGTGTCCATCAACCCGCAGATCTCCCGCATTGCCAAGGGCACCGACATTCTGGTCGCCACCCCGGGCCGCCTGATCGATATCCTCGACCGCGGTGCGCTGGACCTGGGGTCCTGCGACTTCCTGGTGCTGGACGAGGCCGACCAGATGCTGGATCTTGGCTTCATCCACACCCTGCGCAAGATCGCCGCGCTGCTGCCGGCCGAGCGCCAGACCATGCTGTTCTCGGCCACCATGCCCAAACAGATGAACGAGATCGCCAACTCCTACCTGCAAAGCCCGGTCCGGATCGAGGTCTCGCCTCCGGGCAAAGCCGCCGACAAGGTCACCCAGTCGGTGCATTTCATCGCCAAGGCGGAAAAGCTGAGCCTCTTGAAAGAACTGCTGGCCGACCACAAGGATGAGCGCGCGCTGGTCTTCGGCCGCACCAAGCACGGCATGGAAAAGCTGATGAAGGTGCTGGACAAGGCAGGCTTTGCTGCCGCCGCCATTCACGGCAACAAATCCCAGGGCCAGCGCGAACGCGCCCTTGCCGCCTTCAAATCCGGCGACATCAAGGTTCTGGTCGCCACCGATGTGGCCGCCCGCGGCCTCGACATCCCCGACGTGAAACACGTCTACAACTACGAGCTGCCGAATGTGCCGGACGCCTATGTCCACCGCATCGGCCGCACCGCCCGCGCAGGCAAGGACGGCGCTGCCATCGCCTTCTGCTCGCCCGATGAAATGGACGAACTCAAAGCGATCCAGAAGGTGATAAAAACCACCATCCCCGTCGCCTCGGGCCGCGCCTGGGAAGCCTTGCCGGATCCGGCGGCCCCCGGCGGCAAACCGGGCGGCCGTCCC
>NZ_JAXMOX010000214.1:0-7273 GCF_034669605.1 Leisingera sp.
CCCGCCCGGCAGGCGGCGGCGCAGCACCAGCATGTCCTGCAGATGCGGCAGCAACACCGGCACCTGCCCGCAGGCGGCCAGGGCGCGGGCGAATTCGGCCGATTGCTGCAGCGCACGGGGGCGAAGTGCGGTCTTGCCGCAGGTCGGGGAGGGAACCGGAGAGCCATCAAACATGTTTCCTATTAACACGCTGGAAACCTAAATGAGGGTTAATGAAGCCATGAAACAGTCAAAACAGATCATGGGGCAGGCAGCGGCCGCCCCCCGGATGACCAAAGCAGCGGCGCTGCTGATTGCAATCGGTCTGTCGGTGCCGGTGTTTCTGCTGCTGACACTGCTGGATACGGTTGTTTTCTGACGCCGCAAAGCCACCCGCGCCCGCAGCTGCAGTGGCTGCGCCACAGTCCCTTGGCGGCCTTGGGCCGGGCGCCGCTGCGATTGGCCCAACTGCTGAGGCTTGGCCCCGGAGGGGGCTGGACGGGGGCGGGAAAGCTTGCAGGTGAAAATGAAAAGGGAGCCCAGAGGCTCCCTTTTCTTTTGCAAATCGGCAGTACCGTCAGCCGTCCAGCCGGACCAGGGCGTGGCGTTTCTTGCCGGCTGAGAGCTTAATTTGCTTTCCAATGTCAGTTAACTTTACGAAAGGAAATCTCTTTTTCACAGCAACTCCATTTATGAGTGCTCCATCTTCGGAGATCAGGCGTTTGGCCTCTTTGCCAGACTTCACCAAACCGGCCTTGACGAAAAGTAGGTTCACCGAAAAGTAGAGCGCTTGATCTTCAAGGCCGTAGAAGGTTCCCGGAAGCGCTTCATCGGCCGAAACAGAAATTGTGGGCAGGTCATCGCCGACGCCGCCTTTTTCGAACACTTCGCGTGCGGTGGCTTCTGCCGCCGCCGCCGCATCGGCGCCGTGCAGCAGTTTGGTCACCTCGTTGGCGAGGATCACCTTGCCCTCGTTGATCTCGGACCCTTGCAGCGCGCCGAGGCGGTCGCATTCAGCGACCGGCAGCTCGGTATAGAGCTTGAGGAAGCGGCCGACGTCGGCGTCGGTGGTGTTGCGCCAGAACTGCCAGAATTCGTAAGGCGAAAGCATCTCGCCGTTCAGCCAGATTGCGCCGCCCTGGCTTTTGCCCATCTTGCGGCCGTCCGAGGTGGTCAGCAGCGGCGAGGTGAGGCCGTAGACTTCATGGTCGATCACCCGGCGGGTGAGGTCGATGCCATTGACGATATTGCCCCATTGATCCGAGCCGCCCATTTGCAGCACGCAGCCGTAGCGGCGGTTCAGCTCCATGAAGTCATAGGCCTGCAGGATCATGTAGTTGAATTCCAGGAACGACAGCGACTGCTCGCGGTCGAGGCGGGATTTCACGCTCTCGAACGACAGCATCCGGTTCACCGAAAAATGGCGGCCGATGTCGCGCAGGAACTCCAGGTAGTTCAGATTGTCGAGCCATTCCGCGTTGTTCAGCATCAGGGCGTCGTTGCCGCCGTCGCCATAGGTAAGGTAGTTGGC
The DNA here is from genome assembly GCF_034669605.1 of Leisingera sp. Taxonomy (GTDB): domain Bacteria; phylum Pseudomonadota; class Alphaproteobacteria; order Rhodobacterales; family Rhodobacteraceae; genus Leisingera. The sequence goes on from NZ_JAXMOX010000214.1 coordinate 1,511, forward strand.
AAACACCTTTTTCATACCGGCGATGTTGGCGTCGATCTGTTCGGGGCCCAGGAGCGGCCGTTCGTCCGAGCGGAACGAGGGATCGCCCACCTTGGTGGTGCCGCCGCCCATCAGGGTGATCGGTTTGTGGCCGGTCTTTTGCAGCCAGCGCAGCATCATGATGTTGAGAAGATGCCCGACGTGCAGCGACTGCGCGGTGGCATCATAACCGATATAGGCAGGCTGGACCCCCTTCACCAGCGCCTCGTCCAGGCCCTGGTAATCGGTGCAATCGGCCAGATAGCCGCGTTCCATCATCACTGCGATGAAATCCGATTTGGGAGTGTAGGTCATAACATGCCTCGGTCTCTAGGTTTGCACCATGCCGTATAAATCGCATTGGCGCCGGTTGGAACCTGTTTTCCCGGCAAAATAAGCACTGTATCATGGCGCGCGAACGGGCGGGGCGGCCCGGAACCTATAAAGGGGCAGAGGCCATGAGCAGGGCCATAGCAAAAACAGGCGCGGTGCGGGCGCTGGGGGCGATGAGCGGCACCTCGCTGGACGGGGTGGATGCGGCTGTCGTTGTCACGGATGGCGCGCGTATCCATGGGTTCGGCGGCAGCAGTTACCGCGAATACTCGGTGGCGGAGCGCAGCGTGCTGCGCGCCGGTCTGGGCAAATGGACAGGGCCGGAGGTCGAGGCGGCGGCCGGGGTTTGCGACGCGGCCCATGCAGCGGCGCTGGCAGACTTCGAGGATGTTGAGATCATCGGCTTTCACGGCCAGACCCTGGCCCATGCGCCGCGGCTGCAAGGCACGCTGCAGGTGGGGGACGGGGCGGCGCTGGCAGAGAGGTTGCGCAAGCCGGTGGTCTGGGATTTCCGCTCGGATGATGTCTCGATGGGGGGCGAGGGCGCGCCGCTGGCGCCGTTCTTTCACTTTGCCTGCGCGAAATACATCGGCGCCGAGCGGCCCTTATGTTTCCTGAACCTGGGCGGGGTCGGCAACCTTACCTATGTGGATCCGCGGTTTGAACGTCCGGAGGAGCCGGGCGCGCTGCTGGCGTTCGACACCGGCCCGGCCAACGCGCCGGTCAATGATCTGGTGCAGGAGCGGATGGTCATTCCCTGGGACGCAGATGGCAAGGTGGCGCGCTCCGGCAAGGTGGAGACCGGCGCGCTGGAGCTGTTTCTGGCTGAGCCATATTTTGCAAGAATGCCGCCCAAGTCACTGGACCGGAATGATTTTGCCGAGATGGTAGGGCTGGTGAACGAGCTGAGCGATGCTGACGCAGCCGCGACATTGATCGCCATGTGCGCCGCCTCGGTTGCGCAAGGGATGGAGCATTGCCCGGAGCCGCCGGAGGCGGTGCTGGTCACCGGCGGCGGCCGCCATAACCCGGTGCTGATGGAGATGCTGCGGGTGTCGCTGGACTGCCCGGTGAAGCCGGTGGAGGACGCGGGGCTGGACGGCGACATGCTGGAGGCGCAGGCCTTTGCCCATCTGGCGGTGCGGGTGGCGCGGGGAATGGCGACATCCTGCCCCGGCACCACCGGCGTGCGGGCCTGTGTCGGCGGCGGGGTGGTGAGCGTGCCGGGGGCGTGATCGGGTGACGCCACGTGCAAGAGTTTTTTGAAAACTCTTGCCAAATTTCTTCTGAAGAAATTTTGCCCGGCGCCGAGGCGGTCAGCGCGCCAGCTGCCTCATATAGTCCGCAGTGAACTCCCCATATCCGTTCGACGTCGACTTCAGATGCGCCTCGGTGATGGCGTGGAAGGCCGGCAGCTGGTGGAAGGGCACATTCGGGAAGGAATGATGCTCGGCATGATAGGGCATGTTCCAGGCCGCAAAACGCACAATTCGGTTGGTGATGGTGGTGCGGGAGTTCTCCAGCATATCGGCGACCGGCGGGCAGAGGCCGTGTTCCGCCAGCAGATAAGCGCGCAGGAACGGCTGGCCGATCAGCAGCGGCACAATCCACAGCCATAGGACCAGCGGCGACATCAGCAGGCTCAGCAGGGCGGCGGCGTAAATGGCCAGCAGCACCCGTGCTTCCAGCCGCATGCCGGCGAGGCGGCGCTTGGGCAGATAGGGGGCGCTGATGGTGCCGAAGGCGTTACGCCAAATGGTCCTGGCCATACCCTTCCAGTAGCTCCAGCCGCTCAGGTATGTGAGCCACTGGGTAAGGGTTTCGGGGCGGCCGCCATGTTCCAGTTCGGGGTCGCGATCGGGGTCATTTGTGAACTTGTGATGCGCCAGGTGGTAATAGCGGAACCAGACAAAGGGCAGGGCCATTGCCAGGGCGCAGAAATGGCCTGCGGTCTCATTCAGCCATTTGCTGCGGAAGGGGGTCTGGTGGGTGCACTCATGGGACAGCGTGAACAGGAACACCAGCAGCACCCCCTGCGGCAGCATCAGTAGCGGCCAGAAAGGCACCTGCAGCGCCAGGCCCGCGGTGCAGACCGCCAAAGCGGCAAGGTACAACGCCAGGTGCCGGAGCCCGGCCGCATCCGAACGGGCGGTCAGGGACGCTTTGGTTTCCGGCGGCAGCGACTTGATCAGGGCCGTGTGATCCAATTCAGCAGGCATGCGGACAGTCTTGTCCAGTAAGATGATTCGCTGCAACAGGCAGGGTCAGCCGCGCGGGATGTCGAAACCTGGCTGGGCAAGCTCGAACCCTTCGAATTGGAACCCCGGCGAAACGGTGCAGCTCACCAATGTGTAGTCCCCGGTTGTGCGGGCGGCCTGCCAGTGGCCTTGCGGAACAATCAGCTGCGGTGCGCCTGTGCTCAGATCCGGGGTCAGCAAATGATCCCGGGCAGGGCCTTCTCCGGTGGCGGCAACCGACAGAACCAGCGGCGCGCCGGAATGGTAGAGCCAGATCTCGGTGGCATCGACGCGGTGCCAGTGGCTGTTGCCGCCATCCTTTAAAAGAAAGTAAATACAAGTGCCTGAGGGGCGTCCCTCATTCCCGGCCCGCCAGGTTTCCCGGTACCAGCCGCCTTCAGGATGCTGTTGCAGGCCCAGTTGTCCGATGATCTGATCGGCGGTCATGGCGCGCACTCCTTTTGGCCCTTGGCCCGTTTGGCGCTGGTAAATCTGTATCCGGCGCATATGTTTGGGCCATGGCATTCACGATCCCCTTTGACAACACATATGCTGCCCTGCCGGGGCAGTTCTACTCCAAACTGGCGCCGCAGGCGGTGAAGGCGCCGAGGCTGATTGCCTTCAACGAGGATCTGGCGCGGGTGATGGGCATCAGCCCGGGCGAGGCGGCAGAAATGGCGGAAGTCTTTGGCGGCAACCTGGTGCCGGAGGGGGCAGACCCGCTGGCGCAGCTTTACGCCGGGCACCAGTTCGGCACCTATAATCCGCAGCTTGGCGACGGGCGGGCAATCCTGCTGGGTGAGGCCGTGGGCACGGACGGCACACGGCGCGACATCCAGCTGAAAGGGTCGGGCCGCACGCCCTATTCCCGCGGCGGCGATGGCCGTGCCTGGCTGGGGCCGGTGCTGCGCGAATATGTGGTCAGCGAGGCGATGCATGCGCTTGGCATTCCCACCACCCGCGCCCTGGCGGCGGTGGAGACCGGCGAGACCGTCTGGCGCGAAGGAGCCCTGCCCGGTGCGGTGCTGACGCGGGTGGCCGCCAGCCATCTGCGGGTCGGCACCTTCCAGGTCTTTGCCGCGCGCGGCGACATGCACAGCCTGCGCCAGCTGACGGAATATGCGATTGCGCGCCACTATCCGGACGCTGACGGGCCGATGGGGCTGCTGCGTGCAGTGCGCGACGCCCAGGCCGGGCTGATTGCCGCCTGGATGGGCGTGGGCTTTATCCACGGGGTGATGAACACCGACAATTCCTCGATCTCGGGCGAAACGATCGACTACGGGCCTTGCGCCTTCATGGATGTCTACCATCCGCATACGGTGTTTTCCTCGATCGACCGCGGGCGGCGGTATGCCTATGCCAATCAGCCCAGTATTGCAGTGTGGAACCTGGCGCAGCTTGCCACTGCGCTGATTCAGCAGCTGGAGGATCCGCAGGCGGGAGTCGCGGAAGCCACGGAAATCGTTCATGCCATGCCGCAGCTGACCGAGGACGCTTGGCTGACCCGGTTCCGGGCCAAGCTGGGGATCACCTCGGCGCAGGAGGGGGACCTGGAGCTGGTTACCGGCCTGTTGGAGCGGATGGCAGAAAACCAGAGCGATTTCACCAATACGTTCCGTGCGCTCGGCACGGGCGGCGCGCGCGATCAGTTCACCGATCCGGCGGCGTTCGACGGCTGGGCCGAAAGCTGGCAGGCGCGGCTCCAGGAGGAGCCGGACCCGCAAGCGGTGATGCGCCGCGCAAACCCGGCCTTCATCCCGCGCAACCACCGCATCGAGGAGATGATCGCCAGCGCGGTGGCCGGAGATTTCGCGCCCTTCCACCGGCTGAACACGGTTCTGGCCAGCCCCTATGCGGACCAGCCGGAGCATGCGGACCTGCAGCGCCCGCCGGCACCGGAAGAAGTGGTGCAGGCGACCTTCTGCGGAACCTGACGTGGGTCTTTTGGGTTGCAAATACTCCCGGGGGTGATTTGAGCCGCAGGCTCAGTTGGGGGCAGCAGCCCCCGGGCACCGCGCGCGGCGGGATGACCGTTGTGTTTCAGGGGTGTCCTGCGCCAAACTCCAGAGTAGCCTGGAGGGACCGGATGCCCGATCAACCGCCGCAGGACACGCTGCGGGTCGCCACTTATAATATTCAGAAATGTATCGGCCTGGACCTGCGCCGGCGGCCTGAACGCATCCTGCAGGTGCTGGCCGGGCTGGATGCGGATGTCGTGGTGCTGCAGGAGGCCGACAAACGGCTGCCGCCGCGGCCCGCGGCGCTGCCGCATTTTCTGGTCGCGGAAACCGGCTGGCAGGCGGCGGATCTGGGCGGCGCGGGCTCGCTGGGCTGGCATGGCAATGCAGTGCTGTTCCGGGGCGGTTTGCAGTTGCAGGCCAAAGGCCATATCGCATTGCCGGGGCTGGAGCCGCGCGGCGCGGTCTGGGTTCAGCTGAAGACGGTTCTGGGGCCGGTCCGGGTGATCGGTGCGCATCTGGGGCTGACGGGGCGGGCGCGGCGCGAGCAGATGCAGGCCCTGGCCCGTGCCGCACAGCGCGAGGACAGCGCGGTGGTGCTGGCGGGGGATTTCAACGAATGGTCGCGGATGCCGGTGCTGGAGCATATCACTCCGGCGCTGACTTTCCTGCCGCCCAAGGCGAGCTTTCCGGCGCTGCGGCCGCTGGGGGCCTTGGACCGGATTGCGTATTGTAAGCGGTTGAAAGCCGTTGCGCATGGGGTGCATGGGGCGCGGCCTGCGCATATCGCCTCGGACCATTTGCCGGTCTGGGCGGATTTGCGGGAGGCGTGATCACGAGGGCTTGTGTCCGGGGCAGGGCTCCCGCCCAGGCTTGGGCCGGACGCTACCGCGCAGCGCAGGATCAAGGCTGAGAGGCCCCCGGGGGCGAGACTGCCCCCAGGTGCCGGTTTGCGTATGTGTTTGCGCTGCTCCGCTTCAAAGATGAACAGCGCTGGCGCCGTCCTTGGGGCGGATCAGCATCAGGAGGTCAGCGGGCGCGCTGTTTCTGGCCGCCGCGCTGGGCGCCGCCGGGGTTTCCGCCGCCGGCGCTTGCGCCCTGGGGATTGCCCTTGCCGCCGCCGCTGCGGCGGCGCTGGCCACCGGGTTTGCCGCCGCCGAAACCGCTGCCGCCGCGGCGGCCGCCGGGACGGCCGCCCGGTTTGCCGCCGGGGG
>NZ_JAXMOX010000215.1:0-7178 GCF_034669605.1 Leisingera sp.
ATTCAAATTAGCGCATGCAGACCTTGTCACGATGGGATTGCTTGATCCGATTCTTAGGCAAGAAGAGTATCTAGAAGGCCGTGTTGTAGAAAGACGAACCACTCCTGAAATTATCGGACACCAAATTTCAGAGTTGGGCGCATTTGTGAATGAGTTCATCAAAGATGTAATTTTCACCACCTGAGCACCAACATCGACACGATCTGGCTATACGATCGCGGACACCCAAATTATGTGGGCTGCAGCGTGCGTCCGGTTTGATTAAGCCGCGTCGCAGCATACGACGTTTCGATCAATGACTGGTGCGGGCCGTACATGCCGACCGGGACGGGCTCCCCCGTTGTCTATACCGCTGCAGAGATCCGCGCGTTCGAGCCCTTTGCCGAGAATCCATCCTGGCTCAATGAGCGTCGGGTCCGCGGCAATTTCGGCACTCTAATGTGATCGCGAGAGATGGCGCCCTGTGAGACATGCCGTTAAGCTTCTGGTGAGAGGAGGCATGGCATGCAGCGCCGTCTTGCCGCAATTCTTGCCGCTGATATCGTGGGCTACTCAAGCCTCATGGATGAGGATGAGGCAGGCACGCTTGCGGCACTCAAGACCCATCGTGCCGAGTTGTTTTACCCGGAGACGGAAAAACGCGGCGGCCGGATCGTTAAGCTGATGGGCGATGGAGCTTTGGTCGAGTTCCGCTCGATCCTGGAAGCCGTCGAATGCGCACTCGCTATCCAGAAAGCGATGGCGGCCTCCAATGGCCCAATCCGCCTTCGCATAGGCCTAAATCTCGGCGACGTGGTTGCGGACGGAGAGGATATCTACGGCGACGGAGTGAACGTCGCGGTTCGTCTGGAAGGACTGGCCGAGCCGGGTGGTGTCTGCATCTCTTCGGTAGTTCGTGAAAGTCTTGGTAAGCGGATCGAGGCCGAATTCACTGATGACGGAGCCTTTCAGATCAAGGGAAAGCCGCAGCCAATCCACGTTTGGCGCTGGCACCCCGCGACCGGACCGGAGCCCGCTCGACCGGTGGCCGCTGTCCACGCCGGTCCAGCAGGCACGCAAGCGAACTTTGATCTGCCTGCCATCGCCGTCCTTCCTCTGGCGAACCACAGCGGCGATCCTGAACAGGAGTTTTTCGCGGACGGTCTGACCGACGACATCATCACAGCGCTGACCTACTGGCGAACCTTTCCTGTTATCGCCCGGCACTCATGCTTCGAGTATAAAGGCAGGGATGTAAACGTAATCGACGCCGGGCGCGAACTCGGTGCGAGATACATCCTTGAGGGTAGTATCAGGAAAGGCGGCGGGCGGATAAGGATCAGTGTTCTGCTGGTCGATTGCAGTGCAGGCCACCATGTATGGGCGGAAAAATACGACCGCGAACTCACCGGCATCTTTGAAGTTCAGGACGACATAGTGCAGTGCATTGCAGCGCACATTGCGCCTGAGGTGGCGCTGGCCGAAGCGCGGCGGTCGAGTGTTCGTTGTCCCGCGGATCTTGATGCATGGGAACTTTGCCTGCGCGCACTGCCGCTGGTGCGGAGACGTTCACTTGAAGGGGTCACAGAAGGGCGCGCGCTTTTCAAACAGGCGATCGCACTGAGACCCGGCTATGCAGATGCTCATGCCGGGCTGGCGATGTCCTACAATATGGAGATTCTAATTGGCGAAACCGGCGATCGTTTCGCGACAGCGGCACTGGCGATGGAGGCAGCACGGGCGGCAATCGAATGCGACGAAGCGTCTTCCTTTGCACATCACGAGCTCAGCACCGCTTACCAATGGCTGAACAGGGTCGATGACGCATTGGCAGAGGCCCGCACTGCAGTTGAGCTCAATCCGAACGACGCCTATGCGTTGCACGCGCTCGGCAACAAGTCTGATCTCGCGGGCGACCCGCAAGGTATTTCGCTGATGGAGAAGGCGCAGGAACTTAACCCGGCCGATGCGCAGTTGCATTCGCACCTCACGTTCCTCGCCCGGGCATACGTGAATTCCGATATGCATGAAGCGGCAGTCGATTGCGCACGCCGTGCAATCAGACGCGAGCCGGAATATGCGCCTGCCCACTACATCCTGGCGAGTGCATTAGCGTGCCTTGACCGGATGAGTGAGGCGCTGCAGTCTCTTCAAGACTGTGAGACGGCGAGCCAAGGTTTTGTCGAAGCTCGCCGGGGGTGGCAGCCCTATATTAGTCAGGCAAGCAACGAGCGGCTGCTCAAGGGGATACGAAAGATTGCGCTCCAATCGAAGTCCCAAGGATAGCTGGAACACGTCCTGCCATGCTTCGCGGCCATGACGCAGGGTGATTTTTTGAGCGGCGGCGTCGGAAGTTGGGATCGTCCGTGATCCAGGAGTTCCAGACGACGTTAACTTAGCAGGCGCAGAGAATGTCTCCTTCGACGGATTGCGCCGCAGCATTTTGAAGTGTCAGTAATGACCGCTCAGGGCCGGTCGCTTTGGGGGAGCTGATTATGGCCCTCAAAACAGGGCATCATCCAGAGGGAAAGCAGATGCCTAATCTGCGGTGCCTACACCGCATTCTTCCATTTGGCCTGGGTCACGTAAACGATGCTATCATCAGCACTGACCATGATATCACCATCCTGAATATTGACCTGCAGCTTCATCGATCGGCTTGCAAGGTTGCCCAAATCACGGGTGGCCGCCTCTGAAAAATTGACAACCTGAAGGTTATCAAACCGGGTGGTGCTGTTTTTGATCTTTTCCCACCAAACCTCAGCGGTCCTGCCATAGCTATAGACAATCACCTCTTTGGCCTTGCCACAAGATTGACGAACAATCTTCCCGCTGGGAAGTCCTAACGCTACCCATAGTTCAAGCTCGCCACTCAGGCTTTTCTGCCAAATATCTGGCTCATCATCTGTTGAAAGGCCCTTAGCAAGTTCCAATTGCTCATGGGCGTTCAGCGCAAAAGCGAGAATACGCACCATCAACCGTTCATCCGTCTCCGAAGGATGCTTGGCGACGGTCAACTTGTGGGTCTCGTAATAATGCCGATCCATATCGGATACGGAAAGCTCTACTTTGTAGATGGTGGCCTTTTGCGCCATGATATTTCCCGTGCTAGCGAAGATAGGGATGCTTAGAGCGCTGCGCGGCTTTGCGAAAGCGGAAAACAACTGGCATTGTCCCGCGAGGTTGTCGACCCGTCGCCGGCCTTAGGGCCATAACAGTGTTGAACTGAGCACGAATGGCTGGCCTGGGTAAGCTGCAGCCGGCGTTGAACGAACCGGGCAATTGGGACTTTGGACCGGAGAGCTCAATCTTGGAAGATCACAAGTCGCGCCTAGTGGGAGTTGGCTCAGCGTCGCTTGCCACGGACGTCTGGGGTCTTGTTGCCACGGGCCCTGGTTTCAGAGCGCGTGTTGCTGTCGTTTTCCTCGACAAGCTTGCGCCACCGGCCAAGTCGACCTGGGTCGATTGCCCCAGCTGCAACCGCTGCCTGAACCTCACAGCCTGGCTCATGCGCGTGGGTACAATCCCGAAAGCGGCACTTGGGTGCAAGCTCAGTGATCTCCGCGAACAGCATGTCCAGACCAGCCCCGACATCGCTGACATGCAGCGCACGCATTCCCGGCGTGTCAATCGCCCAGCCCCCGCCCTTGATGGAGTGCAGGGAGCGCGACGTGGTTGTATGGCGCCCCTTCGCATCATCCTCCCGAATGCCGCCCGTAAGCTGTGCTTCCTCAGGTGGCTTGGCAGCAAGAGTGTTGAGCAGAGTTGATTTCCCCACCCCGGATGATCCGGCCAGAGCAATAGTCTGCCCTGATCCGCACCACGGAGCCAAAGCCGTCACCGCATCGCGGGTTTTCGCGTTCACCGCAACGACGGCCATTTCGCGCTGAAGGTCTTCCGCCTGCTGCCGGTACCGCTCCACATCCGCCGTTTGATCGGCTTTTGTCAAGACAATCACCGGGTTTACACCCGCCTCATTTGCGAGAGCCAGGTAGCGTTCCAGCCGGGCTTGATTGAAATCGTCATTGCAGGAGGTAACGATGAAGAGCGTGTCCACGTTTGCAGCGATCAGTTGCTGGGTCCGGGCACCCTCGGTCCGGCGCTGCAAGAGGGCACGTCGTTCCAAACGGCGAATGACTATGCGGGTCCGTGGATCCGCCAGTATCCAGTCCCCAACGGCGAAATTTGCCGTATTCGTTTGGGCGGGCAGGTTCAGCTTCACCGGGCCGGTTTCACAAACGGCTGTCATTCGGGACCGGTGGACAGTCGCAATGCGCATCCGGGCAAACCCTGTCTCGTCAGGCCGAAGCTGGCTGCCAAAGAACTGGGACCAGCCGAGATCGGCCAAAGACAGGGGGGATTGAACAATAGAATGTACCACGGTGTGTGGCATGGCTACGGCATCAGGGAAAAGCAAGTCCTTTCGGCCGGTTCTACTGCCGTCAGGCAATAATCAAGGTTTCCTTACTTGATCGCTTTCACGTTATCAGAAGTGAGTAACGCCACGTGGGCCGGCTGCCACAAACGACATCACTTTTTGTCGGTTCCCGGCAATGAACCACGAGACGCGCTTGAGGCTTGAGGACTGCCAATCACAGATTGCCGAGGCTCAATTGTTGGGGTTTTACAGCAATCTATGACACCATTCTTTCGTAGCTGTTTGCCCTCAGTTGCTGCAACTCCCGCCTACCATTGTTACTTTGAAAGAATGCTGCGCTGAGCACAAATGACGGGTCTGGGGAAGCTGCAATGCAGAAGGCTAGGAGGTATTTGGCGGCAGCATTGGGCCGCAAAGCTCGTTATTATTCAGCAGATTGCAACGGAAGCAGCGCCGTATCCGAAGGCTGGTCAGAGCTGATGCAGCTACATACGTCAGAGTATTGTTCGCTGCCTGCCGTGTCCGGTGTCCCGCTATGGCGCCTCTTTCGGCTTGCTTTGCCTCAGCGGCCGACCGATAGGGCTGCATGTTCAAGAACCGGGCCATCGTCTTTATTCTGATTACGCTGATGATCGACGCTATCGGCGTTGGTATCGTTTTCCCAATCATGCCGGACCTGATGGAGCGCGTGGGTGCAGCGGACACCGGCAAAGGCGCGCTGTGGGGTGGGCTGCTGATGGCCGCCTATGCAGGCGCGCTGTTCCTATGCGGCCCCATTGTCGGCAGCATCTCCGATGCGGCTGGACGCAGGCCGGTCCTGATCGCCGCGCTTGCCATGCTGGCGCTTGATTATGTGATCATGGCCTTGGCGGGCAGTTTCTGGCTGCTCTTGCTTGGCCGGACGCTCGCAGGCCTTGCCGGGGCGACCTACATCACCGCCACCGCCTATATTGCGGACATATCTTCGCCGCGGGAAAGAGCCGCGAATTTCGGCCTCATCGGCGCCGCGTTCGGGATCGGTTTCGTACTTGGTCCGGCCATCGGCGGTGTTGCGGCAGAAGTCAGCATCGCGGCGCCGTTTTGGATTGCGGCGGTTCTGTCGGCCGGCAATGCTCTTTTCGGAGTTTTTGTGCTGCCTGAGAGCCTGGTGCCGGAGAAACGCCGCGCCTTTGGCAAGCGAGATCTCAATCCGTTTAAATCGATTTTCGATGCCTTCCGGCTGCCGGGGCTTGCAGTGCCGCTGCTGTGCATTTTGATCTTCGAGTTTGCCAATATGGTCTACCCGACGCTTTGGGCTTTCTGGACCCGCGAAGTATTCGATTGGCCGACGCTTTACATCGGGCTGTCGCTTGCGGCCTACGGCGTGCTTCTGGCTTTGGTCCAGGGCGGGCTGATGCCAATCCTTATCAGATGGATCGGGGACTTCCGCACCTTGATGCTCGGCATGATATCGGCGCTGACCGGAATGATCGGTTTCGGCTTTACCGGGTCGGTTGCGGCTCTGGCCGTCTTTCTTATGCTCGCAGCGCTGTCTGATCTTGTGCCTGCCTTGCTGACGGCCATGGCATCGAACCAGGTGGATGAAGACCGGCAAGGGGTGGTGCAGGGCGTTATCGCGTCGCTGTCATCCGTCGCGGCAATCCTGGCGCCCCTCGTGATGACCGGCCTGTTCAAGGCCTCTGTTGACGATCAAGGCTTTTACTTGCCGGGAGCTCCCTTCCTCTTCGCAGCGGTTTTAGTATTGGCAATGATGCCTCTCGTGGTGCGCTTGCGGGGGCATGCTTCGGTTTGAGAAACGATCAAGTCAGAATGACTTTGCTTCAGCGGGTTGTGGCAGGTAAGTCTTGGTTGCAATCGCTCGCACCAAGGAAACGCTGCGCGATGCACAAATGACCGCTTCAGTGAACGCAGTGCTGAGGAGTTTTTTTGGCCGAATGTCATCGAAGGGCCGGAATCACGAATCGACCAAGCGCCAAAACCCATGTTTTCGACCGTGTTCCTTCCTGAGCATCTCGAAAAACTCGGCGTGGGAGGGGTGGTCACCATAATCCGTGATGGTCGCATCGCAGGACCGGCATTCGGCCAGATGGCGCGCCGCGTGGCGGTAGCGCGTGGATTTTCCACCGGTCAGCGTGTCCAGCACCATGGCACGGCGCATCAGTGTGGCGGCGAGCGGATGCTCGGCCTCGAGAGCGTCTGCCGCGCTCGTGAGGGTGTGATAGGAATCCCCGTTCAGTTCCTCGGCCCGCGCCACCACGATCCGCGCCGCGCGGCCGAGAGATGGCCAGTTCACCAGAAAACTGATCGCCATCCCCAGATGCGGATAGGCCTCGGCAAAGTCCAGGGCAGCCTCTTCTGCCTCGATGTCGTCGAAATCGGGAAGCAGTTTGAGGTACTTTCGAAGGCAGGGCGCGCTGAGAGTCTGCTCGAAGGTCCTCCGCAGATGCGCCGTCAACTCCTCCGTCTTGCCCTGTTTTTCGAGGCATTCTTCATAGACCGCATCGAGATCGTAACCGAACATCCGGATTGACTTGCCGTCCTCGGCGTTGCGGGCACGGGTGACGATGTCGAACGCCTCGTCAACGCGCCCCGCATCCAGCAATCTGCGCGCGACGTCGGGGGCGATGGTGCCACAGGCGAGCACATCCTCCTAGGGTCAGGATTCATAACCAGAAGATGACGGTTGCAGCGAGAGCGATGGCTGAGAGGAAGACTTTCGGACAGCGGTCATAGCGGGTTGCCACGCGCCGCCAGTCCTTCAGCCTTCCGAACATGATCTCGATGCGATTTCGCCGCTTATACCGGCGCTTGTCGAATTTGA
>NZ_JAXMOX010000216.1:0-7154 GCF_034669605.1 Leisingera sp.
GCTGGCAAAGGAACGCCGGGTGACGGTGCTTGGCCTGGGCGCCCTCGGCGTCGCGTGTGCCCAAGCGCTGGCCGCCCTGGGATTTCAGGTGTCCGGCTGGAGCCGGTCGCAAAAGGAGGTCGAAGCGATCACCTGCCACGCCGGGCCTGAGGGCCTGAAGGCTGCGCTGGCGCAAGCCGAAATCGTGATCCTGCTGCTGCCTGATACGCCCGCCACCGAAAACACGCTGAATGCGGAGACACTGGCCATGCTGCCAAAGGGCGCGAGGATTATAAACCCGGGCCGCGGGCCGCTGATTGACGACAGCGCCCTGCTGGCGGCGCTTGGCAGCGGCCAGATCGCGCACGCAACGCTGGACGTGTTCCGCGTTGAACCGCTGCCGCCGGAGCATCCCTATTGGGCGCACCCCAATGTGACGGTAACCCCCCATATTGCCTCGGAAACCCGTGAAAGCACCGCTGCCGAAGTGATTGCCGAAAACATCCGCCGCGGCGAGGCTGGAGAACCACTGCTGCATTTGGTGGACCGGAGGTTCGGATACTAAGACGGGGCCTTGCCCCCTGCGCCTGACGCCGCATTCCCTCAGAGTATTTTCAACCAGAAAGAAAGCCGGGGCCTATCGCTTCTTTCTGGTCTTGAATACTCATTCCCGAGGTATCGCTCTGGGCAACGCCAGCTATTCTGCGGTTAGGCCGCGGCCTTTCAGCAGCGCTTCCACCCCCGGCAATCGTCCGCGGAAAGCCATGTAGAGCGCGGCCGGGTCAACCGACCCGCCAGTGGAAAGAATATGCGTCTCCAACGCTTTGGCGCGTTCGGCATCAAAGGCACCGCCAGCTTCCTCAAAGGCTGCAAAAGCGTCGGCATCCATCACCTCGGACCACATGTAGCTGTAGTAGCCCGAAGAATAGCCGTCGCCGGCAAAGACATGGGCAAAATGCGGCGTGGCATGGCGCATGGTGATGGCGCGCGGCATGCCGATTTCCTCCAGCACTTCGGCTTGTTTTGCCATAGGATCGGACAGTGCAGGACCGTCGTGAAAGGCCAGATCCACCAGAGCGGAGGCGACATACTCCACAGTCTGGAACCCCATGTCGAAGTTCGCGGCACCCAGCACTTTCTCCAGCATGTCCTTTGGCATCGGCTCGCCGGTTTCCGCATGGGTGGCAAACTCCTGCAGCACCTCCGGCACTTCCAGCCAGTGCTCATAGAGCTGGCTCGGCAGCTCGACAAAATCCCGTGCCACCGAGGTGCCCGAAATGCTTTCATAGGTCACGTTGGACAGCATCTGATGCAGTGCGTGGCCGAATTCGTGGAACAGGGTGCGGGCATCATCCCAGGACAACAGTGCCGGATCGCCTTTGGCGAAGTTACAGACATTGATTACCACGGGCGTCTGGGTCTGCGGGAATTTCGCCTGCTGGCGCATCGCCGAGCACCAGGCACCTGAGCGTTTGGAGCCGCGGGCAAAGTAATCGCCGATGAAGACCGCCACATGAGCGCCGTTCCGTGTCACTTCCCAGGCGCGGCAATCCGGGTGGTAGAGAGGCACGTCCAGCGGTGCAAACTCCAGCCCGAACAGGCGGTTTGCGCAGGTAAAGCTGGCTTCGATCATCCGGTCAAGCTGCAGATAGGGTTTCAGCGCCGCCTCATCCAGATCATGCTCAGCCTTGCGGCGCTTGGCGGCGTAGTAGCGCCAGTCCCAGGGCTCCAGGCTGCCATTGATACCGTCCGCCTGCATCATCGCGGTCAGCACTTTTGCGTCAGCCTCCGCACGGGATTTGGCCGGGCCCCAGACATCCATCAGCAGGCCGCGAACCGCCGCCGGCGTTTTGGCCATTTCAGTTTCCAGCTTGTAGGCGGCAAAGTTTTCATAGCCCAGAAGTTTCGCTCTCTCCTCGCGCAGTTGCAGGATTTCTGCAGCGATCGCGCGATTGTCGGTGTCTCCGCCATTGGCTCCCCGGGCAGCCCAGGCGTTGAAGGCTTTCTCGCGCAGGTCGCGGCGCGGCGAGAATTGCAGGAAAGGTGTGATCAGCGAGCGCGAAAGGGTAACCACCGGACCATCCTTGCCCTTTTCCTCGCCGGCCGCACGGGCAGCGCTGACCACAAACTCCGGAAGCCCTTCCAGATCGTCTTCGGAAAGCTCCATGAACCAGCCCCGCTCATCCGCCAGCAGGTTCTGGGTGAACTCTGTGCCGAGGGTCGCCAGCCGCCCCTTGATCTCCTGCATCCGCCTGTCGGCATCGCCTTCCAGCGCTGCGCCGCCACGCACAAAGCCGCGGTGGGTCAGCATCAGAACCCGTTGCTGCTCCTGGTTCAGATCCAGCGCCTCGCGCTTGTCCCAGACCGCCTTGACCCGTGCATACAGCGCCTTATTTGCGGTGACTGCGGAAAAATGCGCGGCAAGCCTGGGTGAGAACGCCCGCTGCAGCTCTTCCCGCTTGGGGTTGCTGTCTGCTCCGGCCACGGTGAAAAACACGCCTAAAACCTGTTCTAATTCGCGGCAAGGGGTCTCCAGCGCCTCGATCACATTGGCAAAACCGGGTGCCTCGCCGCTGTTTGCGATGGCGTCGATCTGTGCGGTGTGTGCCTGCAAGGCCTGCTCCAGCGCGGGGGCGAAATCGTCATCAGAGATGCTGTCGAACGGGGCAATTTCAAACGGCGTGTCCCAGCGGGTCAGAAGCGGATTGGGCATAAACGGATCTCCTTTGCCGGGGACGCTAACGGGAAACCATTAGGGCTGCAATTGGGCTTCCAATGAATGGGCATGGCGAAGATACTCCCAGCATCACGCCCGCTGGGCCACCACTGTCCGCTGGTGTTCCGGATGGAGACGGCAGGGCTGATGTAGACACCCTTCCGCCTTGCCCCGGCGCAGGCAGCTGAATACCGCGCCGTTTTTACCGCCTGCCCCTCGGGCGGTTGGGGCCTGAAGACTTGATCGCCGATCTGTGCCGGGTGCTGAGTTTCAGTAGCGCGACCGGGTCAGCCGCCGGCGCCATCGCCTACGGTCAGCGCCGCCGGCACGATGCGGACCGGGACATCCGCGACATTGGCCGCCCTGGCGATCCGCCACTCGAAGCGGCCCATTCTGCCATCGGTATCGATCAGAACCACCACCGGCTCCTTGCCGGTGACTTCTGCCGCGAACAACACCTGCTGGATGCTGTCCAGGCTGCTGCGCTTGTCGAGGCCGAACTCGATGACCCGGTTTGCATTTTCGCAGTCCGTTCTGATCGACGCCGCACCGCCGGGATAGGTGAACTCATGCACTGTTTCCGCTTGGCCGCCGAACAGGGCGCCGCAGAGCAGCGAAATGAAAAAGGCTTCGTTCACAGGGAGATCTCGTCAGGCTTTCAAGCTTTGCCGCAGACCGGGCAACCTTGCCGCCTGGCCATGCGGATCTTGCGGGTTTCGCCATAAAGCCCGTCATAGATCAGCATTTCGCCCCGCAGAACCGCACCGGCGCCGGTGATCAGCTTGACCGCCTCAACTGCCATCATAGAGCCGACGACACCGGGCAGCGGGCCGACCACCCCGGCCTCCGAACAGCTGGGGGCAAGGCCGGGCGCCGGCGCCTCGGGAAAAATGCACTGGTAGCAGGGCCCGCCGTTGGCCGGGTGGAAGACGCTCAGCTGGCCTTCCCATTGCGACAGTGCCCCGGAGATCAGCGGTTTGCCCAGCAACACGGCGGTTCGGTTGGCGAGATAACGGGTTTCGAAATTGTCGGTGCCGTCAAGGATCAGATCATAGTCCGCAAACAGCTCTGCCGCCATTTCTTCTGTCAGACGGCGGTGGTAGGGCCGCACGTCGACATAAGGGTTTTGCGCCTGCATCGCGGCCTGGGCCGAAAACACCTTTGGCTTGCCGATGTCTGCGTCGCGATGGATCACCTGGCGCTGCAGGTTGGCATTGTCGACCACGTCATCGTCGATCACCCCGACGGTCCCCGTTCCGGCGGCAGCCAGATACTGCAAGGCAGGGGCGCCAAGGCCGCCGGCACCGATCACCAGCACCTTGGCCTGCTTCAGCCTCTTCTGCCCCGGACCGCCCAGCTCCCGCAGGACGATATGGCGGGCGTAGCGGTCAAGTTCGCTTTCAGTGAAGGTGCTTGCGGGCTGGCTCATCTGCGTGTCCTGAGGCTGGGCGCGGGTCTTAAGGCCGGCCACGATACGCGCATAAACCCCAGCCACAAGAGCAAAGCCGCCCAAGAGCAGCCAGGGCGCCAGCGTGCCGCCGGTGCCTTCGCGCAAGGGGTGCCCGTCCGGCAGGGTCAACTGCACCGCCAGCACGGTCGCAAACAGTACAGAAAGCAAACCGAAACGCAGGTTGCGCGGCAGGCCGAGAAATCGCCCGCCCCACCAAATCAGCGCTGCCAGAAACAAAATGCGAAGCATCAGCCGCGCCCGGTGGACCCAAAGCCGCCGTCGCCGCGGCTGGTGCCTGTGAGCGCCTCCGCAAGCTCAATCCGGGCTTGCAGCACCGGCGCGACCACCAGTTGCGCGATGCGCTCGCCATGGCGGATTGCAAAGGGCTCCTGCCCTGCATTGAGGAGGATCACGCCCAGGGGGCCGCGGTAGTCACTGTCGATTGTTCCGGGCGTGTTGGGCAGTGTGATCCCGTGCTTCAGCGCCAGCCCGGAGCGCGGGCGGATCTGCACCTCGTAGCCTGCAGGAATTTCCAGCCGCAACCCGGTTGGCACCAGCACCCTGGCACCGGGTTCCAGCATCAGTGCGTCCCGGTCCGGCAAATTGGCACGGATGTCCGCCCCGGCTGCACCTGCCGTTTGATAGGCGGGCAGCGGCACATTCCGGTCCGCGTCTTCGTCGTGGATTACACGGATGGCAACCATTGCTGCTCCCCTGCTTCTTCTTTGTTCAAATACTCAAACTCACCCGGCCAGCGCCGCAGCGACCCGCGTTGCCAGTTTGCGGGCCACCTCATCCTTGCCCATACGCGGCCAGTCCTCGGCGCCATCATCAGAGATCAGCACCACCGCGTTTTCACTGCCGCCCATGATTCCGGTCGCGGGAGAGACGTCATTTGCAACGATCCAATCACAGCCCTTGCGCTTGCGCTTGGCGGTGGCGTTTTCCACCACGTCGTTGGTCTCAGCGGCAAAGCCAACCACCAGCTTGGGACGTCCCGTTGTCATCTGTGCAACTGTTTTCAGAATGTCCGGGTTTTCTGCAAATTCCAGCACAGGCAGCCCGTCCTTGGACTTTTTCAGCTTGCGGTTCGAGGCGCTGGCAACCCGCCAATCTGCCACCGCGGCGGCAAAGATCCCGGCATCAGCGGGCAATGCCGCTTGCACGGCCGCCTCCATTTCGCGGGCACTTTCCACCTCGACCACCTGCACCCCCTCGGGAGGGCGCACCGCTGCCGGGCCTGTGACAAACACCACTTCCGCACCCAGATCGCGCAGCGCACGGGCTACAGCTGCCCCCTGCGCCCCCGAGGAGCGGTTGGCGATGTAGCGTACCGGGTCGATCGGCTCATGCGTCGGCCCAGAGGTCACCAGAATACGCCTGCCATTCAAGGGCCCATCCGAAAGCTTGGCGGTGATAGCAGCCAGAATTTCATCCGGTTCCGCCATCCGGCCGGTGCCGAATTCACCGCACGCCATACTGCCGTCATTCGGACCCGCGAAAGACACCCCGTCCTCCTTCAGAACCGCGATGTTGCGTTGTGTCGCCGGATGCTCCCACATGCGCACATTCATCGCTGGCGCCAGCAGCACCGGGGTGTCGGTGGCCAGCAGCAGGGTTGAGGCAAGATCATTGGAGTGGCCGTGCGCCATCTTGGCCATCAGGTCCGCCGTGGCCGGCGCCACCACCAAGAGATCGGCGCTGCGCGATAGCTGGATATGGCCCATCTCGGCCTCAGAGGTCAGGTCGAACAGCTCCTGGTGCACAGCGGTTCCGGCAAGTGCCGAGACCGACAGGGGCGTCACAAATTCGGCGCCGGACTTGGTCAGAACCGGGGTCACGCGCGCCCCCTTGTCCTGCAGGCGGCGGATCAGCTCCAGCGACTTATAGGCCGCGATGCCGCCGCTGATAATCAAAAGAATATGTCTGCCAGCCAGCATTTGTCCGCCCTTATCCCATTTACCGCGACCTTCCTGCGCTGCGGCAAAAGTGTGAAACGGTTTTCCCGGCGGCAGAGTTCCAAAGCCAATGGCTCCCGCCCCCGCGCGGCACCGGCCTGTGGCCGCCGCCCCTGGCGGCGTTGGGCCGGGCGCCGGGCTGCGCACGGCGCGGTGCCGTTTTCAAGCCGCCTGGCGCCTCGCCAACTGGCGCCTGTCAGCCGCCGTTCAGAAAGGCCAGGCAGGGATCCGGACGGCTGACTGCAGCGCCCGCGTCAAGCAGCAGATCAAATTTTCCGCTGATCTGTCCGCCCTCGGACTGGCCTAGGCTGCGGATCCGCACCGCTGGACGGGCCCGGGCCAAGTAGACCGCCAGTCCGCGGTCGGTGCGGGCATGGCCATTGCCGGTGATCACGGCCACTGGACCGCCGGTTTCCGCAAGTGCCTTATCCGCGGCCTCTGCCAGGGCAGCGTCCCGCAGGCGTTGGAATTCCACCAGGACAGGCAGCATCTCAACCGGCATCGCATTGCAATGATTGGCCTGCTGGTCCGCCTCACGCGCGGCCTGCTCTGCCTCCGGAAGCGGCCGGTCAAGGCCAAAGCGGGCCGCGTCTTCAGCCCCGAAATAGGCAGCCACGCCGTTTTTCAAAGCCTCCGCAGCCGCGGACCGCGGCACCTGTGCGCCATACTGGCGGGCACTCGCAGCAGCGGCAAATACCGGGGCATAAAGGCCAAAGTCCGGCCAACCGGAATTCACCCAATCCAGCTGCCGGGCCGTCAGCTTTGCATTCGTCAGCGTTTCAGGATCCAGTGCGGCTGCCTGCATTGCTGTGATCATCTCCCAGACCACAGCCTTGGGTTGCAGCTGTGCCAGCAGCAATGCCTGCCGCTGGTGATGCACAGGATTGTCATGCACCTCGCCGAGAATCACAACATCTGCGCCGCCCAGCAGCCGGGCTGCCGCGGACACCTCATCCGCCCGGACGCCTGACATGCTGAGCGCCGCCAGACCGGCGGCGCTCAGCACGATTTTAAGGAATTTTATCTGCTCTCTCATGAAAGCAGTCTGTGC
>NZ_JAXMOX010000217.1:0-7101 GCF_034669605.1 Leisingera sp.
GCCCAGATTGACACCGCATTCCCTGGGGTCGGAGCGGCGCTGGTGGTGGGTATAGATGCCGCAGGTCTTGCAGAAATAGTGTTTCGCCGTGTGAGTGCCCCAAGTGTAGAGGCTGAGGTTCTCCGCCCCTTTCAGCACCTTCAGGCCGGCGGCAACGGCGGTGACGGCAGCCGCCCCGCGGCGGCGGCAGAAGGAACAGTCGCAGCGCGCGGCAGAGGCAAGGCCTTGGGGGAAATCAGCTTCGATTTCAACCGCGCCGCAATGGCAATTGGCTTTCAGGTGTTCCATTTGACCTCCTGTACTGGACACAGCTTTCCGCTGCCCTACATCCCGGACATCCCGATCTTCTTCTGGGGGACGATAGTCGGGATAGAGCGGCCTGCATTACTTTTAGGTTATTATTGCTGCGGGCCGCTCGACGATCAAACGGCTTTCTGTGTTCATCGGGTTGCATGAACCCGAGGATTTTTTCCCGCAGGCCGGTGTTGAAACAGCCCTGACAGTCGCCGGGGTGACAAATTTCCATTGCGGGCCGTTGCGATCCGGCCGCGGCGTATCACTGCCGTCCGCGGGAAGCATCAAATCCGGCATCCCCTGACACGAACCTTCTGCCATCATCCTATTTCCCCCAAGGCCCCGGGTTGCGTTTCTTGCGGGGCAGTTTGGGGATGCGGCTGGCGGAGTATTCATACTTGCTTTCCGGATGCGGCGGCTGGCCGTCTGTCCTGTTCCAGAACGCCGGGCCGCCGCGCCGCAGCCACAGGGGCAGGCAGAGGGTCAGCCCCACCGCAAAACCGCCGGCATGGGCCCAATAGGCGACGCCGCCCTGGTCCGGATCGGCGCCGAGGCCGCCGAAAAACTGCATCGCCAGCCAAACGCCCAGCATCACAAAGGCGGGGATCGTGAAGATGCGGAAATAAATGATCAGCACCAGAAGGATATCGACGCGGGCCTTGGGGAACATCAGCAGGTAACCGCCCATGACGCCTGCAATGGCACCGGAAGCCCCGACAGTGGGCACCATGGACCCCGGCGCCGAATAGACGTGGATCAGCCCTGCCCCGATGCCACTGGCAAGGTAGAACGCAAGGAAGGGGAGATGGCCCATCTCATCCTCCAGGTTGTCGCCGAAGATCCACAGGAACAGCATGTTGCCGCCCAGATGCATCAGGCCGGCATGGATGAACAATGAGGTGAACAGGGTTTCAAACCCGTACCCGTTGCTGACCTCGGCCGGAACCACCGCATAGGCATCATAGAAATAGACCAGTGCGCGGGGGGAGGCATAGCTGGCCGTGTAATAGACATAGGCCAGGATATTCGCCGTCATCAACGCATAGACGACATAGGGCCTGCGGCCGGACGGGTTGTGGTCGCGGATCGGAAACATGGGGAAACGCTGGGCCGGAAATGGCCCAGCGTCAAGCACTTATCGGGCGCAGCTCAGGCGTTGCCGCCTAGCAGGTCCGCGTTACCGCCCGAGGCAGTTGTGTCAACGCAGACGTGGCGTTCAGCCAGGACGCGGGCACGGTCTGGCGTGCCTGGGATCAGCGGGATGATCGGGCCGTCGCGCTTGGCCAGCCACTGTTCGATCTCGCGGCCCGTTGCCTCGTCACCCCACCACAACACGCCAGCAATGCCCTGGATCGCCTCCAGCCGGTGCAGATCGAACATTCCGTGCGCCTCAATTGCGGTGCCGCCGAGACCGATCACCTCTTTGGCCTGGTCCGCCGCGGCCTCGGGCCCTGGTCCCATGCACAACAGCGGCGGGCGGGCCGAGACGGTCAGGCGGTTCGATTCCCCGGTCGGGCCGGGCAGGGTGGTGGTCAAAGGGCGCACAGGCACGCCGCTTTCCCCGGGCAGTTCGGCAAAGGTGGTCTGCCACACAGCGTTGCTGTACTGACGGTCCGGCGCGCAGAAACGGCTGAGGTAGTAGGGACCGCCCGCCTTGGGGCCGGTGCCGGACAGACCCTCGCCGCCGAACGGCTGGCTGCCGACGATGGCGCCGATCTGGTTGCGGTTCACGTAGATGTTCCCTGCATGCACCCGGTCGCAGACATGCTGCACCCGGTCGTCGATACGTGTATGCAGCCCGAAGGTGAGACCATAACCGGTTGCATTGATGTCGGAAATGACCTGATCCAGTTGTTGGGATTTGAACCGCGCAACATGCAGGACAGGGCCGAAAATCTCTTCCTCCAGCGCGCTGATGCCGGGGATTTCGATCATCGTGGGGGCGACAAAGGTTCCGCCTTGCGGGGCAGGCATTTCTTTCAGCACGCGGCCCTCGGCACGGGCCTTGGCGACATGGGCGAGAATTCCCGCACGGGCGCCTTCGTCAATCACCGGACCGCTGTCAGTAGACAGATGCCAAGGGTCATCCAGATGCAGGCAATCCATTGCGCCCTTCAGCATTTTCAGCACGGTGTCGGCAATGTCCTCCTGCAGATAGAGGCAGCGCAGGGCGGAGCAGCGCTGACCCGCCGACTGGAAGGCGCTTTCAATCACCGCTTGCACGGTTTGCTCAGGCAGGGCGGTTGAGTCGACGATCATCGCGTTCAGACCGCCGGTTTCAGCAATCAGCGGTGCGCCGGGCTGCAGGTTGTCGGCCATCGCCCGGCGGATGCGCATGGCGGTGGCGGTGGAGCCGGTGAAGGCCACGCCATTAACCCGCGGATCGGAGGTGATTGCCGCGCCGACCACGCTGCCGCGGCCTGGCACCAGTTGCATGGCGCTGCGCGGCACGCCGGCTTCGTGCATCAGCTGCACGGCGCGGTGAGCGATCAGCGGCGTTTGGTCGGCGGGCTTTGCCAGCACCGCGTTGCCTGCCGCCAGCGCCGCTGCAACCTGACCAGTGAAGATTGCAAGCGGGAAGTTCCAGGGCGAAATACAGGAGAAGATCCCAGCCGGCGGCGCATCGGGGATTCGGGCCGCATAATAGCGCATGAAATCCACCGCCTCGCGCAGTTCGGCCACCGCATCGGGAATGGTCTTGCCGGCCTCGCGGGCCAGGATGGCGAACAGCTCACCAAAGTTTTCCTCGTATAAATCCGCGGCTTTGTTCAGGATGGAACTGCGTTCGGCAGCCGGAGCATCCCAAGGGTCGGCCAGCGCCAGTGCCAGCTCGATATCTTCTGGGCTGCACTGGCTGACGGTTCCGGTCACGCTCAGATCGGTGGGGCTGGTCACATCCTTGGCGGTCTCGGGGCGGGCATCGCCTGCCAGCAGCGGTCCGGCCTGCCATCGATGGGTCCGCCACGGCGCGCGGGCCTTTTCTATCTTGGCCAGGGTGGGCGCATGGCCCAGGTCGAAGCCTTTGGAGTTCGGGCGCTCCGGCGCGTAGAGCTCAGGCCCGGTCGGGATCTTGCGGCTGATATCGGCAACCGCTGCAAAGGGATCGGCGGCGACCACTTCGGGCGGGACGTTGTCATCGACGATCTGGTTCACGAAAGAGCTGTTGGCGCCGTTTTCCAGCAGGCGCCGGACCAGATAGGCCAAGAGATCGCGGTGGGCCCCGACAGGTGCATAAATCCGGCAGTTGGTCCTGTTCTGCTCCAGCACCATCTGGTGCAAGGTTTCGCCCATGCCGTGCAGGCGTTGGAACTCGTAGTCTGCGTTGTCCTTGTCCGCGGCCATATGCAGGATGGCGGCAACAGTATGGGCATTGTGGGTTGCGAATTGCGGATAGATCCGGTCCGTCATGCCCAGCAGTTTGCGGGCGTTGGAGATATAGGACAGATCGGTCAGCGCCTTGTTGGTGAACACGGGAAACCCATCCACGCCTTCGACCTGGGCACGTTTAATCTCGGTATCCCAATAAGCGCCTTTCACCAGCCGCACCATGAAGCGGCGGTCATACCTCTCTGCCATCTCATGCAATGCGTCGATCGCCAGGCCGGTGCGCGGCCCGTAAGCCTGCACCACCACGCCAAAGCCGTCCCAGCCGGCCAGTGACGGATCAGACACCACCGCCTCGATCACCTCCAGCGACAGCGACAGGCGGTCGGCCTCTTCGGCGTCGATGTTGAGGCCCATTTTCGCTGCTTTGGCCAGCAGCGCCAGCGCCTTCAGCCGCGGCACCAGGTGCTCCATCACGCTGGCGTCCTGCGCCAGCTCATAGCGCGGATGCAGCGCGGACAGTTTCACCGAGATGCCAGGGTTCTTGCGGATGTCGTCACTGTTGCAGGCGGCGGCAATGGCCGAGATCGCCTTGGAATAGGACAGGTGATAGCGGGCTGCGTCAGCCTCGGTCCGGGCGGCCTCGCCCAGCATGTCATAGGAATAGGTATAGCCCTTGGCCTCCATGCCTGCAGCGCGATCCATCGCGCTTTCGATGGTCTCGCCCAGCACGAACTGGCGGCCCATCTCCTTCATCGCGCGGCTGACGGCGGTGCGGATCACCGGCTCGCCCAGACGTTTGATAGCACCGCGCAGGGCACCGATCGGGCTGCGTTCCTCGTCCAGCACCTTGCCGGTCAGCATCAGCGCCCAAGTCGAGGCATTGACCAGCGAGGAGGTGGACTTGCCCAGATGCTTGCCCCAGTCGGAGGGCGCGATCTTATCCTCGATCAGCGCATCGATGGTGTCGGCATCCGGCACCCGCAGCAGCGCCTCGGCCAGGCACATCAGTGCCACCCCTTCATCGGTGGAAAGACCGTATTCGGCCAGGAAAACTTCCATCAGGCCGGGTGCCGAATGGCCGCGGATGTCGCGCACGAGCGCTGCAGCATTGGAACAGATCCGGGTGCGATCGGCCTCGGACAGGGCTGCCTGAGCAATCAGCTGGTCACGCATCGCGGTTTGATCGGCATAGGTTCCGGCGTCGATCCGGTGGCGCAGTTTTGGTTGGGTTGTCATGCGGGGAACTCCACAAAGGGTGTGCAGGGCTTTTGCACAGGATACACCCTTTCAGGCGGGACAATCGCCTAAATATAGGGAATACTAAGGCGAAAGAGTGAAAAATAAGGAATGAGGAGGTCCAAATGAACTTTCCTGAACTGGACCGGTTCGATCGGGCGATTCTGAATGTGCTGAGTGAGGACGGCCGGATCTCCATTGCCGATCTGGCCCGCAAGATCGGCCTGTCGAAAACACCCACCCAGACCCGGCTCAGGCGGCTGGAGGCTGAGGGCATCATTACCGGCTACCGGGCGCTGGTGGATCCGATCCGGCTGGGGCTGGACCACGTCGCCTTTGTCGAGGTGAAGCTGGACGACACCCGCGAGGCGGCGCTGGTCAAGTTCAACGCGGCTGTGGCGAGGCTGCCGGAGATCGAACAGGCCTATATGATGGCGTCGCATTTTGATTATCTGCTGAAGGTGCGGACCCGCTCGATGACTGATTACCGGGCGGTGCTGGGGGAAAAGATTTCCTCGCTGCCGCATGTCGCCTCGACCTCGACCTATGTTGCGATGGAAGCGGTCAAAGAAGACGGCGCATTGGCACCCCTATAGGACGGGGCGGAATGCGCGCGTGCAGTTGACTTGATCGAATGCCAAAATATGCCAGCATAGCAGCATGCTCTATGTACTGTTTCGCACACCGCTTCGCTTAACCGGATTTGCTGCGGTCTTTACCGCCTTGACCATGGGTTTCCCTGTACAGGCCTCTGATTGCCCGGCTGCTCCTGACCATAGCGCCCGGCTGGACGGGTTGCTGCACGAGGTGCAGAAGGCCGCCACCGAGGATCAGGCGCGCGAGATTGCCAACCGGATGTGGGAGTTCTGGGCCGATGCGCCGGATTCGCAGGCTCAGGCTATGCTGGACCGCGGGATGATCAAGCGCACGGCCTTGGACTTTCTGGGGGCTTTGGAGGATTTTGACCAGTTGATCGCCTACTGTCCGGATTATGCCGAGGGCTACAACCAGCGCGCCTTTGTGCAGTACCTGCGGCGGGACTTTGCCGCGGCACTGCGCGATCTGGACCGGGCGCTGGAGCTGTCGCCCCGCCATGTCGCCGCGATGAGCGGACGGGCGCTGTCGCTTTACGGTTTGTCGCGGCTGGATGAAGCACGCGCGGCCCTGGCCGAAGCGCTGGCGTTAAACCCCTGGCTGCCAGAGCGCCAACTGGCCGCCCCGGGCGGGCCGCTGGCACCGCAGGGCGCAGGAGATGTGGAGTTGTAGTCCTGCCCCGGACGCGGGAAATTTTCCGGTAGGCGCCGAAAACCGATTGTCCGCATGAATTCAGAAGGCTAGACCTGCTGCTAAGGCGCCGTCCTGCGGTGCCTTGCGCGGACGTGGTGGAATGGTAGACACCGGAGACTTAAAATCTCCTGGCCGTATGGCCGTGCGGGTTCGAGTCCCGCCGTCCGCACCATTGATTTTACAGGAAAATATGTTCCCGCGGCGGAGGGGACGTTTTGCGCGATTTGCGCGACTCCCACACCTTGCTCCCACAGTCTCGTTCTGTTCCCGTTTTGGTCCAGGCTATTTCCTGCGCTGCTGAGCGGAGCGGGACAGGGCTTTGCGGCTGGCACGGGCGCAGACGGCATGTCGTTCCCGGTGGCTGAGAGGCCGAGAAGGGACAAGCGACAGCGCGTCTCTTTGAAATCGAAGCGGTCGATCGGGTCTGTGCTGCCCGGCGTGAACCTGCCGCCCAACTCTTGCAGCAGCATCGCCTGGCCGAACCGGCAGCGGGCGCGCATGGCGCCGACGCGCGCGAGGGTCTGGTCCATGGGTTCCGGCGCGGGTTCGGGCCGGTCGATCAGGTAGGCGGCGCGCAGGCGAGCGGGGTCGAACCGCTGGCCGCACGCGGCTTTCACCTTGGCTCATAGCTGAGGGGAAACCGTCCAAGCACGCGATGGGGAAGCTGCATGAGCCGCCCCAACCTAACCCCGATTGGGAACAATGATGTATCCTGCGGCCAGTCTGGTGCGGCGGGTGGTCGACAGTCTTGGGTCAATTCGCATTGACCCATACGCGATGAAAGCAAATGCGCCTGACCTATTGTCGGTCTACTTCCGCCCCCGCCAGCCACATCGCGCTGCTGGTTATGCTGACGGATCCCGGCCCGCCGGGAGACTTCGGCCAGGCGATGGTGCGGGCGGCATGATCGTATTAGTCCCGCAGCTTGGTCAGAACGATTTTCATGGGAATGCCAAG
>NZ_JAXMOX010000218.1:0-7096 GCF_034669605.1 Leisingera sp.
CTGCGAGCCTGCAAACTTGATCGCCGCGTCATTGCCCATCACATGCGCCGCCACCTGGGTCAGCGCCTCAGCCTGGGTCGGGTTGACCTTGCCTGGCATGATCGATGAGCCTGGTTCGTTCTCCGGCAGGATCAGCTCGCCCAGGCCGGAGCGCGGGCCGGAGCCGAGGAAGCGGATGTCATTGGCGATCTTATAGCAGCTCCCGGCGATGGTCGCGAGCGCTCCGGACAGGAACACCATGGCGTCATGGGCGGCCAGTGCTTCGAACTTGTTGGGGGCGGTGACAAAGGGCAGGCCGGTAATCTCTGCCATGTTGGCGGCAACTTTCTCGCCCCAGCCTTTCTGGGTGTTCAGCCCGGTGCCAACCGCGGTACCGCCCTGGGCCAGTTCATAGATGCCGGGCATCGCCGCTTCGACCCGCGCCAGACCCTGACGGATCTGATGCGCATAACCGCCAAATTCCTGGCCCAGCGTCAGCGGGGTGGCGTCCTGGGTATGGGTGCGGCCGATTTTGATGATGTCCTTGAACGCCTCGGCTTTGGCCTCCAGCCCTTCGGCCAGTTTGGTCAGGCCGGGCACCAGCACATCGCGCACGCTCATCGCGGTGGCGATATGCATGGCGGTGGGGAATGTGTCGTTCGAGGACTGGCCCATGTTGCAGTGATCGTTTGGGTGCACCGGGTCCTTGGAACCGATGACGCCGCCCAGGATCTCGATCGCGCGGTTGGCGATAACCTCGTTGGAGTTCATGTTGGACTGGGTGCCGGAACCGGTCTGCCAGACCACCAGCGGAAAGTTGTCGTCGAACTTGCCGGCAACAACTTCGCTGGCGGCCTGGATCACGGCATCACCGATCCTTGCATCCAGCTTGCCCGACTCCTTGTTGGCCATGGCGCAGGCCTGCTTGATCACCCCCAGCGCGCGCACAATGGCGACAGGCTGCTTTTCCCAGCCGATCGGGAAGTTCATGATGGAACGCTGGGTCTGGGCGCCCCAGTATTTGTCTGCGGGGACCTCAAGCGGGCCAAAGCTGTCGGTTTCGGTGCGGGTTTCGGACATCCGTCTTCTCTCCGTTGGGTATGCGATTGTATGCCGTGTAGCCTGCGCAGTGCCGCGGCGCAATTGGCCAGTTGCGCGCAGCATAGCCAAAAGGCAGGTGAGGTATAGTATCGATTTGGCGCAATCCAACCCACGCTGTTGCTTCAATCCATGCTATGGTTACAGTGAGCGGGATGGGGCGGGAAACGGGCGATTTTGTATCCGGAAAGGAAAAGAACGTGCCAATCCGTCTGTGTGCTGTTCTGTCAGTGAAATCCCTGGCTGTGCCTGCATTGGCAGCCTGTGTTCTGCTGTGCGGAGCTGTGCAGGGGATTGCCGCAGGTATTGCGCAGTTTTCCGGCGAATATGCAGGCAGCGTCGACGTCGTCAAAGCGGATGGCGACATTGATCCCCGGGATATGAGCGTCACCATCCATGAGATGAAAAAAGGGTTCACTATTGAATGGACCGCGACCACCGAAAAGGATGACGGCCGCAAAAAGACCAAGACCTATGAAATCGAATTTCTGCAAAGCGGGCGCGAAGGTGTCTACTCTGCGGCGATGACGCGCAATGTGTTTGGTCACGCGGTGCCGCTGAACCCGATGGAGGGCGAACCCTTTGTCTGGGGGCGCCTGACCGGCGATACGCTGACAGTCTTTTCGCTGTTTATTCACCCGAACGGCGACTACGAAATGCAGCAGTATGACAGGACCCTGGCCGATGGCGGGCTGGAGCTGGTTTATATTTCACGGTTGAACGGCGAACCGCGCCGCAAGCTGGAAACCTTCCTGGCCAGGCAATAGGCCAGGAAACCAGCGGGACATGCAAAAACAGGACATGAAAACGGCAGCTGGCCGGGCTGCCTGATACTGCGTCAAGAGGCAGTGCCGCCTATTTGCGGAAGCTGTCCAGTGACACGACATCCGCGTCTTTCTTGTCGTTCTCTTGCTCCTCAGCGTCGTTCGGTTCCTCAGCCGGATCCATCACCGTGGAGTAGCCTTCCGGCTCTTCATCGGCGGACTCGAACCGCAGTCCGAATTCCACTGACGGGTCCACAAATGTGCGGATTGCGTCATAGGGGATATAGAGCGGTTCCGGGGAGTCACCGAAGTTCAGAGTGACCGCAAAGCCGTCCTCATCCACGGTCAGATTGTCGAACCAATGCTGCATGACCACAGTCATCTCACCCGGATACCGGTCGGACAGCCAATCGGCCAGTTCCACATCCGGGTGGGCTGTATCGAAGGTGATGAAAAAGTGGTGGTTACCGGGCAAGCCGTTGTCAGAGATATCCTGCAGCACGGTCCGGATCAGGCCGCGCATGGCAGAGTGCATCAGGTTGCCATAGTCGATTTCACGGGACATGCAGTCACCCTTTGTTCATTTGTTCCCAGCATAGGAGATTCTGGCGGAAACAAAAGGGCAGCCTTTTCACGGACCGAAAATTTCTTGCGGCTGACGGCACTTTGCGGGCATCGGCAGTCAGCTGATTGCAAACGGGAATTCTGCAATGGCCAGACCGGCTGCTGCCATCACTGCCAGCAGCAGCAGCATATTACCGCGCACCACCCAGTCGGCAAGCGGCGCCAGCAGAACCAGCAGAACCGCTGTGCTGTTCATGCTGCTCCAGACCGGAACAGGCATGTGCAGAATACCGGCCTCAAACACCTGCGTTCCGGTAAAGGCCACATGTATCATGAACCACACGGACAGGTTCAGAATGACACCCGCCACCGTGGCCGTTACCGCCTTCAGCGCCATGCCAAGCCGTGGATGCGCGGCGATACGCTCAACATAAGGCGCCGCGGCAAAGATCCACAGAAAACATGGCATGAAGGTCGCCCAAAGCGCCACCGCGCCTGCAGCCAGGAACAGCCCGGACCCGCCCTGCGTCAGTCCGGACAACATGGCGACGAACTGGGTGACCAAGATCAACGGGCCAGGGGTTGTTTCGGCCAGGCCCAGGGCATCGATCATCTGCCCGGCGCTGATCCAGCCGAATTGGCTGACCACGGTCTGGCTGATATAGGCCAGCACCGCATAGGCACCGCCAAAGGTCACCACGGCCAGTTTGGAAAAGAACCAGCCGATGTCCGCCAGAAAACCTGCTCCGGACAGCGACAAGGCAATCAGCGGCAGCAGCCACAACCCGCCCCAGACCGCAATTATGCGCAGAGTGCTGCCATTGCGGGCAGGCGTGTTGTGTGCGGGATCACCGGTGCTGCTGTCTTTGCGCAGCAGGCCAAAGCAGGCGGCGGCCAGCACCACCATCGGAAACGGCAGGTTGAACAGGAACAGCGCTGCAAAGCCGAACCCCGCCAGCGCCCAGTCCAGCGGATGGTTCAGGGCTTTGCCCGCCAGCCGCCGCAGCGCTTGCAGGATAATGACAACCACCGCCGCCTTGACCCCCAGAAACGCGGATTGCACCGCGGGCAGGGTGCCGTATTGCGCATAGAGCCAGACCAGCGCCGCAATCACCGCCGCACCCGGCAGCACAAACAGCAGCCCCGCCAGCAGCCCGCCGGCGGTGCCGCGCATCCGCCAGCCGGTATAGGTTGCCAGCTGCATCGCCTCCGGCCCCGGCAGCAGCATGCAAAAGGAAAGGCCGCGCAGGAAGCTGTCTTCGCTCAGCCAGGGGCGGTCTTCAACCAGCTCCTTGTGCATCACTGAAATCTGCGCCGCGGGGCCGCCAAAGCTCAGTACCCCGATACGCCCGAAGACACGGAACATCTCCGTCCAGCTGGGGGGGCTCATGCTGTCCGGTCCGCGGGCCAGTCGTGGCCTTCGCCCTGGCCGTCACGAGCCCAGCGGTATAGCGCATCATATAGGGTCATGCCTGCCTCAAGCTGCTGATGGTCGTCCTTGAACTGGCGCGCCAGCCCGACCGAGAGGGCCAGCAGCCCCGCTGCCTCGGGCGCCAGGTCGTGCCGGTTGGTGTCGGCGCCTCTTACAACCAGGGACAGCCTGTCCAGCGCCGGTGTCCTCAGCCCGAATTCGTCCAGCATGGTGTCAAAAGTGCAAAGCGGCCCGCGATGCGACCAAAACACGTCCTCAACATCAAACGGCGTGGCGCCAAAGCGGTCTGCAACTCCGGCCACCTCTGACGGCGAGACATACAGAATACGCGCTTTGGGATCCACAAAGCGGCGGATCAGCCAGGGGCAAGCGATGCGGTCGATCTTGGGGCGGTGGCGGGTCACCCACAGAGTGCTGCCGCCCTCCGGGGCAGGCAGGGCGCTGGCAGGGATCCGCGGCGCATCTTTCAGGGTTCGCCAGGCAAACATGCCGCCCTGCAGATATTCCGCCTCAATCCCGTCATTGCGAAGCCAGGCGGCCATGCCTTGCGACAGTTTAATGCCCTTCTGGCAGATCACCACGCAACACCGCCCGTCGAGGCGGGCCTTGAGGCCATCGATATCCCGATGGGGATGGCGGCAGGAACCGGGGATCAGAAACGGATCCGCGGCAAAGTCCTCGTCAATGCAGATATCCACCAGCACCGGCGCAGTGGGCGTGCCGATCAGACGCAGGAGCTGGGCAGGGGTGATTTCATTCGGGGCAGCCATGAGCATGTCTCCTCGCGAGCAAGGTTAACATGCGAACCTTGGGCTTGTCGCCTCACGGGGCGTTCGCGTTTGTCCCCATAGCTCTTAGAGACCGCATTTGCGGCAGCCTTGTCAAGGCTGCACGAGGCAGTCAATGCGGGTCACTTCAACCGTTCGCCTGTCATGCAAACCGCGAGGGCCTCGGGCGGCAGCTGTCCCAGTTTCTCAAACATCTGGAAGTAGTCCATATTGGAGTGCAGTTCGGCGATCCTGCCCTCCTCCACCCGGGCCATCAACTGACCGGTGATCTGGAAGGGCGTGCCATCGCTTGGCTTGCTGGTGCGAACCAAAAGCCGGATGGCAACCCAGTCGGCGGCTTCCATTGCATGGGTGAAGGTGACTGTCATCGGCCCCAGCAGGTTGCGCAGAGCCGCGACAACTTCGCCATAGTCGCATTCAGGTTCTGCAAGGGCAGCGATTGCGCCGGAAATCAACGTGTCTGGGGTCATCACTTCGGCAACTGCGTCCATATTCCCTTTGCGCCAAACCTG
Source organism: Leisingera sp. (assembly GCF_034669605.1). Taxonomy (GTDB): domain Bacteria; phylum Pseudomonadota; class Alphaproteobacteria; order Rhodobacterales; family Rhodobacteraceae; genus Leisingera. Next base: position 5,138 of record NZ_JAXMOX010000218.1, read on the forward strand.
TTCGAACCAGTAATACAGCAGCCGGGTCACAGGCATATCAGCCGGGCTTGCGGGGTCAAAGGGGGCTGCCATGGCCGGGGCGCAATCCGCTGTATGCTGCGTTAGACCGAGCGCAGGCGCTGTCCGGCGCGGGGACACTGGGTCAAATTCGGGTTTGCTGATAGATTTGGACATCTTCATTCTGAATGCGTTCTTCTCCGGGCAGATAGCGGCGGGTAGGGGCAGGCCGCAGACCGGTTTTGTTTCAAGCGTCGGTGATATCGCTGCCGCCAGCAGATTTGAACCGCCCATACGATAATTCCGGCAGGTTGGCGTGACAGCAATTTAGTCTCAGGGCGGAAAGTGCAGGTTTCTGTTGCCAGGTACCTGCGAACCCCGCCTTACACTGCTAGGCGCAAGGACTTAGTTTCGGCGACTCGAACTGCTTACGCAGCCAGAGCCATTGCCGGAGCACGATTGTCATTTGCAATTGTACTGTTTGGGCCGGTACGGTGGCACCCCGCCGAGACAAAGCTAACCCCTTTAGACGTCCGTCGATCCTGTTTCGACCCCATGATCCCCAAATGAAGGATGTTTGGTGGAGTCGCCGGGTACCGCCCCCGGGTCCGATCCGCTTATTACGAGCGCGTTTATGTCCATAGTTCCGCAAGGGAACAGTGGCTATATAGTCTGCTTCTTTCGGGTTGCAAAGGGGGGAACCGGAATTCTGCGAGGAATCCGGTCAGATTTCAGGCGCGGAGGACGGGTCATCTGCCGCTGGCCGAGCCGCTGAAAACCCTAGTAGGACTTTGGCCATTTCCCGCACCGGGAAACGGCGGTGTCACGCCAGCCTAGGGATCTTGGTATTGTTCCGGAAAACAATCACTTGACCGTGGTTTTGCACTGCTTGGAAGGCACAGATATCGTGCAGCCGGATGTCAGATTAAAGTGCCGAACGGGGGGGGACCTTGGCCCCGGTGTTCGGTTCACGGTCAGAAATGTGCCGCGCTTCTACTTATGCGCCCGGGCCGCAAAGACATCGGACGCCAGCTTGCGCGTTTCGTTTTCCAAGTCTTGCAGGCCTGCGGTGGCAGCGCCGCCGTTACCTTCTTCAATGGCATCGGCAATGCGGGTGTGAAGGCCGGTGATCACCTCGCGGTCGCGGGCGGTGAAGGTGATCATGTTCATCAAGGGTTGCATCGCCTCCACCGCGCCGGCCAGCTGATAGGACAGCACCGGATTGCCGGCCCCGTCCACCAACGCCCGGTGAAACGCCACATCGGAGGCGCAAAATGCCACATCGGTCAGCCCCGGCTGACCCTGGCGGAAGATCTCTGTCCGCATAGTGGCCAGGTGATCGGCGCTGCGCCGCGCTGCCGACAGCGGCGCACAGGCACGCTCCAGCGCGTAACGCGCCTCGCAAGCGGTATCAAAACTCACCGCGTTCATGCTCAGCAGCAGGGTCGAGGTGGTGACCTGCTGTGAATAGGCGTCCTCAAAGCTCAGACGGTTCACAAACGCCCCGCCGGAGGCGCCGCGCTGGGTGCGGATCAAGGATTGCGCAGCCAATCGCTTCAACGCTTCCCGCACGGTGGAGCGGGAGACCTGAAACTGCTCCGACAACTCGCTTTCGGACGGCAGCCGCTCATCCACGATCAGCGCCCCCGAGATGATGGCATCCTTGATAGCCTGCGCTATCTGAACCGAAAGATCGGCGGAACTGTTGGGGTCAATCTTCATGCTCAGGCCCTGACGCAGCACTACGCCGGAGGTGCCCCGGCAAAAAAAACATTTGTCCGACATTTAAAAGTCTGACATTTAAAATGCAAGGTGTGAGTCGGGAGAATGCAATGCTCGGATCATCCATGCGCAACGTTCTGCGGCTTGGGCTCATAGCCGCCATACCGGCGTCCGGTGGAGGGTTTGTTCCATGAACGCCGGCATGGGGCTGCAACTAACCGGCCGTCCCGGTTCTATAGC
>NZ_JAXMOX010000219.1:0-7038 GCF_034669605.1 Leisingera sp.
GCTCCGACCCTAGGGAATGCGGTGTCAATCTGGGCTGTATCCAAGGCGCCAATCCGCGGACGCACGCGCAAACCGATGGCGAGATCGCCTGGAACGACGGTGTTAACCATCCGTCAGACCAACAATAGCCTTCCGCCCGGCCTTAATAACCTGAAACGAAAAACGCGGCCCAGAGGCCGCGTTTCAAATCGTCGGGTTTCCGGGCTGGTTCAGCCGCGGATCACCTTTGCGAAGTTATCGAAGATCGGCTCGTTCGCGCAGACCACGCTGCCGCTGTCGATAATGCCCGCCTCGGGGTCGATCGCCTCGGCAAAGCCACCGGCCTCTTTCACAATGATGATGCCCGCGGCCAGGTCCCAGGCGTTCAGGCGGCGTTCCCAGAAACCCTCGTAACGGCCGGCGGCCACATAGGCCATGTCCAGCGCGGCAGAGCCCCAGCGGCGCACACCGGCACAGGCCGGCATCAGCCGGGCCAGGTCCTGCAACGTCAGCGGCAGATCGGCGCGGCCGCCGAACGGCACGCCGGTGGCAAAAATGGACTCGATCATCCGGTGGCGGCCCGACACGCGGATCCGGGTATCGTTCATCCAGGCACCGGCGCCCTTCTCGGCAAAGAACATCTCGTCCTTGGCAGCGTCATAGACCACGCCCGCGACGATTTTGCCCTTATGCTCCAGCGCAATCGAGATCGCCCAATGCGGCAGCCCATGCAGGAAATTCGTGGTGCCGTCCAGCGGGTCGACGATCCAGCGGCGGGTGGGATCCTCGCCCTCTTCCTCGCCGCCTTCCTCGGCCAGCCAGCCATAGGTCGGGCGCGCGTTGCGCAGCTCTTCCTTGATGATTTTTTCAGCGGCGATGTCAGCCCTGGAGACAAAGTCGCCGGCGCCTTTCATCGACACCTGCAGATTCTCCACCTCGCGGAAGTCTTTCACCAGGGAACGGCCAGCCTTGCGGGCGGTCTTGATCATCACATTGAGGTTTGCGCTGCCAATCATATCTGCAGTATCCTGTCACGTCGGGGAGATGCCGGTCAAACCGTGCCTATACGCCCCCTGCCCGCAGTTGCCAAGGGGCTTTGCCGCAAAGTGCCCAACCGCTTTGACACCCGGTTACCTTCTCAGGAGCGGTTGAAATCCTGCGTCATGACGCCCAGAGTTTGACAAAATCAGATCAAGGAACAGCTCATGTCCGACCAGATGCAGCGTATCGTGCTGGCCAGCCGCCCCGAAACCCAGGCCAGCGAAGACAACTTCCGTCTTGAGGTTGCCGGCTTGCCCCAACCCGGCGACGGCGAAGTGATCGTAAAAGTCCACTATATGTCGCTGGACCCCTATATGCGCGGACGCATGAATGCGGGAAAATCCTATGCCGCACCGGTCGAAATCGGGGACACTATGACCGCAGGCGGTGTTGGCGAGGTGATGGCCTCAAACAGTCCGGATTTTGTTCCCGGCGACTTTGCTCTGGGCATGTTCGGCTGGGCCAGCCATGCCTGCATCCGGGCCTCGGAGATCCGCAAGCTGGACCCGCAGATGGCTCCGCTTACGACGGCGCTCGGCGTTCTTGGCATGCCGGGGTTTACCGCCTGGCATGGCTTGCAGGCCTATGGCCGTCCCAAGGCCGGCGAAACCCTGGTGGTTGCCGCGGCCACCGGCCCTGTCGGGTCGATGGTGGGGCAGTTGGCGAAACAGGCGGGGCTGCGGGTGGTCGGCATCGCGGGCGGCGAAGACAAATGCAAACTGGCAGTGGAGACATTCGGCTTTGACAGCTGTCTCGATCACCGCGCCCTGGGCTCAGCCGAGGCGCTCAGCGCGGCATTGGCGGCCGCCTGCCCGGAGGGGATCGACATCTACTATGAAAACGTCGGCGGCAAGGTTCTGGAAGCGGTGCTGCCGTTGATGAACAGCTTCGGTCGAATTCCTGTCTGCGGCATGATCGCTTGGTACAACAGTGCGGAAACAGAGCTGACGGCCCCCGCCATCTGGCGTTCCGTGCTGACCAAATTCCTGTCCGTGAACGGCTTCATCATCTTCAACCACTACGACCGTTACCCGGAATTCCTGCAACAGGTCGCGCCCAAGATCGCCAGCGGCGAGATCAAATATCTGGAAGACATCGCCGAGGGGCTGGAGAACGCGCCCAAAACCTTCCTGTCGATGATGCAGGGCGGCAATACCGGCAAGCAGATCGTCAAGCTGGTCTAGGCCCCGCGCCCGCTTGCCAGTATCACGCCACCGCGCGGAGCGGGCACGGAAGCCGGAACGGCGCCCGGCCGCTCCGCACCCTGTCAAACATGCTGCAGCTTGCGGGCTTCGACCTTGGCCAGGCGGATCAGCTCCTGCATGTAAGGTTTCTCGCGGTCCTCGGCCCGGATCGCTGCATAGAGCCTGCGGCTGATCCCCGATTTTGTCAGCGGCCGTGTCACATAGTCCGAGGAATATTTCACCTCCCGAACCACCCAGTCCGGCAGCACTGATACGCCGCGGTTTGATGCCACCAGCAGCAGGATCACCGCCGTCAGCTCCACCTGGCGGATCGAGGCAGGCTCAACCCCCGCCGGGATCAACAGCTGGCTGAACACATCCAGCCGGGTCTTTTCCACCGGATAGGTGATCAGATTCTGGCCAATGAAATCAGCAGCTTCAACAAAGGGTTTCTCTGCGAGGGGATGCTGGGCCGAGGCGACAAACACGGCATTGTAATCAAACAGCTCAATAAACTCGACGCCGGCAATGTCCTCGGGATCGGAGGAGACCACCAGATCCACCTCCTCCTTTTGCAGCGCAGGCAGCGCATCAAAGGCGAGGCCAGGGCGGATATCCACATCCACATCGCCCCAGTTTTTGCGGAACCCCTCCAGCACCGGAAACAGCCACTCGAAACAGGCGTGGCACTCGATGGCGATATGCATGCGCCCGGTGTGCCCGTCGCGCAGGGAGGAAAACTCCGCTTGTGCTGCTTCAAGTTGCGGCAATACCTGCTCGGCCAGCCGCAACAGGCGCTTTCCCGCCGGTGACAGTTTCATCGGCTTGGAGCGCCGGATGAACAGTTCGACGCCGGCTTGCTCCTCCAGCCCCTTCACCTGATGGCTCAGCGCGCTTTGGGTTATGTTCAGCTGATCCGCGGCACGGGCCAGCCCGCCAGCCTCGTGAATGGCCTTGATGGTGCGGAGGTGACGGAACTCAATATGCATTATTCGATTGCGCTCATGTTGTTCTTGAGGATTATGAAATTGTCTCACAATGCTGCGCATGCAACAAGAGGTGAAATCAACCTAGCGAGAGACCTGAGATGACGACGCCCAAGATTTCCTTTGAATTCTTTCCGCCGCAGAATCTCGAAGCCTCCTTCCGGCTTTGGGACACCGTGCAAGTCCTCGCCCCGATGGACCCGCGGTTTGTGTCCGTAACCTATGGCGCAGGCGGCACCACCCGCACGCTGACCCGCGATGCGGTGGCTGCCCTGCACAAATCCTCCGGTCTGAATGTCGCCGCGCATCTCACTTGCGTGAATGCTTCCAAGGCCGAAACGCTGGAGATTGCCGACCAGTTCGCCGAAGCCGGCGTGTCCGAGATTGTCGCCCTTCGCGGCGATCCGCCCAAGGGCGAAGGCAAATTCATGCCGCACCCCGACGGTTTTGCCAATTCGGTGGAGCTGATCAAGGGGCTGGCCTTGCGCGGCAATTTCAACATCAAGGTCGGCGCCTACCCGGACCGCCACCCGGAAGCCGCGGATCAGGCCGCGGATGTGGAATGGCTGAAGCGCAAACTGGATGCCGGCGCGGATGAGGCGCTGACCCAGTTCTTCTTTGAGGCCGAGACCTTCTTCCGCTTCCGCGATGCCTGCGAAAAGGCCGGTATCGACAGCAGCAAGCTCACCCCCGGCATCCTGCCGATCGAGAACTGGAAGGGCGCGCGCAACTTTGCCAAGCGCTGCGGCACCATCATCCCTCAATGGGTCGAAGACGCCTTTGACAAGGCCCTGCGCGACGACCGCGAGGAACTGCTGGCCACCGTACTTTGCACCGAACTGTGTTCGGATCTGCTGGAGGGCGGTGTGGACAAGCTGCATTTCTACACGCTGAACCGCCCCGAGCTGACCCGCGATGTGTGCTTTGCCCTGGGTGTCACACCCAAGGTTTCGCTTCAGAACGTGGCGTAAGCCTTGCGGGCCCCGGCGCGCGGTTTCTAATGGAGGGAATTTCCCCGCCAAGGACCCGCGCGCCATGATTTATGCTGACAAACCTGCCGACCTGCTGACAGTGGAGCAGATCACCCGGATTTCCGGTCTTGATTTCATGCAGGGTATCCTGGACGGCCGCTTGCCCGGCCCCCCGATCGCAGCAACGCTGGGCTATCATCTGCACAGCGTCGAAGAGGGTCAGGTTGTGTTTCGCGGCACGCCGGAATTCCCGGTCTGCAACCCGATGGGCACCGTGCATGGCGGCTGGTACGGCACGCTGCTGGACAGCGCCATGGCCTGCGCGGTGATGACCAAAGTGCCTGCGGGGTCGGTCTATACAACGCTGGAATACAAGATCAACATTCTGCGGGCGATCCCGCTGGGCACCCCCATCGACTGCAGCGGCACCATCGACCACGTGGGCCGTTCCACCGGTGTCGCGCATGGTGAAATCCGCGGGCTGCAAGACGGGCGGCTTTATGCCACCGGCTCCACCACCTGCATCGTGATGCAGGCAGCCCCGGGCTGACCCGCCTTCCGGGCTTGCCCGCTGCCTGCATCCGGCTATGCTTCTTCCCAGCTGCCGGACGACCGGAAAGAGGGCTGATCATGCCGCCAAACAGTTTCGGCCGGGCCGCCACTGCCCGTATTCAAATTCTGGCTCCTGCCAAGGAGCTGGATTTCCTGGATACGCAATCCATCGTTCTGCCCGTCCCTGTCACTCCGCTGGCGGCCTGGAACATCATGCACGCGCGGCCACCGCCTGGCATGAACCTAGCTGTCCGGCTGCGCGACGCGATTTCAGCCTGTTTCGGGGTCAAAGGCATCGGCGCCATCAGCCGCACGCCAAAAGCGGCGGTCAAAACAGGTGATAAGCTGGATTTTTTTCTGGTGGAGGCCCTGTCGGATGAGGTTCTGACCCTGACCGTCCGGGACCGGCATCTGGATGTGATGACCTGCGTTTCCTCCAACAGCGGTGTGTTGTCGGTGACATCGTCCGTCAAGACGCACAATCTGTTCGGCCGGGTCTATATGATCCCGGTCCGCCCCGCCCACAGGCTGATCGTGGCCCGGACGCTGAAACGTCTGCAGCAAGAACTTGCGCGGCGGGCGCTTGGCGGCTAATCGTCATTGCCGCCATGACCGTTTCGCTCGGGACAGGCTTTGCGACCGGGCCCGGTTGCCTGGCTGGCGGGGGTTAAACCCGGCTGCGCCGGGGCATCAGGTCTTCGAGAACATGGCCAGCCAGCCGCCACCCTCAGCGGCCCCCTGCTTGCCGCCATCGACGCTGCTGTGCAAACGCTCGCTGCCGTCCAGACCAACCCGGCGGCGGCTGCGCAGCAGGAAAATCTTGCCCCATCCGCACCAGGTGCCAACAGAAGGTGCATTTGGATCCACCGGATACCGCATACGCCAGTCCAGCGGCAGCGGCAGACCGCGGTCCTCGGCCTTCTCCAGCATCCACACCAGCGGAATGTTTGCCTTGGGGCGGGCCTCTTCAAATCCGCCAAGCTGGCCGCCGACGTCGCCATGGGCGCCGCGGAACCAAACCTGTTCCACATGACCGCGCCAATCCTTGGGGCAATCCCACAGCACCGGATTGAAAACATCGCGGGTCTCGTCCAGCGCCAGCGCGTGGTAGCCGCTTTTGACGTGGTGGCCCAATTGGTGGTTGTGGAAATTGTGCCGGTTCTCCGCCCAGCGCCACAGCAACGGCAAACGCAGCCCCAAAGCCTTGACCGTGTCCCAGACGCCGACCATCTCAATCCCGACCTCTTCGTGGCAATGCGCCGCGGTGAAGGCACCCGATGACTTTGACCGCCCGTTCAGGCGGTAATGCCGGTAGGCGGTGCGAATGTTGCGCACCGTTGCATGTTCCGCCTTCAAAAGGCCGATCCGGTCGATCACACCGGCCAGCGAGCGCACTGCATAGGCGCCGCGGGAATAGCCGAACAGAAAGATCCGGTCGCCGGGACGGTAGCGGGAGGCAAGATATCCATAGGCCCAGCGGATCTGGCGGTTGATGCCGCGCCCCATCATCACGTCCGGCGCACTGCCCCAGCCTTTCCACTGCACGCCGGATTCATAAAAAATCGAGACCTCGCCGCTCATTTCACGGCACAGCCGGAACAGCTGGCCGGCATGAGTTTCATTGCCCTCATCCAGGGTCGACATGGTGCCGTCCAGGATAATCACATGGGCCTGCGGCCCGCGCAGCTTGGTTTCGCCGGAATGCACCGAGCGCAGCGGCCGGCCAAGCCACTCAAGAACCTTTTTACTCAGCTGCGTCAGAAACATCCCTAAGCACTTCCCAAACTCTCTGCGGGGTGAACGGCATGTCCACCTGCCGCACACCACGGTCCCAGACCGCGTCCTGCACCGCATTGGCGACCGCCGCCAGCGCGCCGACGGTGCCCGCCTCGCCGCAGCCCTTCATTCCCATCGGGTTCTGGGTCGACGGCACGGGCTCGGAGGTAAACCCAATCATGGGGAGGCCGCTTGCGCGCGGCAAGGCATAGTCCATGAACGAAGCTGTGAGCAGCTGTCCGTCTGAATCGTAGACAACCCGCTCCAGCATGGCCTGTCCCAGCCCCTGCGCCACCCCGCCATGCACCTGGCCCTCGGCCAGCAGCGGGTTGATCAGATTACCGAAATCGTCGACTACAGTGTAGCGCTCAACGGTGGAATTCCCAGTCTCCGGATCAATCACAACCTCGGCAACATGGGCGCCATTGGGAAACGAACGTCCCGGCAGCCTGGCCCGCGCCGCGTGGCGCTGCAGATCGAGCCGCCCTTGCGCGCGGGCCATCTCTGCCGCTTCCAGCATGGTGGGGGTCAGATTGGAACCCGGAGATC
>NZ_JAXMOX010000220.1:0-7026 GCF_034669605.1 Leisingera sp.
GATCTGCTGGAGGAGGGTGCGGGCGCCTCCGGCGGGAGTATTTGGGGAAGATGAAACAGGGAGGGCCGCGCCATGGCGGACAGGACGTTTCTGAACTGGCCGTTCTTTGAAGACCGCCACCGCGCGCTGGCGGCGGAGCTGGACGATTGGGCCGCGGCGCATCTGGCGGGCATTGATCATTCGGACCCCGATGCCGCCTGCCGGTCGCTGGTGGTTGCGCTGGGAGAGGGTGGTTGGACGCAGCATTCCGGTGCTATGGCCGGGGAGACACTGGATGTGCGCAGCCTCTGCCTGATCCGCGAGACGCTGGCGCGGCATGACGGGCTGGCGGATTTCGCCTTTGCCATGCAGGGGCTTGGAACCGGTGCGCTCTCGCTGTTCGGCACTCCGGAGCAGCAGGGTGAATGGCTGCCGCTGACCCGCGCAGGCAAGGCGGTTTCGGCCTTTGCGCTGACCGAGCCGCAGTCGGGCTCGGATGTGGCCAATTCGACCATGACTGCGACGCAGGACGGTGGCCATTACGTGCTGAATGGCGAGAAAACCTGGATTTCCAATGGCGGTATTGCCGATGTCTACACGCTGTTTGCCCGCACCGGCGAGGCGCCGGGAGCCAGGGGGCTGAGTGTTTTTGTTGTGCCGGCCGATCTGCCTGGATTTGAGGTGGCGGAACGGCTGGAAACCATCGCGCCGCATCCGCTGGCAACATTGCGTTTTACCGATTGCCGGATCCCGAAGTCCGCGTTGCTGGGGCAGCCCGGCGCGGGCTTCAAGATCGCGATGTCGGTGCTGGATGTGTTCCGCTCGACCGTGGCGGCGGCGGCGCTGGGGTTTGCGCGCCGGGCGCTGGACGAGGCGCTGGCGCGGGTTACCACCCGGCAGGTGCAGGGCGCGCCGCTGTTTGATCTGCAGATGGTGCAGGGGCATATTGCCGACATGGCGCTGGATGTGGATGCCAGCGCGCTGCTGGTTTACCGCGCCGCCTGGGCCAAGGATTCCGGCGCCGCGCGGGTGACACGGGAGGCGGCGATGGCCAAGCTGTTTTCCACAGATCAGGCGCAATCTGTGATCGACAGGGCGGTGCAGCTGCATGGCGGAGACGGCGTGCGCCGGGGCCAGAAGGTTGAGGAGCTTTACCGCGATATTCGTGCCCTGCGCATTTACGAAGGGGCCTCGGACGTGCAGCGGGTGGTGATCGCCCGCCAGGCGCTTGCCGCTTTTCAGGGAGGGAACTGAGATGCTGGGACCATCAGCGCATGAAGACACTTTCACCCGGGATAACCTGCCGCCTGAAGATCAGTGGCCCGGGTTTCTGCTGGAGGGGTTTGACTATCCCGACCACCTGAACGCCGCGGTTGAGCTGACCGATGCGATGGTGGAGAAGGGGTTTGGCGACCGCACTGCGCTGATCGGCAACGGCCGCTACCGCACCTACAAGGAGCTGGCAGACTGGACCAACCGGCTGGCGCATGTGCTGAGCGAGGATCTGGGGGTGAAACCGGGCAACCGGGTGCTGATCCGCTCGGCCAACAACCCGGCGATGGTGGCCTGCTGGCTGGCGGCGACCAAGGCGGGCGCGGTGGTGGTCAATACCATGCCGATGCTGCGCAAGGGGGAGCTGGCCAAGATTGTCGATAAGGCCGAGGTGTCCCATGCGCTGTGCGACACCCGGCTGAAGGACGAACTGGTCGCCTGCGCCAAAGACTCGAAATTCCTGAAAACCGTAGTGGGCTTTGATGGAACGTCCAATCACGATGCGGAACTGGACCGGCTGGCGCTGGAAAAACCGGTGGCATATGAGGCGGTGCGGACGGGGCGTGATGACGTGGCTTTGCTGGGGTTCACGTCCGGCACCACCGGGTCGCCCAAGGCGACGATGCATTTTCACCGCGATCTGCTGATCATCGCCGATGGCTATGCGCGCGAAGTGCTGGATGTGCAGCCCGAAGATGTCTTTGTCGGCTCGCCGCCGCTGGCCTTTACCTTCGGGCTTGGCGGGCTGGCAATTTTTCCTTTGCGGTTTGGCGCTGCAGCGACGCTGCTGGAAAACGCGACCCCGCCGAACCTCATCGAGATCATCGAGAAATACAAGGCAACGGTCTGCTTCACCGCGCCGACAGCCTACCGCGTGATGCTGCGGGCGATGGAGGAGGGGGCGGATCTGTCGTCGTTGCGGGCGGCAGTTTCAGCCGGGGAAACCCTGCCCGCACCGGTCTATGAGGAGTGGATGCAGAAGACCGGCAAGCCGATGCTGGACGGGATCGGCGCGACCGAGATGCTGCATATCTTCATCACCAACCGGTTCAGCGACCACCGGCCTGCCTGCACCGGCAAACCGGTCGGCGGCTATCAGGTGAAGGTGCTGGCTGCAGACGGCACCGAGGCCCCGCGCGGCGAGGTCGGGCGGCTGGCAGTAAAGGGACCGACCGGCTGCCGTTACCTGGCTGATGACCGGCAGGCAGAATATGTCAGGGACGGTTGGAACATCACTGGTGACAGTTTCATCCGGGACAAAGACGGCTATCTGCACTTTGCCGCCCGGAACGACGACATGATCGTGTCGGCCGGTTACAACATTGCGGGACCTGAAGTGGAAGCCGCCCTGCTGGCGCATGAGGCGGTGGCGGAATGCGCGGTGATCGGCGCCCCTGACGAGGCCCGCGGCGAGATTGTGCAGGCCCATGTGGTGCTGGCCGAGGGGCAGGTGCCGTCGGTGGACCTGGTGAAACGTCTGCAGGACCATGTGAAGGCGGCGATCGCGCCTTACAAGTATCCGCGATCGGTTGTGTTCACCGCGGCACTGCCAAAGACCGAAACCGGTAAAATCCAGCGCTTCAGACTGAAAGCCTAGCTGCCAGGGCCATTCCCGGCACCTGTCCTGACGGCGGCTGCCAAACTGCCGGCAAGGTGCGCGGGTTTGGCGGATTCAGCAAGCCTATGGCACGCTCGGGCGGATGTAAGGGGCTGAATTAGAACGGCAATTGCAACTGAGTGCAGGTGGAGGCGAGTACCGGAATGTGCCATGTTTTTGGGGATAATCGTGTAACCGGATGTTTTTAAATGGTTAACTGCTGTTCGTGAATGCTCCTGTAGTGTCCAGCGTAATGTCAGATGTGGGCGAGGCCGTAGTGTCAGGGCATTGGAAGCCACCAGCGAGCCTCACTTCTGGAAGGCATCGCCAACCTCATAGTATTGCAATCGACCGGGAAAGCTCGCAGGCTCCGACTCTGTTTACAGACAACGGATTTCAAAATTGGTTAGTTCGATCAGACACGTATCTACCGGTAAGGCCGGTGATAGCCTTCGCAACATGGCTGCAGAAATTCTATCCACTCACTATGGCCAGCCGCGTGAGGAATACAGAGCATGCGGAAAAAAGGTGGATATCTTCTTCCAGAAAGAAGAATTCGGTCACGTTGAGCGTATCTATGTTGAGGCAAAAGACTATGGCCAGCCACTCGGACGTTCTGACGTGGTCCATATTTGTGTGGACTATGAAGGCATTCTGAAACGGAATGCTCCGTGCAAGCTTATCATCGTGACAAGGAATGGGTTGCATACAGACGCTCGAACCTATCTCGAGGAAGAGCGGACGGAAGTGCGGCATCAAACTCTATCAGAGATAGAGAACGCTTCCTTAAATTTGAACAACTACATGCATACTTTAATGAGTAACTGTAGCGGGGTTCGTCTAGATGATTATTATATAGAGGCGGGTTTTGAAGTCAGGTGTTCACTTGATGAGTCTTTGAAGGCTTTTGATCAGCAGACGCTTGGCTGTTTTGACCAAGAAAGCAGTGCTATTTCCGCGATCCGAGAGTGGTTAATAAATGAAGATGACTTTCGGCCACTAGCTATTCTTGGAGGTTATGGGTCAGGTAAAACGAGCGTTGCCACCAAGTTGGCGGCGGAATTTGCCGAAAAAGCTCTTGATGATCCAACATCGCGTCAACCGATTGTGTTGAAGCTGGGGGAAATTACACACTTCAGCAGTATTGAAGGGATACTCGGCGGGCATTTTACGCACTCACATCCCGTGCCGAATTTCAACTTTTCCAATTTCTCGAAGCTGAACGAAAAGGGACGATACATCATCATTCTCGACGGGTTTGACGAAATGAAGCACGCCATGAGTTGGGCGGACTTTAGGCAAATGATACGCACCCTGTTAAAGCTGAAATCGGATCGTTCTAAAATTGTTCTTCTGGGTCGTCCAAGCTCTCTAATCAGTGAAGAAGAGGAGAGGTATGTCCTCAAGGGACAGCGGCGGATGAAGGATAATTGGGTTAATTTGCCTGATTGGCCGAAATTCCATGAGATCGCTTTGCTAGACTTTTCACCAGAAGAGAGGAAAAGCTTCATAAACAAGTATCTGATGACGTTTTTGTCCGAAGCGATGCCGGATGAAGGGAGGCAGTCTAGAGCAGAGCTTACAAACCAAATTGCAGATAAGAATCTAGAGTTGTTCAAGAAACCGGTACACTCGAAAATCTTAACGGATCTTGCGATAGATGTTGAGTTTGACCTTGATCATTTTCGTCGAAGCTTCTCGAGGTGGGATTTGTATCAGAGCTTTATTGAAGCGATATACGACCGAGAAGCCGAGAAGTCTGCCAGGACTGCGATCTCTTCCGAACATCGTTTGAAGTTCCTTGAAGACATTGCCTTTTGGCTATGGGCCGAGCGTGATGCTGCCACTTCCTTTGAGGTTGGGCAGATTCCTCGCAGTATTCGTTCCGACATAGCACTCTGGGATGATGATTTGGCTGCTGGGGTTCGGGAGATGCTAACGGGTTCAATTCTTGAAAAGAAAGGGTATGAAACATACTATTTTGGCCACCGTTCGTTCGCAGAGTTTCTCGTTGCTTCAAGAATGTATCGGCGTACCCCGGCAGCGAATGAGCATGAGAAATATTCGTCGGCTTTTGCTGATGGGGTGAAAGATTTCCTGCTTGAAGCGGATGGTATACCAAATATTACTGATTGGGTTCAGGCGTTCTCCAGCGCAAATGGCTCAATCCGACCAGAGTACATCCTTCTTTTGGCTGATGCTTGTGGTGGTATGAGGGATTTGAAACAGGGGTTGAGTCCCGCTTCATTTTGGACGGGTGTCTTGACCCCCTACAAGGTTAACTTTTTCCCCAGTCAGGAGAACCGCGATGCTGTGGTCAAAGCGTTGCGAAGCTCAAACTCTGCTGTCTTTAGTTGGCATGTGGCTTGGCTTTTGGATAACGGGGCTGCAAAATTTGGGTGGACGCAAGGGAAGTTTAACCAGGTTTTGTTTGTTGCCCTGGTTTCTAGGGTGTTCTCGTCTGTGAAATTCAAAGATCGCCGAATGACGATTTCTGAGGATTTGGCTGGTTTCAAGGGAATCGCTAGGCTGTGCTTGACTCCTTTTTCATTTGATAATGTTCGAAGGGAAGAGGATAAGTATGAGCTTGAGTTGGATTTTGCTGCTTTAGCGAATGCAGTAAAGCAAGAGCTGGATAGGTGTGGTGTTCCCTGGGTCGGTGATGTGGAAGTTTCTATTCCTAATGTTTCATTTAAAGTTTCGGATGTGAAGAAACTAATATCAGATAAGGTTTGGGATAACTGGATTATGTTCCACAAGCATATTCGGTCTTTCCCTGCTATTGTCGAAATCGCCTCAAAGCGCCGGGGGGAAGAGAGGCGTATGCAGCGGAGTGGTCGTTTCCAGAATAAGAGAGTGAATGCGAGAAGTTGACGTAAGAAGACTGACAGGGGTGGAGGTGCCAGAGACGCCATGATCTGCCGCTACCTCCTCGATCTGGAAGCCTGTCACCTCTGGATAGGCCTTCTGGAGGTTTGGCTCTCTGCGTCCTGGGTCGACAGTTGCAGCAGGGAGTCACCGATATCCCTATCAATGGCAGCTTCGTGGTGGAGGCCCGCCGTGCGGATCTGACCGCCGAGGAAGTGAAAATGGAGTTCACTGCAAGGTTTCCAGGCTTTCATCCGGTCGTGAAGCATGCGGGGAGGTGAATGTTCGTCTTCTGGTTGTTGTGCAATTTGGCGTGGCGGGATATTGCTCTGAAAGTAATAGAGAATGTGATAAACTGGGAAAGCCGGGATGTTCGATCCATGTCCAAAATTCTTGCCTGCGCGTGTAGATGGCCTTTGTCCATTCTGCGGCTTTGATGCGGGTGAATTCCCGGTTTGCCGAGGTTGCGGAGCCAGCAAGGTCTATAGTGAACGCAACGACCACGCTGTAGGTCTGGGGCATCATGTCTGGGGAACGATCTATTTCTCGCTGGCCATTTGGGTGTGGCGTTGGTTCTGGTCAACAACACGCTTTGGCGATGGCCTATGGCAAATACAAAGCTGGGGTGCCTGGGGTGCTTGGGGCGTCAAAGGGATTTACTTCGCTGTGATAGCGTTTTGCGCTTTCGGCATAGTTTCTGAACTGCACAAGGCTTGGACGTTTATCTTTCGTCGCAGGAGTTTCATAGGGTTCGGCTGGAAAAAGTAGGTCGGTTTTGGGACCGGGCCTGTCCATGGTTCCGTCCCTCCCCATTTAGCGGGTTACGTATGCAAGCTCCTGCGTGCGTACGCGCCAATCCGGCTTTGAACGAATTTAAGAAAGGAAATTGAATGCCTTCTTCCGGAGATGTGCGATCTGTAGCACCTCTAAATTTACCACACGCACCAGACGTTTTTGAGAATCTCAATACCGTTTTAGCCAGGTCAGAAACTGCGCGGAGGCACGCAGGCTCCTTAGGTGTCAAATTCAGGCAAACCGGCTATGGATTGCATTTTGTAGAGCATCTTTCTGCTGCCGGTTCCAAGTGGGTCTTGGCTAAGAAAGTGGAAGGACTGAAGTTCGGATCTTCGGGATACAGCAGTGCCAGGACCGAGACTGGCTATAGTGGTTTGACCATCATCCAGTTTAGCGTCATGGTGGACCTGTCACGGTTTGATGCCGCTCCTTTGATAGCATTTACTGCAACAAAGGAGACTGACTATGGGACTGAAACGGACGGACGAATTCCGCAAGGATGCGGTGCGCATTGC
>NZ_JAXMOX010000221.1:0-7005 GCF_034669605.1 Leisingera sp.
TGGCGTTGAACTGCCCAGCTATCGCGGCGACATCATCAATGAGCTGGAATTCACCTCTGCTGCGCGCATTCCTAACCCGCAAAAGATGTTGCAGGCCTATACCCAGGCCGCCGCAACGCTGAACCTGTTGCGCGCTTTCTCTACCGGCGGGTTTGCCGATATGAGCCGGGTGCATTCCTGGACCCTGGGCTTTACCGATGAGCAGGAAGTCCAGAAATACAGCGAGATTGCGACCCGTATTCAGGACACCATCGATTTTATGGCCGCCGCCGGCATCACCGCCGACACCACCCATGAATTTTCGACCGTTGATTTCTACACCAGCCACGAAGGGCTTCTGCTTGAATACGAAGAAGCGCTGACCCGGCTTGATTCGACCTCCGGAAAATGGCTGGCAGGTTCCGGCCACATGATCTGGATCGGAGACCGCACCCGCCAGCCTGACGGTGCCCATGTGGAATTCTGCCGCGGCGTGCTGAATCCGATCGGTCTCAAATGCGGCCCGACCACCACGGCTGAAGACCTGAAGGTTCTGATGTCGCGCCTGAACCCGGAGAACGAAGAAGGCAAGCTGACCCTGATCGCCCGTTTCGGTGCAGGCAAGGCCGGCGAGCATCTTCCTCGCCTGATCAAGGCCGTGAAGGACGAGGGCGCCAATGTCACCTGGGTCTGCGACCCGATGCATGGCAACACCATCAAATCCTCGACCGGTTACAAGACCCGCCCCTTCGACAGCGTTCTGCGCGAAGTGCGCGACTTCTTTGGCGTACATAATGCCGAAGGCACTATCCCGGGCGGCGTGCATTTCGAGATGACCGGCCAGGATGTGACCGAATGCACTGGTGGTGTCCGGGCGGTGACTGATGAGGATCTGAGCGACCGCTACCACACCGCCTGCGATCCGCGCCTCAATGCCAGCCAATCGCTGGAACTGGCCTTCCTGGTGGCCGAGGAACTGTCTGCCTTGCGGGCCTCGCAGAAGAACACCCGTCAGGCTGGCTGAGGCCCTAACAGACGCGCGCTGTCACGGCGCGTGGCTTGCAGATCTCTGCACATGCAAAAAAAGCGCCCCGGGGGTTATCCCGCGGGGCGCAGTCCCTTCAAGTGCTATGACCTTGGACTTGAAAAGATGATACTTTTGCGCCGCGGACGTATCGCGGCGCCCGCGTGTCAGTCCCGGCTAATCACCAGACGCAGATGCGAAGCAGCCCTGCGCTTACCGTTATCCGGGGCCGCTGCGGCTGTGTCCGCCGGTTCCCCAAGCTTCCCTGCGCGGCTGCGTTCCAGCAGCGCCTTGGCCTCGTCCAGGATTGAGCGTTCGGGTTTGAACCGGGCCTGCGTCTCCGCAAAACCCGGATTAGGCTGGTTTGCGTCCTGGCGCTTGTCGGCAACTGCGTCCCGCGGTTTGGCTTTGAACCCGGCAGCGCCAGCGGCTTTGCCGACCGTGCGCATTTCGATCGACGAGATCGAGAAACGCTGCGAGGTGGCGGCGGCCCCATCATCTGCGACCAAAACCCCCAGGACCCGGCTGATATCGCCCAGATCGCTGCGCAATGGCAGCAGCAGCATACGGGCATCGCGCGGCGCGCGCTGGCGCGGCGCTTCGATTTGCAGCATCAGTTCAACAATGGCGGGTGTTTCGAACATGTGCTCCATCGCCGAGCTCAGCTGTTTGCGGGCCCCGGTGGTAAAGAACGCGGTCACCGGCATGCCGCGCACCTCCATGCCTGCCATTTCATTCACCAGCGTTCCAGCGAGGCGGAAGCGGGCGATGCCAGGCGCGATCCGTTCCAGAATGAATGTATTGCTCAGGATGTTTTCCAGCCCGCGCGGATCAATCTGCGAGCGGCTGGGCACATCGTCGCCGCGGCGCAGCGCGGTCCAATAGGCTTCCGCTTGGCGCAGTGGCGATGGCGAGCCGCCCTTGCGGAAGCGGTTCATGGAAACAACCTTGTCCTGACCAGTGGTCACTTCAGTTCCGCTGCGGCTGCCAAAAATCATTTCTTCATCCCCTCCAACCCCGGCCTTCCCTTTGGTTGCGGCAACCGGCGGCTGCGTTAACTCTTAGGGCCGGTTTGGTTACCTTGAAGTTAAGATGACACAATATAATTCAAATTTGGACTACTTCTTTAAGCAATGGTTAACACGATGGTCGTCCCGCGGTTATGCGATTGCACTTGCACCCTATACTTTCGAGACAGTAGAGCTGTCCAATCATCAGCGACAAGAGAGCCAGTCCCATGACCATCCGCAGCATGACCGCCTTTGCCTCGGAGCAAGGCAGCGCTGACCAGCACAGCTGGAGCTGGGAGCTCCGATCTGTCAATGCCAAGGGCCTGGATCTGCGTCTTCGGGTGCCGGATTGGCTGGAAGGCCTTGAAACTCATGTTCGTTCAACCTTAGGTAAAGCTCTTGCGCGCGGAAATGTCTCGCTTACCCTGCGGATTTCGCGCAGCGAAGACGGCGCCGGGCAGATGCAGATCAACGCTGCCATTCTGCAATCGGTGATCAAGTCGCTGGCTGAGACACAATCCATTGCCAAGCAGAACAGGGTGGAAATACGCCCGGCCTCTGCCGCCGAAGTTCTTACCTTCAAAGGGGTTCTGGAGCAGTCCGCGGGTGATGATGATCCGGCGCCGCTGGTTAAGCGGCTGAGCAGGGAATTGGAAACTCTCGTGGCCGAATTCGTGCAGATGCGCGAGGCCGAGGGTGCTGCGCTTGCCCAAATCCTTAACAGCCAGCTGGAGGAAGTTGCCGCGCTGACGGCCCAGGCCGGGAAACGCGCCGAAGAGCGCAAACTGAAAATGGGTGAAACGCTTAAGGCTAATCTGGCGCGGGTTATGGACAATGCCGAAGGCGCAGATCCGGACCGCGTGGCCCAGGAGTTGGCCCTGATCGCGGTCAAGGCAGATGTCACCGAAGAATTGGACCGTCTCGGCGCCCATGTTACCGCTGCCCGCGATCTTCTGGCCAACGGCGGCGCGGTGGGCCGCAAGCTGGACTTTCTGATGCAGGAGTTCAACCGCGAGGCCAATACGCTGTGTTCAAAAGCGCAGCACAGCGCCTTGACGGCGGTCGGGCTTGAGCTGAAAACCGTGATCGACCAGATGCGCGAGCAGGTGCAGAACATAGAATAAGAAAAGGAGAGCCCAGATGGCGGACCGCCGCGGCCTTTTGATCATCCTCTCATCGCCTTCGGGCGCCGGTAAATCCACTTTGGCCCGCCGCCTCATGGCCTGGGATCCCGGTCTGAAATTTTCGGTCTCCGCCACTACTCGCGCCCCGCGTCCGGGCGAGGAGCACGGCCGCGAGTACTTCTTCATCTCCGAGGACGAGTTCCGCCAGAAGGTGGCAGAAGGCGGCATGCTGGAGCATGCTCATGTGTTTGGTAACTTCTACGGTTCCCCTGCGGGGCCGGTGAAGGACACCATCGAGGCAGGCCAGGACGTTCTTTTCGACGTCGACTGGCAGGGCGAAATCCAGATCCGCAACTCGGACCTCGGCAAGCACGCACTGTCGATATTCATTCTGCCGCCGTCGATTCCTGAACTTCGCCGACGCTTGGAAACCCGCGCGCAGGACAGTGACGATGTGATCTCCAAACGGATGCAGAAAAGCTGGGACGAGATCAGCCACTGGGGCTATTACGATTATGTGCTGGTCAACGATGATCTGGACGAGACCGAAGCCCGCCTGAAGACCATTGTCGAAGCCGAGCGCATGCGCCGTATTCAGCAGCCCCGGCTTCAGGACCATGTCCGCACCCTGCAAACCCAGTTCGAGGAACAGTCATGACGTTGTATGCACTAGGCGATCACCAGCCGCAGATTCATGAAGACACCTGGGTCGCCCCGGATGCCAACCTGATCGGCAAGGTGGTGATGGAGGCAGGCGCGTCGGTCTGGTTCGGTGTCACCATTCGCGCTGATCACGAGGAAATCCGCATCTGCGAGGGGACCAACGTGCAGGAAAACGTGGTGATGCATATTGATGCTGGCTACCCGCTGACCATCGGCAGGAACTGCACCATCGGCCATAAGGCAATGCTGCATGGCTGCATTATCGGTGAAAACACCCTGGTCGGCATGGGCGCCACCATTCTGAATGGCGCCAGGATCGGCAGGAATTGCCTGATCGGCGCCGGCGCCCTGATCACTGAGAACAAGGAAATTCCCGACAACTCTCTGGTGATGGGCAGCCCCGGCAAGGTGGTGCGCGAGGTGGATGCAGCGCTGGCTGAAAAACTGACCCAAAGCGCGCTCTTGTATCAGAGCAACATGCGCCGCTTCCGGGCCGGGCTGAAGCCGCTGTAAGCGGGCCGGCGTCTGCCGTTTTTTGCGCTGGTTGCGCGGGTCCGCCATATCAGCTTTACACAGCGGCGCTAGGCAGGCCGTAAACATTTACGCGGAGGTCTGATGACAACTGATCTGATTGACGGATTTCTGGCGGCGATCCCGATGCCTGCTGTGCTGGTGGACCAGACCGAACGACTCATCGCCGAGAACAGCGCCGCTGCCCCCTTGCTCGGCCAGGAGGGGAAGGGGCGTCACTTCGCTACTGTTCTACGCCAGCCCAGCGTCGCAACCGCGATTGAAGCCTGCCTTCGGGACCGGAAGCCCCGAACAGCCCGCCACCTGGCCAATGACGGCGCCCAGGACACCACCTTTGCTGTCACGCTGCGCTATGTGCCGGGTATCGGTGCGGTCAGCGGCGGCGCGGTACTGGTCTGCTTTGACGACGTGACCGAGCGTGAGCAGGCCGGCCAGATGCGCCGCGATTTCGTCGCCAATGTCAGCCATGAGTTGCGCACCCCGCTGACGGCCTTGATCGGCTTTATCGAAACACTGCGAGGCCCGGCCAAGGACGACACCGCCGCCCGCGATCGGTTTCTCGCGATTATGGAGGGTGAGGCCAGCCGGATGAACCGCCTGGTCGGAGATCTCCTTTCCCTGAACCGGGTTGAAAGCGAAGAGCGGGTGCGGCCAAAGCAGAGCGTCGATCTGGGTGCCCACCTAGGTTCGACGCTGAAAACCCTCGTCCCGGTTGCCGAGGCCCGCGGCGTGTCAATGAACCTGGAGGCACCGCAAGGCGGCATCATGGTCACTGGTGATCCGGATCAGCTGCAACAGGTCTTCACCAACCTGGTGGAAAACGCCGTGAAATACGGCGGCGATGAGGTTCGGGTGCTGCTAAGCCGGTCCGAAAGGGACCCGGCCGTGCGCGCAGCAGCCGCGCGGGTCCAGGTGATAGATAACGGTCCAGGAATCGATCCCGTGCACCTGCCGCGCCTGACTGAGCGCTTCTATCGCGCCGACAGCCACCGCTCGCGCGAAATGGGCGGCACCGGGCTGGGGCTGGCAATTGTGAAACACATCATCAACCGCCATCGCGGGCGGCTGCGGGTAGAAAGCGAATTAGGGCAAGGGTCCGTTTTCACAGTCATCCTGCCGGAATAAGCTCCTCAAGCTGCTAGCAAGCTATCCAAGCTGCCGCCGAACGACCCGGCGGTGGTTCTCTTTTCCGCGTCACTTTTTACTGACGAAACGCGGTTTGTCATGCAGCTGTTACACGGACGTCACAAAAGGCTCATCAGCGGCTTCTAAGTGGGGGCGCAAGATCATCGACGGGGTGATCGACCATTGAAACTCTTGGAGACACAAATGTCTTTTGTGAAACTGACCGCTTCCACCTTGGCAATCGCCGCCGTATCGGCCACCGCAGCAGCAGCCCGCGATCAGGTGCAGGTTGCCGGTTCGTCCACCGTGCTGCCTTATGCCTCGATTGTCGCAGAAGCCTTTGGCGAAAACTTCGACTTCCCGACCCCGGTTGTTGAATCCGGCGGCTCCTCGGCGGGGCTCAAGCGGTTCTGCGAAGGCGTCGGTGAAAACACCATCGACGTCGCCAATGCCTCGCGCAAGATTAAAGACAAGGAAATCGCCGCCTGCGCGGAAAACGGCGTCACCGACATCATTGAGGTCCGTATCGGTTACGACGGCATCGTCTTTGCCTCCGACATTAACGCCAACGCCTTCGAATATACCCCGACGGACTGGTTCCTGGCTCTTTCCGACAAGGTGCTGGTCGACGGCCAGCTGGTCGAGAACACCAACCAGACCTGGGCCGATGTGAACCCGAATTTCCCGGCGGTGGACATCCAGGCCTTTGTGCCGGGCACCAAGCACGGCACCCGCGAAGTGTTCGAAGACAAGGTGATCCTGGCGGGCTGCGAAGCCACCGGCGCCTTTGACGCCTTCAAGGAAGCCAACGGCGGCGACAAGAAAGCGGCTGAAAAGGCCTGCATCGCCCTGCGCACCGACGGCAAATCCGTCGACATCGACGGCGACTACACCGAGACCCTGGCCCGCATCGAAAGCAACAAAGACGGCGTTGGTGTCTTTGGCCTGGCGTTTTATGAAAACAACACCGACAAACTGCAGGTGGCGACCATGTCCGGCGTTGTTCCTTCGACCGAGAGCATTGCAACCGGTGAATACCCGGTTTCCCGCCCGCTGTACTTCTACGTCAAGAAAGCTCACATCGGCGTCATTCCCGGACTAAAGGAATATGCCGAGTTCTTCGTCGCGGATGAGGTTGCCGGCCCCGATGGCCCGCTGGCCGAATACGGTCTGGTTGCCGATCCGGAACTGGCGGACACCCAGGAAGCCGTGACCCAAGAGGCGGTGATGAGCGGCAACTCCTGATCCTGCCCCGGACCTGAACCAGTGACGCCGGGGCGGATCCGACCGCCCCGGCTCTCGTTGCCTGCCCGGCACTGTCGCCGCCTTTTCGCAACCACCCAACGGAGCCCTCCATGCCTACGATTTGGCTTGTCGTTCTCCTGCTTGCGCTGGCCGCAGCAGGGTTTTACTGGGGGCGCGCCCGCGCACTCAGCACAGCAGGAGGGGATGCCCGAGAGCTGCATTCCCTGCCGTCCTACTATGGCTACCATGTTGCCCTGTCGGCTTTTGTGCCCGCCATCACCGTGCTGGTAGTCTGGCTGCTGGT
>NZ_JAXMOX010000222.1:0-7002 GCF_034669605.1 Leisingera sp.
GTCGGGGCGCTGGTTGGTCTCGATCACCTTGCAGTGGGTCTCAATCGCGGCGCCGCCCATGCGCGCGGCCTTGGCATAGGCGTGGGTGGTGCCGGAGGGGTCGAGGTGGCCGTCGAGCGGGTCGTACAGCCCGCCGATGATGCCGTCGATGTTGGTGACGGGGGCGATCTTCTTGATCTCTTCGGGGGAGACGATCTCGGTCTCAAGTCCCATGAAGCGGTGTTTGGCACGCTCGGCCTTCAGCATGTCGAAGCGTTCCTGGGTTTCGGCCAGGGTAACGCCGCCCACGTGGTGGAGGCCGCAGGACATGCCGGTGATCGCTTCCAGCTCTTTATAGAGCTTGATGGTGTAGCCCTGCAGCGCGGCCATGTTGGTGTCGCCGTTGAGGGTATGAAAGCCGCCTGCCGCGTGCCAGGTGGAGCCGGAGGTCAGCTCCGAGCGTTCGATCAGCATGACGTCGGACCAGCCGAGCTTGGTCAGGTGATACAGGACAGAGCAGCCGACGACGCCGCCGCCGATAACTGCCACGCGTGTGGTGGTTTTCATATGGGCCTCCCAGAATAGGTGTTGCCTGTATTCTGTACATAAGTGAACAGTAGTCCAGCAGAAAAGCGGCACGGCGTGCCGCTTACTGACCTTGAGGGAAGGTAGGTCTTACGCAGAGGTGCGGAAGCGGCTGTACTGGATCACAAAAATCGTGGTGAGGGGGGCGGCTAGGAGGATCACGCCAACGGTGATCAGCAGCATGCCCAACTGGGAATAATCGGCGGGGGTTGCGATATTGCCTTCCGAATCTGTCACCTCGCGCGTCACCAGGAAGATTTCGTTCAGGTACTTAGTGCCGAGGCTGGAGGCCGACAGCGCCAAGTTGGTGAAAGAGGCCATGACCGCAAAGAAGGTGGCCTTGAGCCCCGAGGGCGCGTTGCGGGCGATCCAGGCGAGCATCGGGATCATCGCAACCTGGCCGAGCGGGGATTCGACGGCGGTGTCGACCATGGCGATGAAGCGGGCGTCGACCACGCCGCCGGTCATCGCGGCGGTCCAGTGGTGGGCTCCGTAGTAAAGCGCGATATTGGGCAAGCTGAGGACGGCCTCGGTGATGGCCAGGAAGGCGACGATCCAGGCGATCGGGCGGCTGGCCATCATCGGGCGGAAAATCAGCATGCCCGCCAGCGTCAGTAAAGAGGTGATCAGGCCCAGGACAGACAGGAATTGCTGGTCAAAGCCCAGCACGTCGATCTCAAACCAAGTGGCGCCAGGACCGCGCAGGGGCGTGGCGCGATAGACAAAGATGATGATGGCGGTGCCGATCAGGGCGCAGGCTTGCTCCGTGGGCAGGACCGAAACCAGCTGCCGCATCAGGAACAGCACAATGGCCATGGAACCGGCAAAGACGATTTCCTGCGAGTAGGGAACGTCGCCCAGGCCCACAGCGAGGGAGAGCGCAACAAAAGCACCGCCGCCGAGGAAGTACCAGTGATTGGGGGCGACCGGTTCACGCGGCAGTTCTATGCGGGCGCGAATCTCAGCCTCGGCCACACCGGCGCGGCGCAGCAGGGCGGCCCTGCGCCACTTCTGCCAGATCGCCAGGGCGACACCGGAGAGGGAAATCACCGGGATCAGAAGAGCGAGGGTGAAGACAAAGCCGTAAAGCGCGGCTTTTTCCGGCTGCGGCAGCGCGTCGGCCCCGTCGAACAGGGCGACGTTCAACGCGGCGGCAGCGCTGGAGCCGCCGATCAGCGCAATGCGGCCGAAGGTCTGCATGGTGGTGTGCAGGGACTTGGTTTCAGCCTCGGGCAAGGGGCGGCCATGGTCATCGGTATGGGGCACGGCCTCGACCGACATCGCGTCGGCCACCACATCCTGCAGCACATATCCGCAGGGGGCCAGCAACGCGGCGGTGACATACCAGGCGCCCGGCGGCATCACGGCACCCATCATGGCAGGTTCCAGCACGATGGCAGCAAGGATACCATAACTGCCGGCCATCAGCCCGGCCCCCAGCAGGATCAGCAGGTATTTCCAGCGCCAGATCAGATCGACCAGATGCCCCAGCGGCATCTTCAGCGCCCAGGGCAGGCCGACCCAGAACGCCAATCCGGCCAGAAAGGCGGCGGAGAGGTCCAGGTATTCCTTGACGAAAAACGAGGCTGCAACGGTGGTGATGCCCTGCGTTCCATAGGCAAAGTAGATCAGCAGCGGCGGCATGAAGGACCAGCGCAGCTGGCGGAACAGATCCAGGATGATGCTGTCGAACCAGTGCCAGGCCAGTTCCGCCGCGCGGGTCATGCGGGTATCCCTGTCACGACAAGGGCCGGATCTTGAGGCTGGTCACCCGATTGCCCTCGCGCTCGGTCACTTCAAAGCGGAAACCATGAAAGGAGAACACCTGGCCCTTGGTCGGGATCATCTGCGCCTCGTGGATGACCAGCCCGGCGATGGTATTGGCTTCCTCATCCGGCAGGTTCCAGTCGGTGGCGCGGTTCAGGTCGCGAATGGTGGTAACACCCTCGACCAGATAGCAGCCATCTGCGGTCTTCTTGACAATGCTTTCCTCGTCGGGATCGAACTCGTCAGTAATTTCGCCGACGATTTCTTCCAGAATATCCTCCAGCGTGATCAGGCCTTGCAGCGCACCGTATTCATCAACCACCAGCGCAAAATGCGAGCGCATCCGCAGGAACTGGCGCATCTGTTCGTCCAGCGTGGTGGTTTCGGGCACAAAATAGGGCGCCTTGGCGATCTCGGAGATGTCAAAGGACGCGAGACGGCCGGCATCGCCGTCTGCGCCGCCGGCCTGTTCGTACATCGCCCGGAACAAATCCTTGGCATGGACCACCCCAATGATGTTCTCCTGCTCGCCGCGGAAGACGGGCAGGCGTGTGTGCGGGCTTTGCAGGCACTGTTCGAGGATGACTTCGGGATCCGCGTCCGCGTCGATCATCGCGATGTTGGAACGGTGCAGCATGATTTCTTCGACAAAACGGTCGGACAGATCCAGCGCGCCTAGGATGCGGTCGCGGTCTTCCTTTTCGACCACGCCTTCGGAATGGCCCAGATGCAACGCGCCCGCGATTTCCTCGCGCACCGCCATGATATGGCTGTCTGGGTCGATCCGCACGCCGAAGATCCGCAAGACACCGCGCACCAGCAACCGGACCAAGCCGACCACCGGCGCCAGCAGGGTGACAAGCACGCCGATCACCGGCGCAACGGCTGCCGCTGCCTTTTCAGCGTTGGAAATGGCATAAGTTTTGGGCAGCACCTCGGCAAAGACCAGCACCAGAACGGTCATCACCAGTGTCGCCAGGGCCACGCCGCTTTCCCCGAAAGCACGGGTGAACAAGGCGGTTGCCAGCGAGGTGCCGAGGATGTTGACAAGGTTATTGCCCAGCAGCACCGAACCAATCAGTCTTTCACTGTCTTCGGTGACGCTGAGCGCCTTTTGCGCGCCATGCGAGCCCTTGTCGGCCTGGCTGCGCAGTTTCCCGCGCGAGGCGGCGGTCAGCGCAGTTTCCGAGCCTGAGAAAAAGCCGGACAGGACGAGCAGCAGGACAATGGCCCCGGCAGTGGTCCAGAAGGCGCTGTCGAGTACGGTGGAGGCAGTGTCCATGAGGGGTCCAGAGATCCGGTCTGTTGAATGTTCGCTGTATTTATGGGGGTTTGCTGCAGGCGCTTCAAGTTCTAGCAGCGCTTAGCCCGCATCCTTGGCCAGCGGGTGATGCTGCAGCACCAGTTCCTGCAGGCGGGCGTCCAGCACATGGGTGTAAATTTCGGTGGTGGCGATGTCGGCGTGGCCGAGAAGAGCCTGGATCGCACGCAGGTCGGCGCCATTGGCCAGCAGATGCGTGGCAAAGGCGTGGCGCAGCGTGTGCGGCGTGACCTTGTCCGGAGAAACGCCGCCGGTGACCGCCAGTTCCTTGATCAGCAGGTAGAAGCGGTGGCGGGTCAGATGGCCGGATTTGCCGCGCGAAGGGAACAGGAAACGCGAGGCGGGCTTGCCCTTTGCTTCGCGTTCTGCCTCGGTGCCGTCGCGGGCGGCCAGCCAGACGGCCAGCGCTTCGCGCGCGGGCGGCGACAGCGGCACCATGCGTTCCTTGCCGCCTTTGCCGGTGATCAGCAGCATTCTGGGGTCGCCGCGGGCAGCGGAAACCGGCAGCGAGACCAGCTCGGTGACCCGCATTCCGGTGGCATAGAGCAGCTCCATCAGGCAGGTGTTGCGCAGCCGGTCTGCGGTGCTGCGGCCGGTCTGACGGGCGGCGTCGAGCAGGCGGTCGACCTCGATGACCTCCAGCGTTTTGGGCAGCCGTTTTTCGCGCCCCGGGCCGCGGATCCGGATGGCCGGATTGTCTTCGCGCCAGCCTTCCTCAAACGCAAAGCGGTAGATCTGCTTGGCCGCTGACAGCCGCCGCGCCCGGGTTGACCGCGCCAGTCCTTGCGCGTCGCAATTGATCAGATAGGCTTCGATATCGTCCTGGCTGGCGGTCAGGAAATCCAGGGTGCGGTGCTCCAGCCAGCCGGTCAGGTCCTTGAGGTCGCGGCCATAGGCCAGAAGCGTGTTCTGCGATGCACCGGCTTCGGCTGCCTGGGCGTCGAGGAAGGTTGAGATCCACTGGAAATTGTCGCGGGGGGGCGCCATGTCACTGCTGCTCCAGCAGCATCAGCTGCAGGGCGGCGCGGCGGGCGGTGTCTTCCAGCCCGACAGCGCGGAAAGCGGCCAGCGCCGCAGTCAGGTCGCCCAGATTGCCGTCGGCACCTTGGGCAAACAGCACCATGCTGCGCAGGATCGCTTCGCCCAGCTGGCCGTTGTTCAGCATTTGCCGGATCGCGGTCGGCACCGGGGCCGTTGTGTCAAACCCCAAGGATATGGCTTCAGCCATCTCCGACGGGGCGGCCGTGTCATCAGGCCGGCCCTGGGCCAGGGCCGCAAGGAACGGGTCGATCGTGCCGGCGGCCTGGGCATCATGCGCGGCGAGTTCATAGGAGGGCGACAACAGACGGATGCGCCAGGCCAGCGCGGCGGTCTGGCCGTTCAGGCTTGCGCGCGCCAGCGGTTCGCCGAAGAGGTCGGCAAAGACAGTTTCGGTGCCCGCCTGCTGCATTGCCTCCCAAGCGCGGGGCAGGGAGCGGTCAATGGCGTCCGCGTTGCCGGAGCTGAGGTCACTTTCCAGCTGCTGAACCGCCGCAACCCGGTCCCAGATGCCGCCTGATGCGGCGGGTTTGCGGGCGCTGAACAGGCCAAGATACTGATTGGGGTTGAGCGCACCGCCACGGGCCAACCGTTCAGCCGCCTCCAGCTGCGCCTTCCAGCCGGCAATGTCGCGCAGATCCGCTGCGGCAAAGGCCGGCGGCAGGGGCGCGGTGGGCATCGCCTCGCCGATGCTCTCGAACAGGCGGAAGGTCAGCGGATCCGGGTCCGCCGGGCGGCGCAGCGGCGGTGCCTGCTCGAACAGATCGGGATTCAGGAAGCGGTCCAGCAGCTGCATATGGTTTTCGGGCAGCAGCTCCAGCGCGTGGGCGGTTTCCATCATCAGCGCCGCGGTTGGCCAGTCGCTGCGCCGCGCTGCGCAAAAGATCCTGGCGGCATAGCTGTCTGACAGATGCGGCGAGGCCGTGAGGGCGGCGCAGGAGGCGTCCTCGCTGCCGGTCAGCAGCGTGGCGTTAAACCAGCGGGTGAAGCGGTCCTTGCTGTCCGTGGGCCCTGCATGCTCAACCAGTGCCTGGGCGGGGTCTGTGGCCCCCAGCGCCAGCAGCCGGTCCAGCCGGGCCAGAAGAATCCGGTCGGCTGCCGCAGCTGGCGGCCGGGTTTCCGACAACAGCAGGGTGAACAGCAGTGCCTGCATCGCCGGGCTGCCGCGCACCGGAACGGTTTCAATCAGATGGGTGATATCGCCGGCAGCGCTGCCGCGCCACAGATCGGCCGGCAGGCCGGTTGCCGACGCCGGAACCAGCCCGATGGGAGGCACCAGCGTTTCCAAAGGTGTGACCGAGACTGACGGAAATGCAGCCGTGCCCGCCACCGGCGGCTCCAGCAGAACAATGCCGGGAAGGCCACTGCGCGGCGGCGGCTGGTTCAGCCAGTCAATTGCCGCCAGGGGTTCATTGGCAAAGGCACTGCCGGCCATCATCACCCCGGCGGCAGCCGCCTTAATCCGCATTCAGCAACACCGGCTTGCGCACCTCGGTGCTGGGCGCGCGGAAATCCGCACCGAACCACGGCCCCACATATGCATAGCCCACCAGCCCGATTGCCGCCAGAACCGCCAAATAGACCAAGTACTTAATCAATCGCCTCATGGTACATCCAAAGCCTGTTTCCTGCTCTTTTGCCGAAGTTATATATTCCCTTTTCCGCAAGATCACGTCATTCACTGAAGAATGAGCGAAAAAGAGCAAGACAGCGGCCGGAAGGCAGCAGGCCCGGTGCCGGGGAAACTGAAAAAGACCATCGTGATGGTGGGTATGATGGGGGCCGGCAAGACCGCCGTGGGGCGCGCGCTGGCGGCCCGGCTGGATGTGCCTTTCCTGGACAGCGACCACGAGATCGAGGCCGCAGCCAATATGACGATCCCCGAGATTTTTGCCCGCGATGGCGAGCCGTTCTTCCGCCAAAAGGAACGGCAGGTGATCGCCCGGCTGCTGGAGGAAGAACGCGGTGTCCTGTCGACGGGCGGCGGCGCCTTTCTGGCGGAAGAAAACCGCAATGTGATTACCGCCAAAGGGGTCTCGGTCTGGCTGCAGGCCGATCTGGACGTTCTGTGGAACCGGGTGCGCCACCGCGACACCCGGCCGCTGCTGCGCACGGCTGATCCGCGTGCGACCCTCAGCGGCCTGTTCCGCGACCGGGTGCCGCTTTATGCAAAGGCGGACCTGACGGTCGTTTCGGACAGCCAGGCGGCAATTGAAACCATGGTTGACCGGGTGCTGGAAGCCTTGCAGGCGCGCCCCGATGTATTGGAGTGGACATGATGGAACGCAAGGTTCACGTGCCTCTGGGCGAGC
>NZ_JAXMOX010000223.1:0-6952 GCF_034669605.1 Leisingera sp.
GATCTGCCAAAGCCTGCCTGGCCTGTCCGTCCGGTGCGACGGGCAGCGCCCGGTGCTGCGCAACCTGCCTGAGGAGCTGCCGGTTGCCATGGTCTTCGAAGGCAGCACCCAGGGTGTGATGATGGCGACGCCTCAGGATATCGAGGATTTCGCCGTGGGCTTTGCCCTTAGCGAGGGCTATGTCCGGCATTTGGGTGAAATTTCAGAGTTCGAAACCGCCGAGCATGGTGGCGGCATCGAGGCCCGTTTCTGGCTGCCGCCGGAGCGTGCCGCAGCGCTGAAAGCACGGCGCCGGGCGATGATGGGGCCGGTGGGCTGCGGGCTTTGCGGTATCGACAGCCTGGACCAGGCGCTGCGCCCGCTGCCGGTGCTGCCTTTGGGCGGTGCGGTATTTGCAGCCGCCGAAGTTGCCCGGGCGGCTGATGCGCTGCGCAGCCACCAGCCCCTGCACGACCAGACTCATGCCACCCATGCGGCGGGCTTCCTGTTGCCGGGGCAGGGCATTGTCCTCGCCCGGGAGGATGTCGGACGCCACAACGCCCTGGATAAGCTGATCGGTGCGCTTGCCCGTGCTGGGATGGACCCGGCATCCGGCGCCATGGTGCTGACCAGCCGGGTGTCGGTTGAAATGGTGCAGAAAACCGTGATGGCCGGCGCCCGCAGCCTGATTGCTGTTTCCGCCCCCACCGCCCATGCGCTGCGCCTGGCCCAGGGCGCAAATCTTACACTCGCCGCCTTTGCCCGCGGCGGCGGCTTTGACCTTTATTCCTGCCCTGAGCGGATCAAAAACGGAGAGAAACATGTCGCCTGAGAAAATGGTGATGATGGCCAACCAGATTGCCACCTTCTTTAAGACCCAGCCTGGCGGCGGCCAGGCCGAAAATGTGGCTGCCCACATCAATGATTTCTGGGAACCGCGGATGCGCAGCCAGCTGATCAGCCATGCCGCAAAGGGGGAAACGGGATTGGACCCGCTGGTGCAAACGGCATTGCCTGCGGTCCGCGCACCCGCTGATGGATAGCTTGCCCGGCCGGCCATTCGGGAGCGCTTTTCCCGCCGTCACCGGAGCGGGGCTGTAAAATTGCAGCACTTCTTTTAAGTCGCTGCGCGCCGGGAGGGCTTTGTGCCGGTGCAATGCGGGGCCATCTTGGCGGATGTGATTGGAGAGGGGCTGTGCGGCCACGCCCCCGGGGGTCTTGCGTGGCGCCTCTGCTGGCCTCAGCGCAGGGCGGCCCCGTTTGCCCCGATGAAATTGGCGAGCTTAGCCTGCTAAGAGCGGTTTCTGATTCCGCAGTTTTCAGATAATCCAATTTCATGGATATCGTTATTATTTCTGCGGTGATTGCATCGCTCTTTCTTGTGATCGGTGCCGCAGAGCCGCTGGCGGCGCGCCTGCGTCTGCCCTTCAGCGTAATCCTAGCCGTGTTGGGTATCCTCATCGGATCGGGCGCGATCTTTTTCCTTCGCACCGAACTGACCGATGCGCTCAACCCGGTGGCGGAGGCTATCCTTGGCCTGCCGATCAGATCGAACGTCTTTCTCTACATATTCCTGCCGACGCTGCTGTTTCAGGCAACGCTGGGGATGAATCTGCGCCGGATGCTGGACGATTGGGTTCCGATCATGGTTCTGGCGGTCGTGGCAGTTGTCGTTGCGACCCTCGGTGTTGGATATGCGCTGTCCTGGACAAGTGCGCTGCCCTTGGCCGCCTGCCTGCTGGTCGGTGCAATTGTTTCGACAACCGACCCCTCGGCAGTGGTTTCGATCTTCCGGTCGATCTCGGCCCCCCGCCGCCTGTCCCGGATCATCGAAGGTGAAAGCCTGTTGAACGACGCCGCAGCCATCGCACTGTTCGGACTGTTCATGGGCTTTGTGATGCTGGGGGTGCCGGACCCGGACCTGGGCGAGGCCCTGGCACAGTTTCCTGTTCTGATCCTTGGCGGTGCGCTGACCGGCTGGCTGGCAGCGCGCATCGCGATCTGGATGATGGCGCTGTTCAGCGCCCATGAGCTGGCAGTGATCTCGGTCTCCGCCGCGCTGCCCTACCTCGCCTATATCGGATCGGAACAGATTGTCGGCGCGTCGGGGGTGATCGCTGTTGTTGCCGCAGGCCTGACACTTAACCTGGCCGGGCCGGGGCGCCTGCCGCCCCAGGCGTGGACCAGCCTGGGCGAGGTTTGGGGGTTGCTGGCTCATTGGGCCGGGGCACTGATCTTCATCCTAACGGCATTGCTGATCCCCCGGCTGCTGGAAGCGGTTCAGCTCTACGATTTTGTCCTGATCGGTGTTGTAATCCTCGCGGCGATTGCGGCGCGTGCGGTCATCCTGTTCGGGCTGCTGCCCTTGCTGACGCTGATCAAGGTGTCGCCCGCTGTCGAACCGGCTTACCGGACCGCGATCCTGTGGGGCGGGCTGCGTGGGGCTGTCACCCTTGCACTGGCGCTTGCCGTCACCGAAAGCCTGCTCGTCCCTGTCGAGGTCAAGCGTCTGGTCGGTATCCTTGCAACAGGTTTCACCCTGTTCACGCTGCTGGTGCAGGGCACGACACTGCGGACCGTCATCCGCAGGCTGGGGCTTGACCGCCTGTCACCAATTGACGAGGTGATGTCGCGGCAAGTGGTTGCCGTCGCCCTGCAGACCGTCCGGGAGGATGTGGCGCGGACAACCGAAGATTACGCTCTGCCCCGCGATGTTGTGCGCTCCGAGGCCAAGCTGTTCGGCGAACGGCTGGACGAAGCTGTGAAAGCCACCGAAGAAAGCGAGGAAATTCTTAAACGCGACCGGATCACCCTGGGGCTGATCGCGCTTGCCGGTTTCGAACGGGACACGATTATCCAGCGCGTCCGCGAACGCACGATCTCGGCCCGCATGGCGGAAAAGACCTTGCTGGATGCTGACAGGTTGATCGAAGGCGCGCGCGCAAAGGGGCGCAACGGCTATCAGCAGGCCGCGCGCAGGTCGGTCGCCTATGGCCGCGCCTTCAGGCTGGCAGGGCTGCTTCACGCCAAGCTGGGGCTGTCGGCCCCGCTCGTGCGCCTGACGGCAGACCGGTTCGAGCTGCTGCTGTCGCAACGGCTGACCCTGCGCGATCTCGATGCCTTCATCGAAGGGCGCATCCGCCGTATCCATAGGCGGCGGGTTGCAGACCTTTTGCTCGAAATGCTCGCGCGGCGGATCGAAATGGTGGAGACGGCGCTGGATGGTCTTCGGCTGCAATACCCCGGCTATGCCGAGAAACTGGAACGGCGCTTCATCCGCCGCACCGCCCTTCGGCTTGAGGAGCGGGAATACACTGCCATGCGCGAGGACGGCTTGATCGGTGCGGAAGTCCACACAAACCTGATGCAGGACCTGATGGCGCGCCGCGCCCAGGAAGAAGAGCGCCCGCCGCTCGATATTGCCGTGCAGCGCCTCGAACTCGTGCGGCAGTTTCCCCTGTTTGCAGATATGGACGACAGGACAATCCGGCAACTGGGACGCGCATTGAAAACCCGGTATGCCAATGCCGGCAGCATCGTCTTGCGCAAGGACGGCACTGTGAAAAATGTGTTCTTCATTGCCTCCGGTGCGGTGGAGCTGGAAACAGCCGGTCAGACCTGGCGGCTGGGCCGGGGCGAAATGTTCGGGCAGGTGGCCATCCTGTCGAAGAACGCCCGCAGTGCCGAAGCCCGCGCGATCGCTCCGACGACGCTTCTTGTGCTGGACGTTGCACGGTTCCGGTCTCTGTTGAAAAGAAGCACCGCCTTGCAGGATGCGGTGCGGGCGAGTGCCGAACAGCGTGGCCTGAACCCGGAAGCGCTTCTTGCAAAAAACTGACGTTCCGGATCGAGGTATTCGCTGCGCTTCTGGCAATTTGAATGCCGGTTGTTTCAGCGATAGGCCGGTCAGATGCATCCCCTGAGGTGTTGACCCAGCAGTTTCACGCAATGCATCCTGGTGTCGGCGGCGGCCGCCTAATAGAGACCGCTGCGCTGCGCGCTGTTTTGACGGAGACGTCCGGCACCAAGCTGCTTGGCGAGATGTTCGGGTACGTCACGGACCGCCTGTTGGGGCGCGCACGATGATGTGTTCGCAACCCAGCAGGCGGTATTGCCTGCGAGAGGGGTCATCTGCAGCACGCCCGGAATGGACCGCTTTAGCCAGTACCGCCTGGTTCACGAAATCCGGTGCCGCGCTTATAATTCCGGGACTGATTGACGAATGCTTTCCCCGGTCATAGATTTCCACCCATGATGGAACATGCAGATCTGTTGCGATTTCTACTGCTGAACCGCCCGCTTCCCCGGGCGGACTAGGCGCGACGGCGCCTGCCATATCCCCCGGGGCCTTCTCATTACTCTGATACGCAAGCGGGGCGCTTTCGCCCGAGGAGAAGCCATGTTCGATCCGTTTCAAACCGCACAAACCAGAGGTCCTGACCAGGCCGTATTCAGGGGATTGCGCAGCACACCGATCGCATTGCCGGAAGCCGATCACCGGAAGCTGCAAGAGCATCTCGACGATTGCGCGGCCGCAGTGCAGCCGCAGACGACCCTGCTGTCCTATGTGCTGGCAAACAAACTGATGAACGCCCGGCCGATGGCCGATGTGCATTGCAGTGATTTGGCGGTGGGTGGAAGCCATGTCACATATACGGTTGATGGCGAAGCACCACAGACCGGGTTGCTGGTTCATCATGCGGGACCGGAGCCGATCCGCGGCGTGATCCCCGTTGCCTCGCTTCTAGGAGCGACATTGATAGGCATGCGGGTGGGCCAACGTGCGCCGTTGTTGTGCGAGGACGGGTCCATCAGCAAACTGATTGTGAGCGGAGTCAAGCTTGCGATCTAGGCCCTGCGAACGTCACGCAAGGCCGCAAGAGGAGACGCCCCATGCCCAACTCCCCCCGCATCGGAAGGCCCGCCAGCCGCATCCCGAACACCGGGATCAGCGTGGATGAATTTCCACATTCTGAAGGGCTTGCGGATGGCATGCTGAGAGTTCCGCCGGACCGCTTGTGCGAAGGGGCGGGCTTTCATGGGGTGCAGGCGGAAATCACCGGCGGATGCCGGCGGCGACCAGCCGGCCGCAGCCTGGGGATCAATGGCACATGACGGTTTCAATCGCGGATCCGCCAATCCTGGGCCGGGCGTGCAGGGGGGCGCGAACCCGATAACACTTGTGCCCCGTATTCCGGAGGGAAAAGGGGCAGCAGTAACATTCACTGCAGGTGTGGTGCCAATGGTGCCCGGCCCTGCGTTATAAGGGAAATTGTTATGAAAATCGTCGTTATGGGCGCCGGCGTCATCGGCATCACAACCGCTTACTACCTGGCCAAGCAAGGCGCGGAAGTCGTGGTGATCGACCGCCAGATGGGGCCGGGGCAGGAGACGAGCTATGCCAACGCGGGGCAGCTCAGTTATGGGATGACCTCGCCTTGGGCCGCCCCGGGCATTCCGCTGAAAGCCGTCAAATGGATGTTTATGAAACGCCGCCCGCTGTTTATCTGGCCGTTGATCAGCCCGGTGATGTGGAAATGGTGCGCGCAGATGCTGCGCAACTGCAACGCGGAAAGCTACCGCGTCAACAAGGGGCGCATGGTGCGGGTGTCCAGCTATTCGCGCGATGTCATGCCGGATCTGATCGCTGAGACGGGCATCGAGTACGACGGGCGGCAGCAGGGCACCTTGCAGCTTTTCCGCACGGCGAAACAGTTGAAAGCGTCGAAGGCCGATCAGGACGTTCTGGCGGAATACGGCTCTCCCTACGAAGTGCTGGACCGCGATGGCTGTATCGGCGCGGAGCCGGCGCTGGCCGAAGTGCGGAATAAATTCGTCGGCGGCCTGCGGCTGACTGCGGACCGCACCGGGGACTGCCGGATGTTCACCATCGCGCTGACCGAAAAATGCATCGCGATGGGGGTCGAGTTTCAATACGGCCAGGCGATCAGATCCATCGCGGTCGAGGACGGCAAGATCGCGGGCGTTGATACCGAGATTGCCGGGCGCATCTCGGGCGATGCCTATGTTTGCGCTATGGGCAGCTATGCCGCAGGCGTGCTGAACCCCATCGGGATCAAACTGCCGGTTTATCCCGTAAAAGGTTATTCCGTCACTTTGCCGGTGATAAACGATGCCTGCGCGCCGCAGTCCACGATAATGGACGAGACCCACAAGGTTGCGATCACACGGCTGGGCGACCGCATCCGCGTTGCAGGCCAGGCCGAGATTGCGGGCTATTCCAACCGTTTAGGGCCACATGCCACCAATACGGTCAAACATGTGATCTCCGATCTGTTCCCCAAGGGCGGAGATATCTCGCGCGCGGAAGGCTGGACCGGCCTGCGGCCCATGACGCCGGATGGCACACCGGTCTTGGGGCCGACACAGTATGAAAATCTGTTCCTCAACACCGGTCACGGAACATTGGGCTGGACGATGGCCTGCGGTTCAGGGCGTGCGGTTGCCGACACCGTGCTGGGCAGGGCGCCCGAAATCTCACTGGAGGGCCTTACTGCCGCGCGCTACCAAAAATAAGGCAGCATGCAGCGGCGGGCGGGTGCGGTGCGCTAGGCGCTTGAACCTAGCAGGAGGCCGGAGGTGGCTGACGAGTGATGAAAGTGTTCAGCCGGCGACAATGAGAGAGTATCCGGCCTTCTGTGAATGGGCAATTTGGCCCGCGCGTCCGAACGGCTCCGCCAACTTGATTGCGTGTTTGCAGTGAATGAAGCGCGGAGCACGAGGGTGCCAGCCGCGATGCCGCGCTGCAAGGCTTCGGCTTGCCGGCGAAATCATGTTTTTCACCGATTGGACGTTTCATCTGTTTGCCCCGGGCACGGCCGCTGCTGACACTCTTGTCTTAGGCTGATCCTTGGCTCCCATGCGATAAGGGAGCCGCTGACCGGCACCTCAAATATGCCGGACAGCGGCGGGGGACGGATCGGGACATTCCAGGTCGTGCAAGGACCGAAAA
>NZ_JAXMOX010000224.1:0-6952 GCF_034669605.1 Leisingera sp.
CTCTCCTGCAGACCTGGCCGCGGTTTTGAACGAGGCCGGATATCCCGCCGTGACCGACGAAGCCACACTGGCAATCCAAAGCATGACTTGCGCATCCTGCGTTGGCCGCGTGGAGCGGGCGCTAAAGGCGGGAGCGGGAATATTAGACGCTGCCGTCAACCTGGCTACTGAAACCGCGACGGTCCGGTTTGCAGCCGGTGTCACATCACCCGCCGAAATTGCAGCACTGGCTACGGCGGCCGGGTATCCGGCGCAGCCGAAATCGAGCGCACGGAACAGCGCGGAGGACCGCAAGGCGGAAGAAATCCAGCATCTGGCCCGGCGGACGCTCGTTGCAGCCGTTCTTGCCCTGCCAGTGTTCCTGATCGAGATGGGCAGCCATGTGATTCCGGGCATGCACGAATTCATTTCAGGCGTGATCGGAATGAAGACCAGCTATTTCCTTCAATTCCTGCTGACCACGATCGTCCTGTTCGGGCCGGGCTTGCAATTCTACACCAAGGGCTTTCCGGCTCTCTTCAAGGGCGCGCCTGACATGAACTCGCTTGTCGCGCTTGGCACATCTGCGGCTTACGGGTTTTCGCTGGTTTCAACCTTCGCGCCCTCAGTGCTGCCTTTGGGGACGGCCAATGTCTATTACGAGGCCGCCGCAGTGATTGTCGTTCTGATCCTGCTGGGCCGCCTGCTGGAAGCACGTGCCAAGGGCCGCACGGGCGAGGCGATCCGCAAACTTGTCGGGCTGCAGGCGAAAACCGCGCGGGTCGAGCGCGGAGGCGAAGTGGCGGAGCGCGCGGTCGAGGACATCGTGGTGGGCGATATCGTTCACGTGCGGCCGGGCGAAAAGATAGCTGTGGATGGTGTGGTTCTGAGCGGCTCCTCTTATGTCGATGAAAGCATGATCACAGGTGAGCCCGTTCCAGTGCAGAAATCCGAAGGCTCGGAAGTGGTGGGTGCCACCGTGAACGGCACCGGCGCCTTGACTTTCCAGGCGGCGAAGGTGGGCAGCGACACGATGCTGGCGCAGATCATCCGGATGGTCGAGCAGGCGCAGGGAGCGAAGCTCCCGATCCAGGGGTTGGTGGACCGGATTACCGCCTGGTTCGTGCCTGCCGTGATGGCGGTTGCGGTGCTGACGATTGCGGCCTGGTTTCTGTTCGGCCCCGAGCCTGCACTCAGCCTCGCTCTGGTCGCAGGGGTGGCGGAACTGATTATTGCCTGCCCCTGTGCAATGGGCCTTGCGACACCGACCTCGATCATGGTCGGGACCGGCCGGGCTGCCGAAATGGGAGTGCTGTTCCGCAAAGGGGATGCGCTGCAGCTATTGCAGGAAAGCACCGTGGTTGCGCTCGACAAGACCGGTACGCTGACCGCTGGCCGGCCGGAGCTGACCGACTTGATCCTGGCCGGTGGCCAGACCGAAGACGAGGTGCTGCGGCTGGTGGCCGCTGCAGAGGAACGTTCGGAGCATCCAATTGCCAAGGCTATTGTTGCGGCGGCGGAAGTGCGGGGGATCAAACTGCCGGACGCAGACAGCTTTGACTCGATCACCGGCTTTGGCATTCAGGCATCGGTCGGAGGTCGTCAGGTGCTGATCGGCGCGGACCGGTTTATGGAACGCGAGGGTGTGGATCTTGGGGCGCTGGCCGGGCAAAGCGATGCGCTGGCCAGCAAGGGCAAGACACCGCTCTATGCTGCTGTTGACGGACGGATTGCCGCCGTGATTGCCGTGGCCGATCCGGTCAAGCCGACAACGCCCGGTGTTATTGAAGCGCTGCACCGGCTGGGACTCAAAGTTGCCATGATCACCGG
This sequence comes from Leisingera sp., assembly GCF_034669605.1. GTDB lineage: Bacteria > Pseudomonadota > Alphaproteobacteria > Rhodobacterales > Rhodobacteraceae > Leisingera. Next base: position 1,810 of record NZ_JAXMOX010000224.1, read on the forward strand.
AGACAATTTAGTGACGGCTCAAGCAATCGCCGGCGATCTCGGGATTGACCATGTGGTTGCCGAGGTGCTGCCCGAGGGCAAGGTTGCTGCGCTCGACAACCTGCGTGCGGATGGCGGCAAGCTGGCCTTTGTCGGAGACGGTATCAATGATGCACCGGCCCTTGCCGCTGCGGACGTAGGTATTGCTATCGGTACTGGAACCGATGTGGCCATTGAGACTGCCGATGTCGTGCTGATGTCTGGTGACCTCAACGGAGTTGTCAACGCCTTTGAAGTTAGCCAGCGTACCATGCGCAACATCCGGGAAAACCTATTCTGGGCGTTCGGCTACAATACGCTGCTGATCCCGATCGCGGCGGGGGTGCTCTACCCATTCGGTGGGCCGTTGTTGTCACCTGTGTTAGCAGCAGGCGCTATGGCACTGTCCAGCGTATTTGTTCTGACCAATGCGTTGCGCCTGCGCTGGATCAGGCCAGCAGCAGGAAAGCACCAGGCCGCTATCAAAGGACCGGAAGCCGCATTACAGCCCGCGCCAGCTGATTAAGGCTGACCGAAGGGAGCCAACTTGAAACCAAACCGGTTTTAGCCAAGATGGCATGACGTTCCGGGCAGTGTTCTGAGGCATGCACAGTCTCAGGAAACTGACGGGTAATTTCGCTTAACCGTTGATTCTCCATTGTTTCCAGTTTCAGCTGCGCCTCCTACGCGGGAAGGTTTGCTGGACGCAATGCATGCCTCGGCGGAATTCTGTGCAAAGCCCGGAATTTCTTTAAGGGCACGCAAATTTGTGCAGGAGATGCATCATTCCTGTCTTGACGCACGCCGTTCCTGCCTTGAGAAATGTCCCTATGGCGTGTTTGGCACATATTCTCCGGCTGATCAGGGTAGCTGCTGCATTTGCAGTGATCCTTGCGCTGGGATTTTCGCTGCCATCCGCCGCGCATTCCCTCGCGGGCCATCACGGCAATTCAGCGGTTTCGCATCATGCGGGCAGCGATGCCGGTGCGGCCGTCTCAGGCGCGGTGCATGACGTCTCCCACAGTGCCGCCCACGATGGGCCGGCCGCTCCCTGGAATGCTGCCGATGCCGGAAACTGCTGCGCAGGCGCCTGTATGGCTGTTGCGGTGCTTTCGATGCGGCAGGCGGATGCAATCGTCGTGCAGCGGCCGGTCCGCTGGGTAATGGGTTCCGCCCAGCTTCCCTCTCAGGACCAGATCAAGGTCCTGCGCCCTCCAAAAACCTGAGAATCTGAACCGCATCAGCGGTCATTAGAGCTGTTCTGCGCTCAAGTGCAGAACTCCTACAGATCAATCTCAGGAAAAACAGATGAAATCTCTCTTTCTGGCCGGGGCGGGCGCCCTGCTGCTGGGGGCGTGCGCCAGCAATCCCGCAGCGCTGCCCGAAACCGCAGCCCTGGAGCGTGCGGCGGCGCAATCCGGCCCTTATCGTACTTTGAACTACCAGTCTCCGCTCGCGGGCTTTGAAAACAACGAGCCCAGCGGCCCCGGGTCCTGGCGCGGGGTCAATGAGCAGCAGCAGGAGGACCACTGATGACAGTAAAAGTTTGGCGCGCCGTTCTGGCGTCGCCCATGGTGCTTGCCGCCTGCTCGGCCGCTGTGCCGGAGATATACACTAGCCCGCAGTCCGGGTTTCAAGAGGTGGCCAGCCAGACCTCGGCGGCCATCGGGAAACGCACGGCCTTTGCGCAGACACAGGCCGATAACGAGGCCTTGGCCCGGGAGGTCCGCAGTCTTGTGCAGGGCAAGACAATCTCCGCCGATACTGCGGTGCAGGCTGCGCTTCTGAACAACAAGGGGCTGCAGGCATCTTATGCTGCGGTCGGGCTGTCGGCAGCCGAGGCTTGGCAGCAGATGACGCCGGAGAATCCGGTGGTGTCCATCGGCCTGATGGGGATCGGGGCGCCGGAGCTGGGCCTGTACCGGGCGCTGGAATCCACCATTGCGGTCAATCTGCTGGACGTAAAAACCCGCAAGCAGCGCATTGCCGTGGCTGAGGCGCAGTTCCAGCAGGCGCAGCTGAATGCGGTGAATGACACCTTGGCGCTGGCCGGGCAGACACGGCAGGCCTGGATCAATGCCGTGGCCGCGTTTGAACGGCTGAGTTATCTGCGTCAGGCCAGCGGGACAGCGGCAGCGGGGGCGGAACTGGCCAGCCAGCTCGGCAAGACCGGTGCGCTGAACAAGGCGGGGCAGGCGCGGGAGTTTGCCTTCAATGCCGAACTGGCAGGCCAGGTCGCCCGGGCCCGATTGGAAGCAAAGCTCGCCAAGGAAGAGCTGACGCGGTTAATGGGCCTGTGGGGCAGCGATGCCAACTACTATGTGCCCGATGCGCTGCCATCCTTGCCAAGGTCTTTGCCCAAAGTGTCCTCAATCGAGGCGGCGGCGCTGAAGAACCGGGTGGATCTGCAGGTCGCCAAGCTAGGGCTTGAGGCACAGGCCCGCGCCTTTGGCCTGACCGACCGGACCCGGCTGATCACAGATCTGGAGCTGATTGCCGGGGCGGAGTCCGAACGTGAGCGCGAGGACGGGGTGACGAACACCGAAACCCTGCCGCAACTGGAGCTGGAATTCGCAATTCCGGTATTCGACACCGGCAAAGCGCGGATGCGCAAGGCTGAACTGACCTACATGCAGGCGGCCAATACGCTGGCGGAACGGGCGGTGAATGTACGCTCGGAGGCCCGCAGTGCCGAGCTAGCCTATCATTCCTCCTATGAGATCGCGCGCCATTACCGCGACGTGCTGGTGCCGCTGCGCCGGACAATCGAGGAGGAAGGGCTGCTCAGCTACAACGGCATGATCACCAATACCTTCGAACTTCTGACCGACGTGCGCGAAAAACTGGCGAGCTCGCTGGAAGCGGCCAATGCCAAGCGCGACTTCTGGCTGGCCCAGGCAAATGTCAGCGCCGCGATCTATGGCGGCGGCGCAGGATCGGCCCCGCAGGGCGGCGGCGCAGAGATCGCCGCTGGCGGCGGTGCAGGCCATTGAAAGGACCACATGACATGATGAACCGACGTCAATTGCTGGGAGCCGGCGCCGCAGGTGCCGCGCTGGTCTCCAGCCAGGCCTGGGGCAAGACCGCCAACATGGGCCTGCCCGAAGCTGCCAGCATGGACACCGCGGCAACCCAGCCGCCGCTGGCCCCGTCCACCGGACCGGACTATAACCCGACCGTCACCCTGAACGGCTGGACGCTGCCGTTCCGGATGAACAACGGGGTGAAGGAATTCCATCTGGTCGCCGAACCGGTCGAGCGTGAGCTGGCCGAAGGCATGACCGCGCATCTGTGGGGCTACAACGGCCAGTCCACCGGCCCCACCATCGAGGCGGTGGAGGGCGACCGGGTCCGCATCTTCGTCACCAACAAGCTGCCGGAACATACCTCGGTGCATTGGCACGGGATGATCCTGCCCTCGGGCATGGACGGGGTTGGCGGGCTCAGCCATCCGGGCATCCCGCCGGGCAAGACCTATGTCTACGAGTTCGACCTGATCAAGTCCGGCACCTTCATGTACCACCCGCACGCGGATGAGATGGTGCAGATGGCCATGGGCATGATGGGCATGTTCATCGTGCATCCCAGGGATCCGGCCTTCATGCCGGTGGACCGGGACTTCCTGATCATGCTGAACGCTTTCGATATTGACCCCGGCTCCTATGTGCCGCGGGTGATGGAGATGACGGATTTCAACCTCTGGACCTGGAACAGCCGAATCTTCCCTGACATCGACCCCTTGGTGGTCAACCAGGGCGACCGGGTGCGGGTGCGGACCGGCAACCTGACGATGACCAACCACCCGATCCACATGCACGGCTATGATTTCGAGGTCACCTGCACCGATGGCGGCTGGGTGCCCGAAAGCGCGCGCTGGCCGGAGGTGTCGATCGACATTCCCGTTGGCGCCATGCGCGCTTACGAGTTCGACGCGGTGCATCCGGGCGACTGGGCGATCCACTGCCACAAGTCGCACCACACCATGAACGCCATGGGCCACGACGTGCCCACCTTCATCGGCACCGACAAGCGCAAGCTGGCGGGCCAGATCCGCAAGCTGCAGCCGGAATACATGCCGATGGGCACCGCGGGCATGGCAGATATGGGCGAAATGTCGATGCCATTGCCCGACAATACCGTGCCGATGATGGCCGGCTGGGGGCCGCACGGACCGCTGGAGATGGGCGGCATGTTCTCGGTTGTGAAGGTGCGCGAAGGCATCGATGCAAACGACTACAGCGATCCCGGCTGGTACGAAAACCCGCCCGGCACCCAGGCCTATGAGTGGACCGGCGAGCTGCCGGAGCTCAATCGTGCCGACAACGCCCAGACCCAAGTCACCCCGAAACCAGCCGCCAAGGGCTGACCAGCCCCTGGCACCCAACCAAACCAAATGAGGAGACAGACATGAACAAGATCCTTTCCGCAGCCCTTGTTGCCGCGTGGGCGGCCACCCCGGCCCTTGCCGCCGGCAGCCACGGCGGCGGACACCATGACGAGATGGAAGTAGGCAAACCCGGCGAGGCCGCCCATGCGGATCGCGAAATCGCCGTCACCATGACGGAGACCGATGACGGCGAAATGCTGTTCGAGCCGTCCAGCTTTTCCTTTGCCAAGGGCGAGACGGTTAAATTCGTGATCACCAACGCCGGTGAGCTGGAGCATGAGTTCGTGCTCGATACGGCAGAGCGCAACGTCCACCACAAAGAGCTTATGGCCAAGATGGACATGGAGCATGACGACCCGAACTCGGTGCGCCTTGATCCAGGGGCAAGCGGGGAAATCGTGTGGACGTTCTCCAACCCCGGCACGTTCGAGTTCGCCTGCCTGATCCCCGGCCACTACGAATCCGGCATGCACGGAGCGGTTGCCGTGCTTGAGGGCAGCGAGGGCACCTTCACCGCGGGCACGGTCAAAAAAGTCGACCCCAAGTCCGGCAAAGTCACCATCATTCACGAGGAGTTGGTGGACTTGGAGATGCCTGCGATGACCATGGTGTTCCGGGTCGCCGATGACGCAATGCTGGAGCAGCTGAAGCCGGGCGAGAACATCGAGTTTGTGGCTGAAAGGGTCAAGGGAAAGCTGACCCTGACCGCCCTAAAATAATCGGGCGGCGGAGGCCGGC
>NZ_JAXMOX010000225.1:0-6945 GCF_034669605.1 Leisingera sp.
CCCCAAAACCCCAAACCCGTTCCGCTACAAATTCAGCTGGTCGCCGCTGGGCGTCCTGAAGGCGCTGCGGTCGCCGTCAAAATCGATCCGCGACTTCAAAGAACTGGAGGTCGCCCGCCCCTGGGACGCAATCTCCTCCTACGACGCGCCGCTGCCCGCCCCGGAAAGCTTCGAAGTCTACCCGAACCGCGACTCGATCCCCTTCATCGGCCAGTACGAGTTCGGCGAGGACTGGAAGGTAAAGGAATTCGTCCGCGGCACCCTGCGCCTAAACGGCTGGGCCGATGCCTGGGCGGATGTCTTCAAGGAGGTCGAAACCCTCACCGGCCTCGAAGGCGACGCCCGCCTCAAGGAGATGTCTGATCAGTTCTGGACCGAAAACGCCAATGACGAAGGCGAGCCGGACCGGGTGGTGCTCTGCGTCGGCCTGAAGGCCGAGAAAGACGGCGCCGAGGTCTGGCACAAGACTTATGTGATGGACGCCTGGGGTGACGCGCGCGGCACCGCAATGGCGCGTCTGGTCTCCTATCCGGTGTCCTTTGCCATCGAGGCTGCCATGAACGGCAAGATCGCTGCCGGCGTTCACGCCGCCCCCAGCGACCTGGGCCTGGTCGAAAAATGGATGGGTGAGATCGGCAAACTGGCTCAGCACCTTGAGGTCGTCGACAGCAAGGCCTGATGGATGCTTGAAACAACGAAGGGCGCCAGATCGCGGCGCCCTTTTACTGTGCAGAGCAGCGCGGCCCCTAGCGGCCGATCACATCGTCCTCAACATCGTTCACATCTATTCCCAGCGCCTCCAGGCCGGCTTCCAGATTGTCAGCCAGATGCGGCGTTCCGAGCAGGTAATCGACGGTCGGCGTTGTCGCTTCCTGCCGGGCGGTATAAATCGCCTCGCCCAGCTCCTCCGGCTCGAAACTGCCGCGGCCGACCCACATAATGCCGACTAGCTCCGCCTGCTGGTCCTCGCCCATCCGGTCGATGAAAGCGCGCAGCTCACCTTCGGCGCGGCCCAATTCCCTGGCCATCATCGCCACCTGTGCCACCTTGCGGGCTGAGATCTCCAGCATTGGTCCATTCCTTCTGTTCGCTGCCTCAGCATAGCAAACAGCAGGGCAAACGCCTAAGTCTTTGATCTGAGCCAAATGGAACTCTGCTTAGCCCAGCATCTTTCCGAACAGCGCAAGCCCGCTGCGGCGCCCGCGCAAATGCTCCGTCGGCAGCGTAACCAAGCCTCGGCGCGCGGGCTCTATCCCGGCTTCCTTCAATAAGGCTGAAGACGCGATCAGCGCCATGCCGGTCGTCTTTGTCAGCTGCACCAGCCGCGCAGCAGCGTTCACCGTGTCTCCGAACACGGAATACTCCAGCCGGGCCTGTGTGCCGGTGACACCTGAAAACACCTCGCCCCAATGTACTCCGATCCCTGCAGCCAGGCCGGTTTCTCCAACGGCCTCCCGTTTCTGGCGCCAGTCCTCCATCTCTGCAAGCAGCCCTTCGGCGCAGTCGAGCGCCCGCACCGCGGCCCGGCCCCCCTCAAACAGGATCATCGCTGCGTCGCCGATGTATTTGTCGATCAGCCCGCCAGTCCGGCCCGCCACCATTTCGACACGGGTGCGGAACTCGGTGATCAGGCCACTGACCTCCTGCGGCTCGCGGCCTTCACACCAGCTGGTGAAACCGCGGATATCTATGAACAGGATCGCCATTTTCTGCTGGCGGCCTTCCTGCAACGCCTGCAGCCCGCCGCCTGCCAGTCGGCCTGCCATCTGGGCCGGCAGGTAGCGGGTCAGATTGGCCTTCTGCCGCGCCTCCTCGATCGACCGGTGCAGCAGCCCGCGCATCCGCAGGGCTGCAACGATCAGCACCGCCCCAGCCAGCGTTATCATCAGAACCCGCATCAGATTGGGCGGCGTAGCCATCGACAGGTGAACACGCTGTACCGCATCTGCAGAGATGTAAGCAGGTTCCCATAGGACCAGCCACACAAACCCCGCTGCGACCAACAGCACCTGGTAGCTCAACAGCAGCGGATTAAAGCGCAGCACACCAAAGGCCAGGATCAGCGGCGCCATCCATGTGGCTGGCATGGAAAAGACAACCTCGCCCGAAAGCCCGGAATTCAACAGCGACAGCCAGGCGTTCAAGAACAGGAACACCCCGTCTGCCGTAACCGCGGCCCAGATCATCCAGCGCCGGAAAACGCCTTGGCGGATTGCCGCAAAGCTTAAAACCCCTACCGCCATATAGGCCAGCATTGTTGCCGCCGCGAGACCGATCTGGTGCCACAGATAATCCTGCTCCACCGTCTGCACCGCATCAACCGCCAGCACCAATGCCGCCAGCAGCCCGGCCGAGACCGCTATCCGCAACAGCGCCACAATACGCTCGGCCTCGACCTCCGCTGCCCGCAGCAGCGAGGCCTCCCCCGTAGCGCCCGCGCGCCAGATCAGCGGCAGCTGCATCTATTCGTCTGCCAGCAGGGCCACCTGGCGCGGTTCAGTTTCCACCTGTCCGGGGGCCTCTAACTCCGCGTCTTGCGCAACAACGCCCATGGCTTCGAACTTGCGGGCCGAAGGCAGCACCCGCGCTTCCAGAGAACCCACTGCCTTGTTGTAACTATTTACCGAGGACGACAGCGACCGGCCGACTGACGCCAGGTTTCTGGAGAACGTCGACAGCCGGTCGTACAGCTCCTTCGCGGTCTTTTGCACCTCAACGGCGTTTTCCGCCATCTTTTCCTGCTGCCAGCCATAGGCAATCGATTTGACCAGCGCCATCAGGGTGGTTGGCGTGGCGATCAGGACCTTGTTTTCAAACGCATATTCAATCAGTCCGGGATCCGCCTCCACCGCCGCGGACACAAACGTCTCACCGGGGATGAACATCACCACAAAGTCCGGCGTCTCGCCCAGCGCGCTTTGATAGGATTTCGACGCAAGCTGACGCACATGGGATTTCACATGGCCCGAATGACGCAGCAGCGCCGCCTGCTGCTGATCGGGCGTCTCCGCTTCCAGCGCATCCAGATAACCCTCCAAAGGGGTCTTGGCGTCCACAACAATGCTCTTGCCGCCGGGGATGCGCACCACCGCATCGGGGCGGCGCAGCCCGTCATCCGTGCCAACGCTTTTCTCCAGCTCATAATCCACATGCTCGGCCATGCCGGCCATCTCGAACACCTGGCGCAGCTGCATCTCGCCCCAGCGGCCGCGGGTCTTGGGCGCCCGCAGCGCCTGCACCAGCTTGCGGGTTTCGCCGCCCAGCATGGCCTGGCCCTCGGCCAGATGCTTCACCTGTGTCTGGATCGCGCCGTAGGCCTCGTTGCGGGCCTTCTCGATTTCCTTGATCCGCTCACCGAACTGGCCCAGCTTCTGATCCAGCGGCTTTACCAGTCCCTCAATTGCAGCGTGGCGCTTGGCCAGATCCGCATCCGCGGATTTGCTGTGCGCCTGAAACCGCTCGCTGACCAGGCTCAGGAAGTTTTCCGAGTTCTGCTTCAGCACGCCTGAGGCCAAGGAGGCAAACTTGTGCTCCATCTGGCTATTCATCTGTTTCAGCTCTTCCAGCCGCGCCGTGTGCTCCGCCTTAAGCGCCTGCACCTGGGCCTCTGCCTGGTAACGGGCAGTGCGCTCATTCTCGCTGGTGCGGCGCAAAGTGGACAGCTCATCCGCCAGCTCCGGAAGCCGCGCAACCTCGGCTTTCAGCCCTGCATTGTGACTGCGAAGATCGCCGTTGGCCTGTTCCAGCTGCCGGGCGGCGCCTCGCAGCCGCAGCCCCGCCAAGGCCAGAACCGCGGCCAGCCCAGCCAGCGCGTAAATGGCCCATTGGGCCTGTTCCAGTGTCACTGCTCGTCCTCCCTTTACCGGGGGTTCTTGTTCAACTGCGCCCGAACAGGCGCTCGATATCAGCCAGTTTCAGTTCCACATAAGTGGGGCGGCCATGATTGCACTGGCCGGAATGAGGCGTTGCCTCCATCTCGCGCAGCAGTGCATTCATCTCCTCGCCCCGCATCCGCCTGCCTGAACGGATCGAGCCATGGCAGGCCACCCGGCTCAGGATTGCTTCGATCTTGACCTGCACCAGCTGGCTTTCACCCTGGTCCGACAGTTCATCCAGAATGTCCTTGATCATTGCTTCGGCGTTGACCTCGCCCAGGATCGCCGGGGTTTCCCGCACGGCAACAGCGTTACCGCCAAAGGCCTCGATGCCAAGGCCGAATTTCGCCAATTCCTCTGCCACGCTTAAAAGGCACGCGCAGTCATTGTCGCTCAGCTCGACAATCTCCGGAATCAACAGCGCCTGGGCCGCAACGCCAGTCTCTGTCATCTGCTGTTTCAGTTTCTCATAGACCAGCCGCTCATGCGCGGCGTGCTGGTCGACGATCACCATGCCGTCGGCAGTCTGGGCGATAATGTAGTTTTCATGCACCTGGCCGCGCGCCGCACCCAGCGGCAGCTGTTCGGCCCCGGGCGCGGCGGCTTCGGACGCAGCTGGCAGCTGACCCGGGGCCGTTGAACCCGTCAAAGGCTCTGTGACACGCCCGCTGTAGGCCGTCTGCAATTCTGCAAAGCCTGGCGATGGCGGCGCATCAAAGGAAGACGTTGGCGGCAAACCGGGGGATTGCGCCGCGTAAGCACTGTTGCGTGCGCCCAACGACGGCCGGTCCATCTGATAGATCCGCGGCGCGCCGGTGGCCGTAGGCTGTTCCGGCTTCATCGCCCCCAGCGTGGCGCCGGCCACAGTGGTTGAGGCCCGGTGCCCGGCCTCTGCCAGCGCATGACGCAGGGCTGAAACAATCAGCCCGCGCGCCAGCCCCGGATCCCGGAAGCGCACTTCGGATTTGGCGGGGTGCACGTTCACGTCGACCAGTTGCGGGTCGCAATCGATGAACAGCGCCGCCGCAGGGTGCCGGTCGCGGCTGAGGAAATCATAATAGGCGGCCCGAAGCGCGCCGGTCAGCGTCTTATCCTTCACCGGCCGGGTGTTGACAAACAGGAACTGCGCCACCGCCGCCCCGCGCGAATAGGTCGGCAGTGCCGCATAGCCAAAAAGCCGGATCCCCTCGCGGGTGGCATCAATCTTCAACGCGTTCTCTGCAAATTCGCGCCCCAGAACCGAGGCGAGCCGCCCGTGCAGCGCATCAAACAAATCCCCCGGCAATGGATCGGCGCGAAAGGTCACCCGGCCCTCACCGCCTCCGGACACGTCGCGCATGGTAAAGCCAACCGCAGGCTCCGCCATTGCCAGCCGTTTCACCGTGTCGGAGATCGCCTGGCTCTCGGCCCGGTCAGTGCGCATGAACTTGAGCCGCGCCGGGGTGGCAAAAAACAAATCGCGCAGTTCGACAATGGTGCCCATCCGCAAAGCGGCCGGCTTCACCGGTTCCAGCCTGCCGCCGGAGACGCGGATCTGCGCCGCCTCATGCCCGGCTGCCCGGCTGGTGATCGTCAGCCGCCCCACAGCCCCCAGCGACGGCAGCGCCTCGCCGCGGAACCCGAAGGTATGGATGTTCAACAAGTCCGAACCGTCGATTTTGGAGGTCGCATGGCGCGAGAGCGCCAAAGGCAGGTCCTCCGGCGCCATGCCGCAACCGTCATCCGTTACCCGGATCAGCGTCTTGCCGCCATCTGCGATTTCCACGGTGACGCGGGTGGCGCCGGCATCAATGGCGTTTTCCACCAGCTCCTTGACCGCCGAAGCGGGCCGTTCCACCACCTCGCCAGCGGCAATCCGGTTGATGGCGCTGTCATCCAGCTGGCGGATGATTGAACGGGTACTTTCGCTGATATGGGGTTCTGCACTGCTCATACCGCTAAATTTAGCATGCGGAGCTGATTCTGCCACAGGAATGCGCGCGGCTTCGGCAGGTGAAGCGTGAAAAAAATTTATACCGCACCACCTGTTTCCCCCGGTTTTCAAGGTGCCAGCAAAGCCCGGACACCAATAATTTGTCCAATCAGTCAAAAACCGGCGGCGCTGGTTGGCTTCGCTTGCCAATATACCGCACCCGTGCGAATTTCGCACGGAACTCTGCTGAGGACTCCCCGAATGGAAAGCCAAACCGCTGAACGAAGCGCGCAGCTGCCGCAACTGGCCGAACCGCGCAATCCGGGCATGGCGCTGGACCTGGACTGGGTCGCTGCCGTACAGGCCAATACGTCCGCCATCGAACGCCGCTGTGCCACCCTGCCGGGCCGCCGCAGCGTGAAGAAAGACCACCAGGCGGCATGGCTGCTGAAAGCCATCAGCCTCATTGACCTCACCACGCTCTCTGGCGATGACACCGAGGGCCGTGTCCGCCGCCTGTGCGCCAAGGCCCGTCAGCCGGTCACCGCCGATGTACTGCGCACACTGGGGATGGAAGGTCTCACCACCGGGGCGGTCTGCGTTTACCACGACATGATCCCCACCGCGGTTGCCGCATTGCAAGGCACTGGCATTCCGGTGGCCGCGGTCTCCACCGGTTTCCCGGCAGGCCTGTCCCCCTTCCACCTGCGGCTGGCGGAGATTGAGGAAAGCGTCAAGGCAGGCGCTGCGGAGATCGACATCGTGATCTCCCGCCGCCATGTTCTGACCGGCAATTGGCAGGCGTTGTATGACGAGGTGAAAGCCTTCCGCCAGGCCTGCGGCGACGCCCATGTAAAGGCGATCCTGGCGACCGGCGAACTGGGCTCCTTGCGCAACGTGGCACGTGCCTCGCTGGTCTGCATGATGGCGGGTGCCGATTTCATCAAAACGTCAACCGGTAAGGAAAGCGTCAACGCCACCCTGCCCGTCAGCCTAGTGATGATCCGTGCCATCCGCGACTATTGCGACCATACCGGCTGCCGCGTCGGCTACAAACCCGCGGGCGGCATCTCCAAAGCCAAGAACGCGCTGGTGTACCTTGCACTGATAAAAGATGAGCTGGGCGACCGCTGGCTGCAGCCCGACCTGTTCCGTTTT
>NZ_JAXMOX010000226.1:0-6918 GCF_034669605.1 Leisingera sp.
TGAAGAACTTCCTGTTGTCCGGCGACCGCCGCGCAGAGCGCAAGATCAAGGAGATCATCCTCGCCACCAGGCTGGAGGAGACGCTTGATAAGGAACGGATTCTGGAGCTCTATCTGAACGAGATCTTCCTGGGCCAGAATTCCTATGGCGTGACGGCGGCGGCGCAGACCTATTTCAACAAGACCCTGAGCGAGCTGGCCCCGCATGAGGCGGCAACGCTCGCGGCGATGCCCAAGGCGCCGTCGGATTATCACCCGGTGCGCCAAAAGGAACGGTTGCTGGCCCGCCGCAACTACGTGCTGCGGGAAATGCGGGAGAACGGCTATATCTCGCGGGATGTCTACGGCGTCGAAGTGGCGCAGCCGCTGCGCTCGGTGCAGAACGGCGATTTCGAAAGCTTCCGCACCGCGCTGCCGCCACGCGATTACTTCACCGATGAAATCCGCCGCCAGCTGACCCAGGACTTCGGCGAGGGCGAATTTTTCACCGGCGGCTTTACCGTGCGCGCCACCATCGACCACGAGATGCAGGCAGAAGCGGCGCTGGCGATGCGCGGCGGCTTGCAGAAATACGACCGCTCGCGCGGGAGATGGCGCGGCACGGGGGTGACACTGGAAGAGGCGCAGCTGGCGGATGAGGCCAGCTGGCGCGAGGCGCTGGCCAATGCCGATGTGTCCCGTGATATCGCACTGGGCGGCAAATGGTATCCGGCTGTGGTGCTGGAGGTTGGTGACAAATCGCTGACCGTCGGTGTCGAAAACAATGAGGGCACGGGCACTGTGCCGCGCTCCGACATCAAATGGATGAAGGGCAGTTTTGCCGATAATTTCACCCGCGGCGATGTGGTGCTGGTGCGGGCCGAAAAGAAAGACGATGCCTTCAGCCACTGGTCGCTGCGCCAGGTGCCGGAAGTGCAGGGCGGCTTTGTGGCGATGGACGTGAACACCGGCCGGGTTCTGGCGATGCAGGGCGGCTTTTCCTACCAGCATTCGGTGTTCAACCGCGCGACCCAGGCGCTGCGCCAGCCCGGCTCCAGCTTTAAGCCGTTTGTCTATGCGGCGGCGCTGGACAGCGGTTACAGCCCGGCGACCATCGTGGTCGATGCCCCGATCGAGATTGATACGCCGCAGGGCCTGTGGCGTCCCAAGAACTCCTCCAACAAATTCTACGGCCCGACGCCCCTGCGCACCGGGATCGAGCGAAGCCGGAACCTGATGACCATCCGCCTTGCGCAGGAGGTCGGGATGCCGGTGGTTGCGGGCTATGCCGAACGCTTTGGCGTCTATGACAACATGGGCACCTTCCTTGCCAACTCGCTGGGGGCGGAGGAGACCACGCTTTACAAGATGGTGGCGGCCTATGCGATGTTTGCCAATGGCGGCGAACGGGTGAAGCCGACGCTGGTCGACCGGGTGCAGGACCGTTTCGGGCGCACGATTTACCGGCATGACGACCGCGACTGCGTTGAATGCGCCGACCCCGATCTGGCCCCCGGCCAGGCGCCGCGGATTGTCACCGACCGGGAGCAGGTGATGGATCCGATCACCGCTTATCAGCTGACTTCGATGCTGCGGGGCGTGGTCGACCGCGGCACCGCGTCGAGCGTGATCAACCTGCCGGTGCCCACTGCGGGCAAGACCGGCACCACCAACGATTCCCGTGATGTCTGGTTTGTCGGCTTCACCTCCAACATCGTGGCCGGCTGCTACATGGGCTTTGACCAGCCCCGCCCGATGGGCCGCGGCGCCTATGGCGGCACCATGTGCGGTCCGGTGTTCCAGCAATTCATGAAAAAGGCGACCGAGAAATTCGGCGGCGGCCCCTTTGACGTGCCGGAAGGCGGCCATTTCATCAAGATCGACCGCTATACCGGAGCACGGCTGCCCGACAATGCGTCAGGCGCCTATGTGGTGGCGGAGTATTTCCGCGACGGTGCCGAGCCGATCTTCGGCCTCACCTATGATGGCGGCTTTGCGATGGGATCGAACCTGCCTCTGATCGAGGAGGTGCAGGAGTCCGGCCGCAAAGTGACCACGTCCAGCGGCGGCACCGCCGTGCTGGGGCCCAAGGCGACCTTCGGCACCATCAGCTCCGGCGGCTTGTACTGACCTGGACCGCAGCTTGCGCCGCTGTCGGCTTGCCCGCGGCGCAAGGGTGGTCTATCACGCAGGCCTGACCTGAAAATGCCCAAGATTGCAAGGACACCCCATGCGCGCGGAAACCCAGAACATCGTGGCGGACATCGAGAAATCGCTGGAGCTGCTGGCCCAGCGGCTGAACTGGGAAACCGCTGAATTCCGCCTGGAGGAGTTCAACGCGCGGGTCGAGGATCCGAACCTGTGGGACGACCCCGAGGCGGCCCAGAAGCTGATGCGCGAACGTCAGGCGCTGGTGGATGCGATCGATACCTACAAGGGCATCAAACAGGACCTCTCCGACAATATCGAGCTGATCGAGCTGGGGGAGATGGAAGAGGATGACGAGGTCATCAAGGATGCTGAGGCTGCCCTTGCGGCGCTCAAAGCCAAGGCCGCCGAGAAAGAGCTGGAAGCGCTGCTGGACGGCGAGGCCGATGCCAATGACACCTTCCTTGAAATCAACGCAGGCGCCGGCGGCACTGAAAGCTGCGACTGGGCGTCGATGCTGGCGCGGATGTATGTCCGCTGGGCCGAGAAAAAGGGCTACAAGGTCGAGCTGCAGTCCGAAAGCGCGGGCGACGAAGCCGGCATCAAATCCGCCGCTTATAAAATCTCCGGCCACAATGCCTATGGCTGGCTGAAATCCGAAAGCGGCGTGCACCGGCTGGTGCGGATCTCGCCCTATGACTCGGCGGCCAAGCGGCACACCTCCTTCAGCTCGGTCTGGGTCTACCCGGTGGTGGACGACAATATCGAGATTGACGTGAACCCGTCGGATATCCGCGTCGACACTTACCGCTCCTCGGGGGCAGGCGGCCAGCACGTGAACACCACCGACTCGGCGGTGCGGATCACCCACATTCCAACCGGCATCGTGGTGACCTCGTCCGAGAAATCGCAGCACCAGAACCGCGACATTGCCATGAAGGCGCTGAAATCACGCCTGTATCAGCAGGAGCTGGACCGCCGCAATGCCGAGATCAACGCCGCCCATGAAGCCAAGGGCGATGCGGGCTGGGGCAACCAGATCCGGTCTTATGTGCTGCAGCCATACCAGATGGTCAAAGACCTGCGCACCAGCCACGAGACGTCGGACACCAAGGGCGTGCTGGACGGTGATCTGGACGGGTTCATGGGCGCAACTCTGGCGATGAATGTGGCCGGCAAAAGCCGCTCCGAGGCGCAGGGCGAGGACTGACCCGTCACGGTGCCGGAACCAGCGCACGGACCGGAAAAGGAAAAGAGCCTCAGGGTGCCCGGCCCTGAGGCTCTTTTTCCGTTCGCGTTCATTTAACTGTCAATTTTTGGCGTACTAAACCTGCAGTTCAGCCTCATTGCTTCCGGCAGCGAAACCGGCATTACCGGTTTCAGCTATTGAACGAGCAGGGTTTTGCCAAGGCCAAGGTCAAGGTGAATCCGATCTTTGACGGTGAAACAGCGATGCGGAACGGGCCAAGGGGGAGGTGATCGCCACCGGGTCCGGCGGGCCGGATGGCTGGACCGGTAAAGGAATTGAGAACATGTATCCCAAAGGCATTTTTTAACAGCGGGTTCGCGGCTAGGCTGGCAAATAGACCAAATGGGAGGACAAACCGCGATGACCACTGAGAAGCCCTTTGGGGTGCCGCCGCTGCGGCCGGTTTCGACTCGGATGCTGTTTGAGGCACTGCGCCGGGGCTGGGCGGACTTCCGGGCGAAACCTGTGTACGGGCTGTTTTTTGCAGGCTTTTATGTGCTGGCAGGCTGGGCCATGGCCTGGGTCACGGTTCAGACCGGAACCACCTATTGGCTGGTTCTTGCAGCGATCGGTTTTCCGCTGATCGGACCCTTTGCCGCGGTGGGCCTTTTTGAGGTCTCGCACCGTCTGGAGCAGGGCAGGGGGATAGCGGCCGGCAGGATCCTGGGCGTGGTTCTGCAGCAAAGCCGCCGCCAGCTGCCTTCTATCTGCGCCATCATCATTGTGGTGTTCCTGTTCTGGTTTTTCCTTGGCCATATGATTTTCGCCCTGTTCATGGGCCGTGCCACAATGACCAATATCTCCAGTTCAGCCGAGGTTTTTCTGACCGCCAACGGGCTGGTCATGCTTGCCGTGGGGACGGCTGTGGGCGCCCTGTTTGCGCTGCTGCTTTATATGATTACGGTGATTTCCCTGCCGCTGCTGTTGGACCGGGAGGTGGATTTTGTCACCGCAATGATCACCAGCTTCCAATACGTCCAGCAGAATTTTCCGGTGATGATGATCTGGGCCGGGCTGATCGCAGCTGTGACCTTTGCCGCGCTGCTGCCGTGGTTCCTGGGGCTGTTCCTGGTGCTGCCGCTGCTTGGCCACGCCACTTGGCACATCTACCGCCAAGCTGCTGCTGAATAGCGTCAGCGGAAGGGCTGGCCGCTCTGCAGCAGACGCTGGTGAAACGGCAGCAGTTCCGCCTCGTCGGCGAAACCTGCGCTGCGCGCAGCGGCCAGCACCTGTTTGGTGTTACGGCCCAGGTGTTCATAGACCATCCGCGTCACCCGCTCGCCGGTTTCGTTTTCCCGGATGGTGCGGGCAACATAGCCGGACCAAAAGTTGTTCTCCAGCGAAGCCACCCGGGCCAGGTAGTTGAAGGAGTAGGTCATGGCATTGCGGCGGGCGATAACAAAGGCGACGCCGTCCTCGTGGCCGCTGATGTAGCCGCGGAATTCGCGGACGCCGGGCCTGTCGGGCAGGCCCTGGCCGCGCATTGCCTCCTTGGCCTCAAAGCCTTTGATATATGTAACCCCCGCGTTGCGGAACACATAGACCAGACCGATGACGAATTTGTTGTCATTGATAAAGCTGCGGCGGGTGAAACGGTAGAATCCGGACGGAAAAAACTCTTCCCTAAGTTGCAGCACACCGCACCCCAGGAAATCGGCGAGAAAGGCGCCGTTGATGACCTGGCCGGCCTTTGACAGCTTTGCCACCGGCTCGAGCAGAATACGGGCATCCACTTCGAAAAACTGGCAGATACGGTCCAGCACGTCCGGGCGCGGAAAGCTTTCTCCGGACAGGTAACGGTTGAATTGAGTCCGGTTGATCCCCAGTTGCCGCGACAGTTCGGAAATCGACGGATACTGGCGCGACAATTGACGCAAATTGGCGCCAAACATGTTCCTCAGGTCGGCGGGCGATCGCGTTTGGCTGGTCATTATTGCCCCTGATGGCGTGGCTGTTTTCAGCATTTTAGCACTGTCTGACAGTGTTTTATGCAAGAGAATGGCAAAGAGGCGCGCGGCGTTGAATCCATTCAGCATCAAACCTGTTGCTAGTTCACGTCATCAGGCTAGTCAAGCTGACACAAATTGCAATAGCACGGCGCGTATTTTACCATGTTAGCGTCACCTCAATTGTACCAGAATTGGAATGCAGCAATGCGAGGACTGGTATGTTTGGAATTGTTTTATGGAGAGACGACCCACTGAACAAAGCCGTTATTTGGTGCGATGATCAGGGTGACCTTGCTTTTTACACGAGAAAGGCAAGTGAAGATTTCCTGGAACTGAACCCAGGCGATTGGGTCGAGTGTGAATTAACATTGAATGGCAATTGCAGGATTGCGGAAAATCTTGCGCTAGTGCTGGAGCAGGGCAGCCCGGACCTGGCGGACCGGCTGTGTGCCGCAGCAGGCCGCGGCGCCAAAGCGGCGGGCGCCGGACAGGAAAACGGAACCGTGGTTCCCTTTCCGCAGCATTCTGTGAAAAAAAGCGGCGCATTGCGGCGCCGCTTCATGTAAGCCGGGCTGATACTGCCGGCCCTTCTTCGGGCCGGCTGCAGGGTCAATTGCCGCGCAGCAGCGCAGCAACACCGGTGCGGGCAATCTCGGACAAGCCGAGCGGACGCATCAGATCGGCAAAGGCGTCGATCTTCTCCGGCGCGCCGGTAATCTCGAAAACAAAGCTGTTCAGCGTGCTGTCGACCACATTGGCGCGGAAGATATCCGCCAGCCGCAGCGCCTCGACGCGTTTGTCGCCTTCACCCGCGACCTTCAGGATTGCCAGCTCGCGCTCGACCGCCTCGCCTTCGACGGTCAGGTCATGCACGTCGCGCACCGAAACGATGCGGCCCAGCTGGGCCTTGATCTGCTCGATCACCTGCGGGGTGCCGGTGGTGACAATGGTGATGCGCGATAGATGGCCGGTATGGTCCACCTCGGCCACCGTCAGGCTTTCGATGTTGTAGCCGCGGCCCGAGAACAGCCCGATGACACGGGCCAGGACACCGGGTTCGTTTTCCACCAGCACCGCAATGGTGTGCCGCTCCTGCTCATCCGAAAACGTCGGGCGCAGGTTATAGGCGGAATGGCGGGTGGAGCCTTTTTTGATATGCAGGGCAGACATCAGACGTCGTCCTTTTGTTAGTGGCCGCCAAAAGTTTCCTGAAAAACTTCTGGCAGAATTCTTCCTGAGACTTTGCGGCGCTGCCGCGTTACACCAGCACCGCACCGCCGGCCTGGATGACGCCTTGGGTATCGGCCTCGCCCAGCAGCATCTCGTTATGCGCCTTGCCCGACGGGATCATCGGGAAGCAGTTTTCGTGCTTTTCCACCAGGCAGTCAAAGATCACCGGCCCGTCGTATTCGATCATTTCCATGATCGCATCATCCAGGTCCTTGGGATCGCTGACGCAGATGCCCTTGGCGCCGAAGGCCTCAGCGAGCTTCACAAAATCGGGCAGCGCTTCGGACCAGCTGTGGCTGTAGCGCTCGCCGTGCAGCAGCTCCTGCCACTGCCGCACCATGCCGAGGCGCTCGTTGTTGAGGAT
>NZ_JAXMOX010000227.1:0-6901 GCF_034669605.1 Leisingera sp.
CGGTTCCGTTTTCTGGCGCCGGAAATTGCCCGCGGCACCGGCTCTGTCGGCTATGAGGCGGCGGCGTCCGACATGGACCATCTCTGCGAGACCCTGGTACTGCCCTACCTGGCCGAACAGCAGCTGACCGCGGCGCGGGTGGTGATTTCGCTCTCGGACCGGGCGGTGCCGTTCGGGGCGCAGGACCCTGCCGCCACCCAGTTTTTCGAGGCCTACCGCCCCGACAGCGCAGCCTGCATCTGGGAGGCTTTCTGATGCATCCACAACATCTTGCGGGGACAGCTTCAGATCGGCGGATTCTTGCGGCATTGCAGCCACAGCGCCGCCAATTGCCGCGATTCGCATGTGACTCGGATGCAAACCCGGCTATCCTTTGCGCGGGCAGCCCGAGGGCTGCCTTCACATTGAGGTTGAGGCATGCGGCGGGCCACGCCCCCGCAGGTTTCGCGTTTTTTATCAGGAGACAGAAATGTCCAAGAGCATCAAGCTTATCGCCCTGGCAGGCCTGCTGGCCGCCGTCACTGCCTGCGCCCAGCAGGAAGAAGAGTTTGTCGTGGTCGAGCCCGAGCCGATCTCGCAGGAGCCGGAATTTACCGGCAAGTACAAGTAACGACCACAAGGGTCCGGCCCTGCGGCCGGCCCTTACCCGCCCGCAGGGTGCCGGACAGGAGGCACCCAAATGCTGAAACACCGCGGGTTTCCGGGCCGTATGCCCGGCACCGATTTCCAATTCACCGTCCGCCGCCCCAATCCCAAGGGGGTCACGCCGCTGACCCGGCGCGAGCGCTACCGCGACCGCAAGAACGTCGACCGCCGCGTCGACGCCACCTTCATGCGGGCGCTGTGGGAGCAGTTCGGCGATCAGCCGTTCGAGCGCGGCAATCTGGACGCCGGCCGTCTGAGCTGGCTGTTCGGCCGCGAAGTGATCCCGGCCGAGGATCCGTTTGACCCCGCCAGTTACGAGGCGCTGCTGGTCATTGACGAGGCGGTGGCGCGCGCCTCCTTCCCGGACGCGTTCGACTGATGCCGCGGCCCCGGGCGGATATCACGGTTCAGGCACCGCGGATCTCTCCGCGATGCCTGCCGCTGCGCCCGGGGCGCCGCCGGTCCGCTGGCCTGTCAGAAGGTCCGCCGGAGCTGCAAGGTGCAGGCGCCGGCAGTGCCGGCGAAGGCCGTACCGCCCCGGCCCGGTGCTTGGACAGCCGCCGGTCCGGCGGCACCAGGCGCAGAGCAGAACAGCACCTTGGCTGTAACGGCGATGTGACAAAGCTGATGCGCTCCGGCGTCCCCGGACCGGCGGCCAAGCGTAATTTCGGCGTGAAATTGCACAGCCGCCGCGCAGGTCAGCAGGAATCTGCCCAAATCCGCGGCTCCGCATTTCCGGTGCTTACAGCAGCGCCGGCGCCGTGCATCGTAGGTCAAGCAGCGCAGCCACGCTGCTGTGCCGAGCATCTGTTCCGGCCCCTTCGCCTGAACGGGCAGGTACGCGCCCCCATCCGCGTCCTGCCCGTCTTTTCTCCCCTTCGGGCGCCGGCGGAAGCTTGCCGTATCCCCCCCCCGATGCGGCAAGCCTCCGCCCAACTGAAGGGCCGGTTCCGTACAGCGTTGCGCACGGCTGCCCAGCCTGCAAATTCCGCAGGGACAGTCACGTCCCCGGAACAAGGAATATGGACATGCGGGCAAAATCTCTCATCGCGGCCCTGTCGCTCTGCGGCTTCGCGGCGGCCTGCGGCGACACCACTGGCGAGCGGATCATCTACGGCGGCGGGGCCGGCGCGCTTGGTGCTGCGGTCCTCGACGCCAACCTGGTCACCGGCGCCGCTGTCGGCGTTGCCGCAAACCTCGTTTACTGCGAGCAAAACCCCCGCAAGTGCTGAGGCCCAGGCCGCAGAACTGATCAGCCGCCCCCTGCGGGCCGCTTCTGACATCGCGCAATCGCCGCGCCTGGGCTTGTCCCGGGCGCGGCGTTTTGCATTCCGGAATACCAAGGAACAAGGGACTGCCTATGTTTGATAAGATCCTGATCGCCAACCGCGGCGAGATCGCCTGCCGAGTGATCAAAACCGCGCGGAAAATGGGCATCAAGACCGTTGCCATCTACTCCGACGCCGACAAGCAGGCCCTGCATGTGCAGATGGCGGATGAAGCCGTCAACATCGGCCCGCCGCCCGCCAACCAGTCCTATATCGTCATCGACAAGGTGATGGAGGCGATCCGCGCAACCGGCGCCCAGGCGGTGCATCCGGGCTACGGCTTCCTCTCTGAGAACTCCAAATTCGCCGAGGCCCTGGCCGCCGAAGGCGTCGCCTTTGTCGGCCCCCCGGTGGGTGCGATCGAAAGCATGGGCGACAAGATCACCTCCAAGAAGATCGCCCAGGAGGCCGGCGTCTCCACCGTGCCCGGCTATATGGGGCTGATTGCCGATGCCGACGAGGCGGTGAAGATCTCCAACCAGATCGGCTATCCGGTGATGATCAAAGCCTCTGCGGGCGGCGGCGGCAAGGGCATGCGGATCGCCTGGACCGACGAGGAAGCCCGCGAAGGGTTCCAGTCCTCCAAGAACGAGGCCGCGAACTCATTTGGCGACGACCGGATCTTCATCGAGAAGTTCGTGACCCAGCCGCGCCACATCGAAATCCAGGTGCTCTGCGACACCCACGGCAACGGCATCTACCTGGGCGAGCGCGAATGCTCGATCCAGCGCCGCAACCAGAAAGTCGTCGAAGAGGCACCCAGCCCCTTCCTGGACGAGGATACCCGCAAGGCGATGGGAGAACAGGCCGTGGCGCTGGCCAAGGCCGTTGGCTATTCCAGCGCGGGCACCGTCGAATTCATCGTCGATGGCGACAAGAATTTCTACTTTCTGGAAATGAACACCCGCCTGCAGGTGGAGCACCCGGTGACCGAGCTGATCACCGGCGTCGATCTGGTCGAACAGATGATCCGCGTCGCGGACGGGGCAGAACTGCCGCTGCGCCAGGAGGATGTGACCCTCACCGGCTGGGCGATTGAAAACCGCCTTTATGCCGAAGATCCCTACCGCGGCTTCCTGCCCTCCATCGGCCGCCTGTCGCGCTACCGCCCGCCGGCCGAGACCGCCGCAGGCCCGATGCTGGAAAACGGCAAGTGGCAGGGCGATGCGCCCGCGGGCGAGGCTGCCGTGCGCAACGACACCGGCGTCTATGAAGGCGGCGAGATTTCAATGTATTACGACCCGATGATCGCCAAACTTTGCACCTGGGCGCCGACCCGGGCCGAGGCGATCGACGCCATGCGTATCGCGCTGGACAGTTTCGAGGTGGAGGGCATCGGCCACAACCTGCCGTTCCTCAGCGCGGTGATGGACCATCCGATCTTTATTGACGGCACCATGACCACCGCCTTCATCGAGGAGCAGTATCCCGAGGGTTTTGAGGGCGTCGAACTGCCGGAAGCGGACCTGCGCAAGATCGCGGCGTCCTGCGCCGCGATGCACCGGGTTGCCGAAATCCGCCGCACCCGCGTCTCTGGCCGGATGGACAACCACGAACGCAAGGTGGGCACCGATTGGGTTGTCAGCCTGCAGGACCAGTCCTACAGCGTGGTGGTCGACGCCGACCGCGAAGGGGCGACTGTCCGCTTTGACGATGGCGCGGCCCTGCGGGTGACCTCGGACTGGACGCCGGGCGACCAGCTGGCGACGCTGGACGTGGATGGCGAAACCCTGGTGCTGAAGACCGGCAAGGTCACCCAAGGCTTCCGCATCCGCTCCCGCGGGGCCGATCTCAAGGTGCATGTGCGCACCCCGCGCCAGGCCGAACTGGCAGAGCTGATGCCGGAAAAACTGCCGCCCGACACCTCCAAGATGCTGCTGTGCCCGATGCCCGGCCTGATCGTGAAGGTCGATGTCGAAGCGGGGCAGGAGGTCCAGGAGGGCCAGGCGCTCTGCACCATCGAGGCGATGAAGATGGAAAACATCCTGCGCGCCGAGAAAAAGGGCGTGGTGACCAAGATCAACGCGGGTGCCGGCGACAGCCTGGCGGTCGACGATGTGATCATGGAATTCGAATAATGCATCACGGGGCAGGCACATATGCAGACGGGCAGGCGGGTTTTTCCGCCCCCGTAGCCGTGCCTGCCCCGGTTTTTATTGCGGCGTGCACGAAATCTTCAGGACTCTCTGCGATCCTGGCCGAGACGAACTTCCTCAAGGTGCCGTATGATCCGTTTGATGACCGGTTTGCTCTCGGGCATTCTCCTGCTGACGGGCTGCACGCTCGACAAGGAAGAGGAGGTGCGCCTGCTGCTGTCCGATTGGACGGAACTGGGCGAAACCTTCTTTTTCCAATCCTCGTCCACCTGCACCGCGGCGGTGTTCCATACTTCGGACCGGCCGCGGATCACCTCGCTGCTGGACAGGGCGCGGTCGGTCAATACCGGCATGAAGATGCTGGCAGACGGCAAGCCGGTTGTGTTCCGGGTGGCCGGCAAATCGCCCAATGCGGTGACCGAGGCGATCATGTCGCGGGATCTGCCGCAGGGCATCGGGATTCTGAATTCGGGCCTGGCCGGCGTCAACTGCATGAGCGAGATCGTCAAGGGCGTCTACTACCGGGCCATCCTCAATCCGCAGTCCAACCTCGTCTTTGTGCCGGACAGCCGTGCGATGGTTGTGCTCGACAAACAGGCGATGGCGCTGATCTACGTCCGCGGCAACAGCTGACAGCAACCGCGGCCCGGCCTGCTCAGCCGCCGCGCCGCTCTTCGACTTCGCGCAGCCGTTCGGGGAATTTGTCGATGCTGCGGGACAATTCGCGCGCCGTCCACGGGTGCGGTTTGCGCAGCTTCACACCGCCGTCCTTGCCGACCAGAACCAGCATGAACCCGCGCGGCCGCAGCTTCTTGCGCAGCGCGGATTTTGCGGCCGGGTCGGTGTCGACCAGCACCACCACATCGCGGGTCTTCAGATCCTCGGCGCCCTGCATCAGCCGCTCCATCTGCTCGTGGAAGCGCGGGTCGTCGGGGCTGTCGGCAAACACCACCACAGGGCGCTGCTTCCACTGGAAATCCTCCAGTTCCACCTCATACCCGGGCTGGATCCAATCAGGCGCACTGCCATCGGCCGCCAGGGCCGCAAGGGGAAGAAAACCTGCCAAAACAACGGTTAGGAATGCTCTCATGATCTCTCCTGTCCCGTTGAATATATGCGCCGCGGCGGCAAATGCGACCGCGAAATCCGCAACTTGGCCAAAAAACATCATCGTTAACGGGATCCTGAGGGGTTGCCGGCCATGATTGTGCCATTCCCCTTGACCGGGCTGCGGCCTGCGGCCCTCCAGAAGAGGCCCGAAACAAGATGAAAGTGATCCTTCACACCGGCGCGCACCGCTGCGCAACCACATCTTTTCAGGAATACCTGCGTCAGAATGCGCAGGGGCTTGCCAAATCGGGCATCGGGTTCTGGGGTCCGTTCCGCACCCGCGGCGGCCTGTTTCACGGCATCCAGCCGGGGCCTGCACGGGTGACCGGCCGCGACCTGGCCCAGCGTGCCCATGGGCGGCTGCAGATCCAGATCGCCGGGTGCCGCGACCAGGGCGTGGATCAGCTGCTGGTGAGCGAAGAGAACATGATCGGATCGATCCGCGGCAATCTGCGGCTTGGCGATCTCTACAGCGGGGCGGGGGAGCGGATGGCGCGGTTCTCCCAGGCCTTCGGCAACACCGTGACAGATGTGGCGCTCAGCATCCGCAGCCTGGACAGCTATTGGGCCTCGGCGCTGGCCTATGCGGTGGCCCGCAGCCAGCAGGTGCCCGCTGCGGCGCAGCTGGAGCGGCTGGCGCAGGCGCCGCGCAGCTGGCGCGATGTGATCACCGATATCGCCTGCGCGGTGCCCGATGCGCGCCTGCATGTGCTGCCGTTTGAAATCTTCGGCGCCCGTCCCGAGGCGCAGCTGGCCGCCCTCACCGGGGCAAAGGCGCCGCGCACCCACGCCAGGGTGCGTCTCAATGCCTCGCTCTGCCTGCAGGACCTGCGGGCCGGCGTGCCGCCCTCGGTGGCGGCTCGGTTGCCGGACGGCTCCGGCCGCTGGCGCCCGTTTGACGACGCGCAGACCGCACAGCTGCGCGAGGCTTATGCCGACGACATGATGTGGCTGGCGGGCGGTGCCGATGGCATCGCTACGCTGGTGCAAGACCCGGATAAACTGGCGGCGGGCCTGAACCCGCCCCGTATCGACCTGACAAGAGGAAGACCTGATGACAAACAAAGACGAATGTCGGGCTCTGGCTGAAAAAGAGCTGCGCGGACGGGCGGTTGTCGACCTCAATTGGCAGACGCTGGAAGGCATCGAGGTCAAGCCGCTCTATACCGAGGACGACACCAGGGACCTGCCCCATATGGGCACGCTGCCCGGCGTCGGCCCCTTCACCCGCGGGGTGAAGGCCACCATGTACGCCGGCCGCCCCTGGACCATCCGCCAGTACGCGGGCTTCTCCACCGCCGAAGAAAGCAACGCTTTCTACCGCCGCAACCTGGCCGCGGGCCAGCAGGGGGTCTCGGTTGCTTTCGACCTGGCCACCCACCGCGGCTACGACAGCGACCACCCGCGCGTGGTCGGCGATGTCGGCAAGGCCGGCGTTGCCATTGACAGCGTCGAGGATATGAAGATCCTGTTCGACGGCATCCCGCTGGACAAGGTCTCCGTCTCGATGACGATGAATGGCGCGGTGATCCCGGTGCTCGCCTCTTTCATCGTTGCAGGCGAGGAACAGGGCCACGACAAGAGCCTGCTGGCGGGCACCATCCAGAACGACATCCTGAAGGAGTTCATGGTCCGCAACACCTATATCTATCCGCCGAAACCCTCGATGCGGAGCATCTCGGATATCATTGAATACACCTCGAACGAGATGCCCAGATCGGA
>NZ_JAXMOX010000228.1:0-6869 GCF_034669605.1 Leisingera sp.
GGCAGCGCGGCCGAGGACGCGCCGGAGGTTCTATGGGACGCGATCCTGGATGACCGCGAGGCGGACCGGGTGGTTTTCTCCAACCCGCATTTCTTCGGTTCGCCGCGGCATGCGCTGCAGGACGGAAGCCTGTATCCGGAGGCCGGGGAACGGCTGCAGGCGCTGCAGGCGCTGTTTCCCTACGATCAGCCGGAAATCTTCATGGCGCTGCGCAACCCGGCGACGTTCCTACCGGCACTGTTTACAAAGTCCAGCCGGCCCATCGTGCAGAACGCATTGCAGGGCAGCGACCCGGTGCAGCTGCGCTGGTCCGGGCTGCTGGCGCAGATGCGGGATATGGTGCCTGGCATGCCGGTCACCGTCTGGTGCTATGAGGATCTGCCGATGATCTGGGACCAGCTGCTGCGGGAGCTGGGCGGAATGGAGGGCAATGCGCCGGTCAAGGGCGGGATGGATCTTCTGGCCGCGCTGATGAAGCCGGAGGGACTGGCGCGTTTGCGCGCCTATCTTGCCGCGCATCCGGATCTGACGGAGACCCACAAACGCCGGGTCTATGCCGCATTTCTGGACAAATTCGCCTTCGAGGACGCGCTGGAAGAGGAGCTGGATCTTCCTGGCTGGACCGGTGCCTTGGTCGAGGAGATGAGCGTGCGTTACGAGGAGGATCTTTATCTGATCCAGCGGATGACGGGCGTCACCCTGATTGCGCCCTGATTGCGCCTGCCCCGGTCCCTGCGCCGCAGCCGGGTTGCAGATCCGGCGCGCGGCAGGCGGGCGGCGGCCGCAGCTCAGTGCAGGGGCTGGCCGTTTCGTCCGAAAACCAGGGTTTCAGTGCTCAGGTCGTCATATGTGACCTCGACCGCGACCTGCTGCAGGGACCCCAGCGGATAACTGCGGTAAGGCATTCCGTCTTCGTCCTTGATTATATTGGGGAAGCCTTCCTCCAGGTGGCAGTCCGGCAGCGGCCAGATTTCCGGCGGGTTGCCGTTCACCCCCAGCTTGACCTGCGCCAGCCCGCAGCGCCAAGACCAAAGGTGGGTCACGTAAAGCAGATCCTGGCCGTCGAACTCCCGCACATGAATCCAACTGCCGTGGGTCGCTGCCAGGATCGGTTTCACTTCCAGCGCAGTGGTAAAGCGCCCGGTGGCCTGCTGCGGCTCAGCCGCCAATGATGATTGGGTGGATGCTGCCTGCGCTGCAACCGGAGCGGCTGCAGGTTCCGGAACGCCAGGCTGCGCCCCAGGCTGGGCTGTTGCCGCAAGAATTGCCAGGATCACATCAATCATTTTTGTCCCTCCCCGGGTTGCGCCTCCTGCGGCACAGACCGCCTGAAATTGCCTGCAGGCCGGTTGCGCGGCGCCTTGCAGGCTTGTAGCTACTCTATCAGGCAGTCCTATCCGCCCGGAAGAGACGGAAAACGGGGAAAACAATGGTAAATGCCCCCTTCAATGTGATGATCATCGGCCAGGCCGGCCGGCTGCAATATGAGGCGCTGCTGTTTGCCGCCTCTCTGCGCCACTGTTCGCCTGGATTTTCCGGGCGGCTGTTTGTGGCTGTGCCGCAGCAAGGGCCGCTGTGGCAGAAGGACCCCGGCATCCGCAACCAGGAGGTGCTGCAGGCGCTGGCGGATCTCGGCGCCGAGATCCTGCCGTTTGAAAGCAAGGCCTTCGGCGCCGCCTACCCGTACGGCAACAAGATCGAAGCGCTGCAGGCGATGCCAAAGGACGAGCCGTTTGTGTTCTTTGACACCGACACGCTGATCACCGGCGAGCTGGCAGAGGTGCCATTTGACTTCAGCCGCCCTTCGGCCTCGCTGCGGGTGGAGGGCACCTGGCCCAAGCCGACGCTCTACGGGCCCGGCTACAGCGGGATCTGGCAATCGCTTTACAGCCGCTTCGGGCTCGACTTCCTGTCCAGTCTCGATCTCAGCCAGCCGGAGGAGTACTGGAAGCGCCACCTCTATTTCAATGCTGGCTTCTTTTACGGCGCCTGCCCGCGGGCCTTTGGCAAGCGGTTCCTGGTCTATGCGCAATCTGTCCGCAACGATCCGCCGCTTGAGCTGACCGGCCAGACGCTGGAGCCCTGGCTGGACCAGATCGTGCTGCCGCTGGTGATCCACTCCTTCGGCGGCGGGCGCGATGCGCTGCCTGACGGCTACCTGGACGGTCAGACGAGCTGCCACTACCGGCTGTTTCCGCTGCTCTATGCGCGGGAAAGCGACCGGGTGGTGGAATTGCTGCAAGAAATCGCGGCGCCGAACCGGCTCAAGAAAGTGCTGAAGGGCTACGAGCCGATCAAGCGGATGGTCTATCAGGGGCGCGGCGAAAAAGTGCGGGCGCTGTTTGACCGCGCAAACCTGCCGCGGCGCGAACAGGCAATCCGCAACCGGATCAAATCCGAAGGCTTCTGGATGCGCTGACCCTGGCCTGCGGATTTTAACAAACTCAGGGTTCCCGCCCGCTCAGGGGCCCCGATAGAGCCCTCTTTCAATTGGGTCAGGCCCAACGGGTGCAGGCGCCGCCAGGGGCCGGCAGCGGGCGGGTGCCTTTCCCTGCGGCATTCCCGCAATTGCCTTCCCAGCGCAGCCATGCTGTTGTGCGCCCGGACTAACAGAGCTTTCAGGGAGACCAATTCATGACCGACGCTCCGACATACGGTTTTGACACCTTGCAGATCCATGCCGGCGCCAAGCCGGACCCGGCCACCGGCGCGCGGCAGACGCCGATCTACCAAAGCACCGCCTATGTGTTCCGCGATGCCGAGCACGCCGCCGCGCTTTTCAATCTGCAGGAAGTCGGCTTTATCTATTCCCGCCTGACCAACCCCACCGTTGCGGTACTGCAGGAACGTCTGGCAACGCTGGAAGGCGGCGTTGGCGCGGTCTGCTGCTCCTCCGGCCATGCGGCGCAGATCATGGCGCTGTTCCCGCTGATGGCTCCGGGCTGCAATGTGGTCGCCTCGACCCGGCTTTACGGCGGCACCGTCACCCAGTTCAGCCAGACCATCAAGCGTTTCGGCTGGTCCGCCAAATTCGTCGATACCGACGATCTGGACGCGGTGAATGCTGCCATCGACGAAAACACCCGCGCCGTGTTCTGCGAATCCGTGGCCAACCCCGGCGGCTATGTGACCGACATCCGCGCCTTGGCGGATATCACCGACACAGCCGGTATCCCGCTGATTGTCGATAACACCTCTGCCACGCCTTACCTGTGCAAGCCGATTGACCTGGGGGCGACGCTGGTGGTGCACTCCACCACAAAATACCTCACTGGCAACGGCACCGTGACCGGCGGCTGTGTGATTGACAGCGGCAGTTTCGACTGGTCCGCCAGCGATAAATTCCCATCGCTGTCAGCCCCGGAGGATGCCTATCACGGGTTGAAGTTCCACGAGACCTTCGGCCCGCTCGCCTTTACATTCCACAGCATTGCCATCGGCCTGCGCGACCTGGGCATGACGATGAACCCGCAAGGGGCGCATTACACGCTGATGGGCGTTGAGACGCTGTCGCTGCGGATGCAGAAACACTGCGAGAACGCCGAGAAGATTGCTGCCTGGCTCGAAAACGACAGCCGCGTTGACTACGTGACCTATGCGGGCCTGCCGTCCTCGCCCTATTATGAGCGCGCCCGGGCCTGCTATCCCAAGGGCATCGGCGGCCTGTTCACCTTTGCCGTAAAGGGCGGCTACGACGCCTGCATCAAGCTGGTGGATTCGCTGGAGATATTCAGCCATGTGGCCAACCTTGGCGACACCCGCTCGCTGATCATCCACTCGGCCTCCACCACCCACCGGCAGCTGTCGCCGGAACAGCAGGAGGCTGCAGGCGCCGGCCCGAATGTGGTGCGCGTCTCGATCGGGATCGAAGACGCAGACGACCTGATCCGCGATCTGGACCAAGCGCTGGCCAAAGCCTGCGGCTAAGCGGCTGCGGGAGCCTCAAAGGAAAGGCCGGGCGCCCTGCCCGGCCTTTCCTGTTGCCGCTGGTTACTCGCCGCCCGGCAAAATCATGTCGAAGACGACCGAGACATTGTGGCTGAAGGTCAGCTCCCCGGCTTCAATCGGCATTGCGTCGCTGCGGGCCATTTCCATTACCATCTTCGGACGCCCGCCACCGCCGCCGTGCTCATTGATTGAACGCACCGGTCCCAGCTCCATGCCTGCCGCTTCGGCCAGCTGCTGCGCCTTGCGGATTGCATCCTTGACCGCCTCGCCGCGGATTTGATCGGCGACCGCGGACGGATCCGCCACCCCGAAGCTCAGCCCCTGGAACTGATTGGCTCCGGCCGTCAGCACCGCATCCAGAACCGGGGCCAGCCGGTCCAGGTCGCGCACCCGTACCATCAGCGTGTTCGACGCTTGAAACCCGGTGATCTCACGCCGTCCGCCGCTGTCATAGGAGCGGTCTTGCGACCAGACCGGATGCATCGAGATCTGCCGGGTCTGCATGTCCTCCGCAGCAATACCGCCATCCTTCAGCCGGGCGATCACCGCGCCCATCGCGTCTGATACGGCCGCCATCGCGGCGGCGGCTTCCTCGGCTTCCTCGGTGACACCCAGGGTGATGGTTGCCAGCTCCGGCGCCACCTGCATCGTGCTTTCTCCGGTGACGGATATCTGGCGCAGCGCTGCGCCCTCGCTTGCAGCCAGGGCGCCGGCGCTCATCGACAGCATCAGCGCTGCCGCCAGAATTTTCTTTGCCTTCATAGTGAAAAGCTCCTTTTGCAATGGCTGCTAGATAGGGACGGCAAACTGCCGCCTGCAAGTGCTGGAAGGCGTCTTTTCCTTTCACTTGGCGGGTTCCTGCTTTAAAGTCCGCGGTAAAACACCGGGCGCGTCAGGCGGCCCCGGGGCAGTATGGATTTTGATGGTTTGACCCAAGGCATAAAACCGGCTTTTGCGCTTTCGCTTTCCTCAGTTGGCATCGAACTGATTTACCGGGCCAAGGACGGCTGGCGCAGTGTGGGCGGCACCCCGTTTGACGCCGATGATCTGCCCGCCGCGCTGGCAGCGTTGCGCGAGGATGCGCAGCGGCTGGCGCCCGGGGAGTTCTTCTGCAAGCTTGTCCTGCCCGATGAACAGATCCGCTATTTGACGGCGGAAACCGGCGATCTGCCCGTTGAGGCGCGGATTGAAGCGGCCCGCCAAGCGCTGGAAGGCGCAACCCCTTATCCGGTGGATGAGCTGGCCTTTGACATCTCCGTTGAGGGCAGCCGGACTCATGTTGCTGCGGTGGCGCTGGAAACCTTGGACGAGGCTGAGACCTTTGCGGTCGCGCACGGGTTCGGCCCGGCCAGTTTTGTCGCGGCGCCGGAAAACAGCGGCTTTCGGGGCGAGCCCTTCTTCGGCACCACGCGGGCAATCCGCGGCACCGAGGTTGAGCCAGACGATACGGCTGTCAAGGTAATCGGGCCTGCTGCCCTGCCGCCACCCCGAAGCGAAGACAGAGCGGAGACCGGCGCAGCCCCGGCCCTGACTGGAGACAGCACAGTACCGGCAACTGTTGCCGCCGTCACGGAACCCCTGGCAGAGCCCGCAGGGCCGGAAGCGCTTGCTGAAGCGGAAGAGATGGCTGCAGCCGCCAAACAAGTGCCCAAGACAAAAGACGCCCCGCAGACCGCCCGCAGGGACGGCCCGGCGGAACCGCCTGCCAAGCCCGCCGGAGCAAAAAAGCCGGCGCAGGATGTTCCAGGTTCTGCCAGTCAACAGGCCAAGGCCGCCCCCGCGCCATGTACAACCGCGCCGGCAGACCCTGCGCCGGTCTCTGCCGCGCCATCCCCAATGCCCCCTGCGCCGCTGGCGGCGGCGGCAATTGCGGTCAAAAAACCGGATACAGCAGTCCTTTCCGCGTCCCGCCCGCCTGCGCCGCCGCCCCCCTTGACGGTTTCCCTGCCGCCGTCCGGCACGGTTCCGCCTCAGCCAATTCCGCCGGCGCCGCCAGCCTTGCACGACACCGCCCCGGCAGCCGTCGCGCCAGCAGCCTCACAGTCGCCTGCCCCCCAAAAAGCCGCCAAAGGCAAGCCACGCTATCTGGGAGTGATCCTGACGGCAGTTCTGCTGCTGTTCATGGCTACAGTTGCGGTCTGGGCAGTGTTTGGCGAGGGAGGGTTCTTTGCCGCGGCGCCGGAACAGAATTCCGGCCCGGCACCTGCCCCTGCGGTCAGCTCAGAAGACCGGCAGCCGGAGGAAGCCGCCCCCCGGCCGGCCGCTCCCGCCGCCGCGGACGGCCCCGCCACGGAAACCGCCCCTGCCGCCATTGCACCGCAGGTGAGCGTGCTGGCAGACCAGCCCGATCCCGGCCTGCAGGAAACCAGCGCCTCACCGGCAGGGGGGGGACCCCAGGGGCAAACTGCCCTGGCTGACGGCAGTGAAGCAGACGGGCTTCCGTCAGCTGAGGATGAAGCCGCCGCCGATGGTGCAGAACTGTCCGAGGAGGGCACGGACACCGCCTTTTGGGACCCAAGTGCCCTGAAGCCGGGCGGCGCAGGGGAAAGCGCAGCCGCATCCGCTGACCCCGAGACAGAAGAACCGCTGGATGAATTGGCGCAGGCCGCGCGCTATGCCGCGACCGGGGTTTGGCCGGTTGCCCCCAGCCTCGGCGGCATCCCCGCCGCGCCCCGCCTGGACGAGCTTTATACCGCCTCGGTCGACCACACGGATATTGCCGCCGATGCCGTTGCGCTGCCGCAGCAGGACGCTTTTTCCGGGGATGACGAGCCTGGCGCTGTTGCCTCCCCCGCCGCGGCAGGATCCGCGTTTGATCTGGACGCGCGCGGATTGGTCAAGGCCACCCCCGAAGGAACGCTCACCCCCGATGGCATCACTGTTTATCTTGGCCGTCCGGAAAAAGTGCCGCCGCGCGCACC
>NZ_JAXMOX010000229.1:0-6827 GCF_034669605.1 Leisingera sp.
CGGATGTATTCGTCCTGGTCCACCACAGTCTCGCCCTTGCGGTGCTTGACGGTGAAGGCGGCGATCTCATCGGCGAATTTGCCGGCTTTCTGGGCTGCTTCCGCCTTGTTCTGCGAGGCAACGGCAAATTCGTCCTGCATCTCGCGGGAGATCTGCCACTGCTCGGCCACGTTTTCGGCGGTCTGGCCCATGTGGTAGCCGTTGAAAGCATCCCACAGACCGTCGCGGATCATGGTGTCGATTTATTTCATATCGCCCATCTTATGGCCGGACCGCAGATGCGCGGCATGGGGGCTCAGGGTCATGTTTTCCTGGCCGCCGGCGGCAACGATGGAGGCATCGCCCAGCATGATGTGCTGGGCGCCCAGTGCCACCGCGCGCAGGCCCGAGCCGCACACCTGGTTCAGACTCCAGGCGGCGCTTTCCTGCGGCAGGCCGGCATTGATATGGGCCTGACGGGCCGGGTTCTGGCCCTGGGCGGCGGTCAGAACCTGGCCGAGAATGGTTTCCGAGACTTCGGATTTGTCCACACCGGCCCGTTCAACCACGGCTTCCAGCACGGCTGCGCCCAGATCGTGGGCAGGGGTGTTGGCGAACGAGCCGCCAAAGGAGCCGACGGCGGTGCGCGCGGCGGATGCAATTACAACATTGGTCATTGATTTCTGGTCCTCTGCCATCAATTCAGGTCTTCCGGGGGATCTTTGCGCGCGGGATGTGAAATCTGGCGCGCAACAATCTTACCCGTGTCCTCCGGATGCCGACATAATCTATTGCTGCACGTGCAGCAATTGACAGGGTGTCTCAGGGGGGGCAGCAGAGTCAACCGTCAGAAACGCCGTGCAACACAGGATTCCCGTCAGCCCGGGGTGATCCGTCTGCAAAGCGGCGCCGCGCCGCGCAAATGGCATCAACGGACCGGTCCCGGGAAAGACAGGAATAACAGGGCTGGCAGTACCGAGGCGCTGATGCGCAGGCGATAGAGGCGGCGCAAAGAGACCTTAGCCCTTCGCAGGGTGCCCGCGGCACCGTTGCCTCGCAGGGCGGGCTGGTGTCCTGTCCCCGCTGCGCCTTTAACATTTTCCCGCCCGGCGAACGGCGCGCACTGCGGTGCTTCTGCACAGGGATGTTTCAGCGACCGTCTGCGGTGCCGGGTCGCGGCTGCGGTCAGCCTGCCTCGCGGCGGTGCTTCATCTCCGCGATCCAGGGCGGCGAAACGGAAGGAGCGCCAAACAGGTAGCCTTGCAGGCAATCAACGCCGGTATCGACCAGGAATTCCGCATCCGCCTGGCTTTCCACCGATTCCGCGACGGTGAACATGTCGAATTGCTTGGCAATGCCGACCAGCGCGCGCACAACGGATTGGTTGTCGTGGCTGGCGTGCACGCCGCGCACGAATTGGCCGTCGATCTTGACCGCATCAAAGAAGAACTGGCGGAAATGGCCGATCGAGGTGGTGCTGGCGCCGAAATTGTCCAGCGCAAAGGCAATCCCGTGCGGTTGCATCCGCCCCATGAAGTCCGTCACCAGTTCCGGTGCCGCCATGGCCGAGGCTTCGGTGATTTCCAGCACCAGCCGCTCGGCCAGTGTTGCGTCGCGTTTCAGAAACCGCTCCAGCACCTTGAACCAGCGCTGATAGCCGATGGAACGGGCCGACATGTTCACGGACAGGCGGATCTGCGGGTATTTATCCAGCGCCCGCAGCCCATGCTGCAGCGCCAGGCAGTCCATCTCGCGGCCGATTTCGGTTTCTTCGACCACATGCATGAATTCGCGGGCGGGAATCACCCGGCCTGCCGGATCCAGCACCCGGATATACCCTTCGTAAAACGCCACCCCGCGCGGCGCCAGCGCCTGCATGACGGGCTGATAGGCCAGCACGGTCTGATTGTGGCGCACCGCCTCTGAAACCATGTCCAGCGTGGAGCGGTCGCGGCCGGTCACCGCCGCGTTCAGCGGGCTTTCAGAACCTTCGGGTATTTCTGCATTGGGGTTGAATTTGCTCATGTGCTGCTGCGACCCTGTTCCGGCAAAGTTGTGACACAGTATGATGCTCCCGGCAGTTTCACGCAAAAGGGTTGAGGCGGAATTAAAGTTCGAATTTGAACGATCCGCCGGCCGCCGCCGCGGGCGGCCTAGCTGTCAAAGCCGGGGGTGCCTGCATCCTCGGGATGGCGGGCGAGGTGGTCTGCCTTGATCCCGGCCGAGGTGCTGCGGCTGCCGTCGTGGCTGTAGCCCGGCGGTGCAAACGCATAGAGCAGCCGCTGTTTCCAGCTGAGGCCGGGCTGGGCAATGTCCTTGAAAAGGCCCGCCCATTCGTGAAAAGCCACCCGCAGCGGATTGAAACTGGCGATGTTGTGGACCAGGCCGAAATCGGGGCGGTCGTGGTCCTGTTCGGGCACAAAGGTGCCGAAAATCCTGTCCCAGATGATGAACACGCCGGCATAGTTGCAATCCAGATAGCGCGCATTGCGGCCGTGATGCGCGCGGTGGTGGCTGGGGGTGTTCATCACCGCCTCGAACCAGCGCGGCAGGCGGCCTATGGCCTCGGTGTGGATCCAGAACTGGTAGATCAGGTTCAGCCCGCCGCAAAACAGCACCAGCGCCGGGTGGAACCCCAGCAGAACCATCGGCGCCTTCACCACCATCATGAAGGTGAAGGTCCCGGTCCAGGTCTGCCGCAGCGCAGTGGTGAGGTTGTAATGCTGGCTGGAATGGTGGTTCACATGGCTGGCCCAGACCCAGCGGACCCGGTGGCCCAGGCGGTGCACCCAGTAATAGCGCAGATCGTCCAGCACAAAGCATACCAGCACTGCCCACAGGGAGGTGCCCATGTCCAGCGGCGTGATCCGCCACAGCAGCATCAGGCCCCCCCAGGCGGCAAGGCCCAGCAGCAGCCCTTCGGCGACGCTGCCCGCGCCCATGATCAGCGAGGTGACCGCATCGCGCGTCTCATACCGCCCGCCGCGGTTTTTCAAAGCGATCCACAGCAGTTCGGCCAGAATGGCGGCGATGAAGAACGGCACTGCCAATTGGGTCACATCGGGGTAAGAGAGTGTTCCGTTCATGCCGCGGCCCTGGCGGCGGCGATCAGCGCCTGCCAGTGTTTGCGTTCGGCCGCCGTCAGCGTCAGAGACAGGCCCGGAGCGCTGAAGTCGTTGAAGTCAAACCGCAAACCGTTGGGGCTGGGGGACACTTCCGCACCGCTGAGGTGCCGGGCCACGGTGGCGGCACCAAAGGCCCAAACCAGGCCCGCGCCGCTTTGGGCTGCAATCAGCGCCGCCTGGCCGTCTGCCGCAGGCCGCACGTTGCGGATGCTGTCGCCGGGGCAATGCCGCAGCCAGGCTGCCCGCGCAGTTTCCGCGGTCAGCACAGCGCGTTCAGACCGTCCCGACAGATGCAGGATTGCGGCAATTGCGGCTATCCCGCCCGCAACCAGGGCCAGCAGCAGTTCAAGCGGCATTGTTTCCTCCCGCCGGGCAGATTGGCGGGCGGGCAGGCGGCTGTCAAAGGTGGCGTGGGGTCAAGCGCATCCTGCCCCGCCGCCAGGGCAGGGACCGCGACCCGCGCGGGCGGCTCTTGCCTAAACCGCCGCGGCCGTGCGCTGCGGCGGAGCCAGGACTTGCATCCGGACCACTCGCTCGACAAAGGGCACCAGCCCGTCCG
Organism: Leisingera sp.; assembly: GCF_034669605.1. Classification (GTDB taxonomy): domain Bacteria; phylum Pseudomonadota; class Alphaproteobacteria; order Rhodobacterales; family Rhodobacteraceae; genus Leisingera. The sequence continues at coordinate 3,664 of NZ_JAXMOX010000229.1, forward strand.
GCCCCGACGCGCGGTCCTTCAGGTGAATGCAGATATCGGGCCTGAGCGCCGCAATGATGCCAATGAGGTCGCCGCGGATCTGATCGTCCAGGCCCGCGCCCATGATCACGCAGGCGATGCGCGGTTCGGTTTCCAGCTGGCGCACAACCTCGGGCTGGTCATGCGCGCCGAGCCATTGGATTGGCAGATGGTCAAGCTGCTCTGCGACATCGCCGATCACATGCGGCAGCTTGCCGATCAGTAGCACAACAGGTTTCATATCACTCTCCACCCTATTAGCGGGCGCCTTGCGGGGGCGTCCCTCAGGAATCAAATAGTGCGAAATTCTGCCGGGTCAGGCGGGCGTGCCCGAGCGCAGGCCGCTGGCCATCCAATACCTGAATTTCCTGGGGACCCTCCCGGTATACTGGTTACCTGTACACCGGGAGGCTGCGGTATAAATGCCTGATGTGTCGTTGGTGGCTGTGGGCCCCGCGGCCTATTCGCCAATCAACGTCTTGACGATCTGCTTGGCGCTGTCGGAATTCCACTCGGCATCGCCCAGCAGCCGGGCGACCTCGTTGCCGTCGCGGTCCAGCAGCACCGTGATCGGCAGGCCGATCACCGCCATTTCACGCGCCAGCGCCTGTTTCGGATCCTGGTGTCGGGGCAGGTTGGAGATGCCGTTCTCATCAAAGAACTTCTGGATGCCGGCGGGCGAGTTGCGGCCGGTGGCAATCGTCAGCACCTCGAAATCCGCGCCGCCGAATTCCTCCTGCAGCTCGGCCAGCTGCGGCATTTCCTTGCGGCAGGGGGCGCACCAAGTGGCCCAGAAGTTCAACAGAACCACCTTGCCTTTGTAATCCTCCAGGCTGGCGGTGCCGGCGCCATCCGCCAGCTCAAACGCGGTGGCGGACACATCCCGCGGCTCAGAATGCACAACCAGCCGCTTCAGCGAGCCGTCGCGCAAGCCCTCCAGCTGCGCCTGATCCGCGGCAAAGGCCGCATTTGCACCCAAGGTCAGGGCCATATAAAGGGAAAGCTGACGAAACAGACGCATATTATCTCCGGGGTTCCACACCATGACAGATCAATCCTCGAACCAGATGTGGGGCGGCCGCTTTGCCGCAGGTCCCGACGCGATCATGGAGGCGATCAACGCCTCGATCGGGTTCGACAAGCGGATGGCAGCACAGGACATCGCAGGTTCAAGGGCCCATGCGGCAATGTTGGCCGCAGCAGGCGTCATTACGGATAATGATGCCGAAGCCATTCGGGAAGGGCTGCTCACCGTTTTGTCAGAGATCGAGGGCGGAACGTTTCAGTTTTCCACGGCACTGGAAGACATCCATATGAATGTGGAGGCGCGCCTGAAAGAGATCATCGGCGAGCCTGCCGGCCGTCTGCACACGGGCCGCAGCCGCAATGACCAGGTGGCGACCGATTTCAAACTCTGGGTGCGCGACCAGCTCGACGCGGCCGAGTCGGGCCTGCTGGCGCTGATCCGTGCGCTTCTGTCGCAGGCCGAGGCGGGGGCTGACTGGGTGATGCCGGGCTTCACCCACCTGCAGACCGCGCAGCCGGTGACCTGGGGCCACCATATGATGGCCTATGTGGAAATGTTCGGCCGTGACCTGTCGCGCGTGCGCGATGCCCGCGTGCGGATGAACGAATCGCCCCTCGGGGCGGCGGCGCTGGCGGGCACGTCTTTCCCGATCGACCGCGAGATGACCGCAAAGGCGCTGGGCTTTGACCGCCCCGCTGCCAACTCGCTGGATGCAGTCTCGGATCGCGATTTTGCGCTGGAGTTCCTGTCTGTGGCGTCGATCAGCGCGGTGCATTTGTCGCGCTTTGCCGAAGAACTGGTGATCTGGTCCTCGGCCCAGTTCCGCTTTGTGACCCTCAGCGACCGGTTCTCCACCGGCTCGTCGATTATGCCGCAGAAAAAGAACCCGGACGCCGCCGAGCTGATCCGCGCCAAGGTGGGCCGGATCTTTGGCGCCAATACCGCGCTGATGATGGTGATGAAGGGGCTGCCGCTGGCCTATTCCAAGGACATGCAGGAAGACAAGGAACAGGTGTTTGACGCCGCCGACAACTGGATGCTGGCGCTGGCGGCGATGGAGGGCATGGTCAAGGACATGACCGGCAACCGCGAATCGCTGGCGGCGGCGGCCGGGTCCGGCTTCTCCACCGCTACCGATCTGGCCGATTGGATGGTGCGGGTGCTGAAGGTGCCGTTCCGCGATGCCCACCACGTGACCGGCACCCTGGTGGCGATGGCCGAAAGCCGCGGCTGCGACCTGCCGGATCTTTCGCTGCAGGATATGCAGGGGGTGCATGCAGAGATCACCGAAGATATCTTTACTGTGCTTGGCGTTGAGAATTCGGTAAACTCGCGGATGTCTTACGGCGGCACTGCGCCGGCGCAAGTGCGCGCGCAGATCGCCCGCTGGACGGAGATTCTGGCAGGCTGAGGCCGCGATGCAGGGCCCGCGGCGGGGAGGCAGAAAATGCGCAACATGATCATTGCTTTGCTTGGGCTGGCGGCGCTGGCCGCCTGCGGTGTGGATGGCGAGCCGGTGCAGCCGACGCTGAACGCAGGCATTGGCGTGGGCGATAGCGGTGTCCATGCCGGCGGCGCCGTCGGGCTGCACAAGGGGCCGGTCAGCGTCTACCTGGGCTTCTAGTGCCGGGCGCCCTTGATGCGCTCCGGTTCAGCCACCATTTCACAACCGCCCCCGCCGCAATGCCGGGGCGGTTTTCATTTGAGGATATTGCGATGAAAGCAGCTGTTGTTGTTCTGGCCCTCCTGGGCCTGGCCGCCTGTGATACCGGCGGACAGGCGGCGAACCCGCCGCAAAAGCAGGAGCCTGCCGCAACCGGAGTGAAGGTTTCCGGCTATGGCCGGGTTGGAGTATCCAGCACGTTCTAGCAAGTACCGGAAATGGCCGGTCCAGGCTTGCTGCCCGTCCGGTTCCCGTCTGCTGTGGTGCGTTCTGTATCTGATGTGCGGATCATCAGCTGTAAGGAGTGGCGGCGCCGCCAAGGGGCGGAGGCGGGACGGGAGCTTCCTCCCGCACGCTGAACGTTGTCTCTGCGTGCCCTTGCCAAAGGGCCCTGTTCCAAAGTGCCGGGGATGTCAGTCCCGGCGGTGACCGCGATCAGGGGAGAGCATGGCAGGG
>NZ_JAXMOX010000230.1:0-6746 GCF_034669605.1 Leisingera sp.
CGGCAGCATCGCCTGCACCGTCAGAAACACACCGGTCACATTGGCGGCCAGGGTCTTGGCCCAGACCTCAGCCGAATAGTCCTCCATCCCCATCTTCTTGTCGATATAGACCCCGGCATTGCAGACCAGAAGGTCCACCGGCCGGTTCTTGATCTGGGCGGCAAAACGCGCCTGCTGACCGGGATCGGAGACATCCAGTTTCACTCCGGAGGAATGGTCGCGCGAGGTGCCGGTCACCTCATAGCCCGCCTCCTGCAGCCGTTTCACCAGCTCCTTGCCAATGCCGCGGCTGGTTCCTGTTACAACTGCATGCATCTTTGCTCTGCCCTTCAGTTTGATTTGCGCCCGGGACGGAACGGCAGCGGTAAAACCGGCACGCCCTCCTCGATCAGTTCCCGCGCATCTTCCAGCTTTGCCTCACCATGGATCGCCCGCTCCGGCGCCTCGCCCAGATGCATTGCCCGGGCCTCCTGAACAAAGCTGCCGCCGACGTAATCGGAGTTTTCCTCAATCTTCTTGCGGAGATCGGCAATCGCTTGTTCGACCTTCCCAGCGGGGCGGCTCAGCACGCCGGGACCTGCAGGCGGCGCCGGCGCAGCTTCGGGGGCCGCAGGCCGCGCGGCCTGCTGTTCCGGTTCACCCACGGCAGATACCGCTTTGCGGCCTGTCCGGACCCGCGGCGCCATGATGGCTTTCTCCACTTGCGCGCCGCCGCAGACAGCACAGGACACCAGGCCGGCAGCCGCCAGCTTGTCAAAAGCCGCCGCCGACTGGAACCAGCTGTCGAAACTGTGGCCTTCGGAGCATTTGAGGCTGTATTGAATCATGCTTTCCCTCTTAACAGGAAGGGATGATTAAATCCCCCTCTACGGCAAGTGCAAGAGGTGTCTGTTCCTACCGCGCCGCGTCCGGGCTCTGCAGCCGCTGCCGCAGCTTTGCCGCCAGCTCCTCCTGCGGCACATCGGCCTCTACCGCCAGCCGCCTGAGACCGAAATGCACATGTGCCATTTCGCGGTAGTAACCGGCAAAGACATAATTCACAGCGGCCCCTGCCACGGCTCCGGCGACCGGCACCGCCTGGGCCGCCAGCTTTTGCCCCAGCACTGCACCCAGCTTGGGCGCCACCTGAGCTATCAGCTTATGCAAACCACCCGGCAGCCCCAGCCGCACCGAGACAAAGCCCAGATCCGCGCCGTCATCCCCGGCCAGAGGCCCAGCCGCCGCAAACACCTGGATACAGTCAAAGGTCACGCTTTCAGCCTCCGGGTCGAAGCCTTCCGCCGCTGCAGCGCCCTGAATGGTCCGGAGCAGAAACGCCGTGGTTGCAGGCAGCTCCACCAGTGCGCCCGGCAGGCCCGCCGCGCCGCCCGCGGCGCCCATTGCAGCGCTCACCAGCCGGTCAACGCCGGGTTTCTGATCTGCTACCAGGCGGCGTGACTGGCTGGCCCCCTTCATGGCAACCCTGAGGGCGGTTTCCGCCGCGCCTGTCAGCCCGGCCCGCACCGGGTCCGGCAACCGTTCCAGCAGGCTTTCGCCGCTGCCGCCCAGCCGGTTCAGAAGGTCGACGCCAAAACCGCCCGCCGCCCGGTGGCGCTGCGCCAGCGCCTCCAGTTCAGCCTCAATATCCTGCGGGGTAAATTCCCGCGCTGTCGATAGAACGTCCGCCACACGCGCCTCCTTTTCCCGTCTTAAAGATCGGCAGACAAGGGTGGGAATTCAACCCTTCCAGCGGCGCACCTGCCCGTGAACGCCGTCCCAGGCCGCGTCCTGCAGCGCCAGACCCAGCACCCGGTCCGGGTTGGTCGGCGGCGGCATTTCAACCCCGGTCAGTTTCGTGAAGCCAAAGCGCCGGTAGTAGGGCGCATCGCCCACCAGCATCACCCGTGCCCAGCCGGTTTCCTCCGCTTTGGCAACGCTGTCGCGAATCAAAGACCCGCCCAGCCCCTCGCCCTGCCGTGTCGGGTGCACCGCAACCGGTCCCAGCAGCAGCGCAGGCGCCGTGCCGGCCAGAACCGGCCAGAACCGGATCGCCGCAGCCAGAATGCCGTCACTGTCGCGCGCCACCTGGCTGAGACCTGCAACCGGCGGAACCCCGTCGCGCAACCGGTAGGACGACAACGCCTCGCGGCCCGGCGCAAAGCACAGGTCGTACAGCGCCTCGACCTCCCACCGGTCGTCCGGCTGTTCTGCCATTAATTCGATCACGCTGCCCTGTCTCCGCATTCTGCCCCTGCAGGCTGGCATTCGGCCTAACACGCGCGTAAGCCTTGGGCAAACACCTAAGCCGCTGAATAATCCAAAGCAGGAAGCAAGAATGTTCTACCGACCCGAGGACGGCCACGGCCTGCCCCACAACCCGTTCAACGCCATTGTCACACCGCGTCCCATCGGATGGATCTCCTCGCGCTCTGGCGGCGGGGTGAACAATCTGGCGCCCTACTCCTTCTTCAACGCGGTCGCCTATACGCCGCCGCAGGTGATGTTTGCGTCCACCAGCGCCAAGCCCGACCAGCCGGGCACCAAGGACAGTGTCGCCAATATCGAGGCCACCGGCGTCTTTTGCGTCAATGTGGTCTCCTATGCATTGCGGGATGCAATGAACGCCAGCGCCGGCGCGCTGCCCAAGGAGGAGGACGAGTTCGCCCACGCAGGCCTGACCGCGCTGGAATGCGAAACCATCGCCTGCGCCCGCGTCGCCGAATCGCCGGCGGCGCTGGAATGCCGGCTCACCCGGATCGTGACCCTCCCGGGCGAGGCCAACAAGGTGGTGTTCGGCGAAGTGACCGGCGTGCACCTGCGCGACGAGTGCCTGAAGGACGGAACATTTGATGTTACCACCTTCCAGCCCCTGGCCCGCCTCGGGTACCGCGACTATTCTGTGGTGCGCGACCTGTTCCCGCTCACCCGCCCCGACGATTGAGGCCCGCCATGCCGTTACCCGACCCTGCCAGACGCCTCCCGATCATCCTGCCGGACGGCGCGCCGCACGCGGGCACCGTGATGCTGAGCCAGGTGCTGGACCACCCGAATATTCAGACGGGCGATTACAGCTATGCCTCTGATTTCGACCCGCCGGAAAACTGGGCGCAGCATCTTGCCCCCTATCTGTTCCCCGGCGCACGCGAACGGCTGGTGATCGGCCGCTTCTGCCAAATCGCCCATGGGGTGCGCTTCATCACCGCTTCAGCCAATCACGCGCAAGAAGGCCTCAGCTGCTACCCGTTCCCGGTGTTCGACCCGGCGCAGATGGCAAGCTACCAGCCCGACACCCGCGACACCGTGATCGGCAATGACGTCTGGATCGGCTACGGCGCGATGATCCTGCCTGGCGCCCGCATTGGCGACGGCACCATCATCGGCGCCGGTGCCGTGGTGCGCGGCTCTATCCCGCCCTATGCCATCGTCACAGGCAATCCCGGCACAGTGCACAGCTTTCGCTTCTCCAAGCCGCAGATTGCCCGGCTCCTCGGCCTGAAATGGTGGGACTGGCCGCCCGAGCTGATCTCCCGCGCCGAACCTGCGCTGCTGTCCGGCGACGTCGAAATGCTGGAAACCCTCGCCCCCGACTGACCCCCGCGCCAAGCATCTGCCGCTCTGGAGAGCCAGAAGCCCGCTCCAAAACAAAGAAACCCGCAGTTCGCTGGAACTGCGGGTTTCTTGTACAATCCGCTTAATGTCAGTGACCGCCTAGAATCCCGGTCTTGACCGAGTAATCTGCCGCCACCTCATACTCCGGGTCGTCATCGCTATCGACCATCAAGTGGCCCGCTTTGGTCAGCAGCTGATGGCAATCGCGGCTCAGGTGGCGCAGCACCAGTGTCTTGCCCTCGGCCTCGTATTTGCCGGCAATCGTCTCCACTGCCTGCAGCGCCGACTGGTCCACCACCCGGCTGCGGGCAAAGTCCACAATCACATGATCCGGGTCGCCGGTCACATCGAACAGCTCGATGAATCCGTCGGTGGAGCCAAAAAACAGCGGGCCTTCGATCTCATAAACCTTGGCGCCTTTGTCAGACTCAGACTCGCGGGTATAGGCGTGGATACGGCGCGCGTTGTTCCAGGCATACGCCAGCGCCGAGACGATCACGCCGACAACAACCGCAATTGCAAGGTCGGTCATCACTGTCACCACGGTCACCAGCACGATGACAAAGGCGTCCATCAGCGGCACTTTGGTCATCACCTTGAAGCTGTTCCAGGCAAAGGTGCCGATCACCACCATGAACATCACGCCCACCAGCGCCGCCAGCGGGATCTGCTCGATCAGCGGCGAGGCCACGACGATGAAGGCCAGCAGGAACAGCGCCGCTGCAATCCCGGCAATCCGGGTCCGGCCGCCGGATTTCACGTTGATCATCGACTGGCCGATCATTGCACAGCCACCCATGCCGCCAAAGAAACCGGTCACCACATTGGAGGCGCCCTGCGCAATGCATTCCTGCGAGGCACCGCCGCGCTTGCCGGTGATCTCGCCCACCAGGTTCAGGGTCAGCAGGCTCTCGATCAGGCCGATCGCTGCCAGGATCACAGCATAAGGCAGGATAATCCACAGCGTTTCCAGCGTGAAGGGCGCCAACGCGGTGCCAAAAAGCCCCTCACCGGTGCCGAACGGGTTGTGGAACGACGGAAAGCCCCCCTTGATCGAGGCCATGTCGCCAACTGTCGGCACATCAATCCCAACCGCAATCACCAGGCCCGCCACGATGCCGATCCCCGCCAGCGGTGCAGGAATGACCGAGGTCAACTTGGGCACGCCCCAGATGATCAGCATGGTCAGCCCGACCAGCCCCAGCATCATCACCAGCTGCGAATTCGCCAGCCAGGCCTCGGTGTTGTCCGGATCCTTGAACTGGGTCAGCTGCGCCAGGAAGATCACGATCGCCAGACCGTTCACAAACCCCAGCATCACCGGATGCGGCACCAGGCGGATGAATTTGCCCCAATGCATTACCCCCGCGATAATCTGCAGGATCCCCATCAAGACCACGGTGGCAAACAGGTACTCGACTCCGTGATCGGCAACCAGCGCCACCATCACCACCGCCAATGCCCCGGTCGCACCCGAGATCATTCCCGGCCGGCCGCCGAACACCGCGGTGATCAAACCCACCATAAAGGCCGCATAAAGTCCGACCAGAGGATGCACCCCGGCGACAAAGGCAAAGGCCACCGCCTCGGGCACCAGCGCCAGCGCCACCGTGAGGCCGGACAGAAGCTCAGTGCGGACACGGGCCACGGTAAAGCCCTCGTCCTGCATGATCGAGAGGTTGGGCGGGGAAATCTGCTTGGCCAGCAAAGCCATGGCTGCGCGTCTCATCTCAGGTACCTGTGCTCGGGAGGAAGGGTATTCGCTGCCCGCCCCTAGCGGAAATACGCCAATGGGGCAAGGGTGCGGCCGGCCGGCCCACCCCCTCGCCGGCTGCGGCTGCATGTTGTATAGCGCATTTACCGAAACGGAGGGCACCGCCTCCCGTACGAAAACGCCGGCGTCCGCTTCCTGCGCGATTCGTGCCCGCCCTTCATCGTCACCCGCACACTCCCGCCGGAGGGCAGTGCCCTGCCCAAAACACCGCCGAACAGGCGGTGCAGGCGTGTCTGCCCCTGAAGACCACCTTGGGCTTGCCAAATCCGGCCCCGCTTGCGCATATCCCAATCAGCAGCATTAGGAGGGCAGCACGTGACCGCACCAGAACCCCGTGAGACCATGATCGCCGTGATCGGCGGCTCCGGCATTTATGACATCGACGGGCTGGAAGGCGCCGGGTGGGTCTCGGTCGACACGCCTTGGGGCGCCCCCTCGGACCAGATCCTGACCGGCACTTTGGGCGGCGTGAAGATGGCCTTTCTGCCCCGCCACGGCCGCGGCCATGTGCACTCTCCGACCGAGGTTCCCTACCGCGCCAATATCGACGCGCTGAAACGGCTCGGCGTCACAGATGTATTCTCGGTCTCTGCCTGCGGATCGTTCCGCGAGGAAATGGCGCCGGGTGATTTTGTTGTGGTGGACCAATTCATAGACCGGACGTTTGCACGCGAGAAAAGCTTCTTCGGCACCGGCTGCGTCGCCCATGTAAGTGTCGCGCATCCGACCTGCGAACGGCTCTCGAACGCGGCGGAAGAGGCGGGCAAGGATGCTGGTATCAACATCCACCACGGCGGCACCTATTTGTGCATGGAGGGACCGCAGTTTTCGTCCATAGCGGAAAGCAAACTGTACCGCGAGCAGTGGGGCTGCGACGTCATTGGCATGACAAACATGCCCGAAGCCAAGCTCGCCCGCGAGGCCGAGCTGTGTTACGCCTCCATCGCCATGGTCACCGATTACGATAGCTGGCACCCGGAGCACGGAGCGGTCGAAATCACTGATATCATTGCCACCCTGCAGGGCAACTCCGCCAATGCCCGCGAGCTGGTCCGCCGCCTGCCCGCTTTGCTGGGCCAGGAGCGCGCCGGTTGCCCGCATGGCTGCGACACGGCGCTGGAGTACGCCATTATGACCGCAGCCGAGAAACGCGACCCGGCTCTTCTGGCCAAGCTGGATGCGGTGGCAGGCCGGGTTCTGGGCTGATTCAGGCTTGCAACAATCTTGACTTTCCGGGGTGGCCTCAGCGGGGCCGCCCCTTTTCTTTTCTGCAGCGAATGCCTGTATGGGCACGCTGGAAACACTGGGCCAGATGGGCGGTTCGCTCAGCACCTCTCAGACCGCCGGCTACAGCTTTGGTTTCCGCGCACAGTCGACGGTGCCG
>NZ_JAXMOX010000231.1:0-6742 GCF_034669605.1 Leisingera sp.
AGGTCGCATGACGCGCCGTAACATTCTGATCTCAATTTTGGCCGCCGCGGTTCTGACGGCTTGCGCAGGCACGGTATCGCCGCCCGAGGTGGCCCGGCAGACGCCGCAGCTCTATCCCAATGAAACGCCCGAACTGCGGCAGAAAATCAATTATTGGGCCGATCATTACGAGGTGCCGCGCAGCCTGGTGCACCGGCTGGCAGTGCGCGAAAGCACCCACCGGCCGCATGCGGTGAACCAGCCCTATTACGGGCTGCTGCAGATCCTCCCTGCCACCGCGCGCTCGATGGGGTTCCGGGGCAAGCCCAAGGAGCTGCTGAATGCCGATACAAACCTGCAATATTCCGTCAAATATCTGCGCGGCGCCTGGCTGATCGCCGACGGCAGCCAGGCCCAGGCCGTCAAGCATTACTCCCGCGGCTATTACCACGAGGCCAAGCGCCGCGGCATGCTCAAGGAAACCGGCCTGCGGCCCTGATTTCCCGGCGCAGCATGCGGCGGCAGCGCCCGGCAGGGCGCTGCCCGGCCCAACGGGACGCGGTGCCTGTCACAGACAGGCATCAAGGACAGGCGGGAGCCTGCCGCCGTGAAACAGCCGGGAGTTTTCGCAGGATTCTAACGGACTGCCGTTCTACTGATAGCATGCTGTTCCTGCTGCACCTCCTGCAGCGGGATGGCTGGCCGTCTATCCATTCCTTTATGATCGCTGGATCGGGTCCTGCTGCGGCGCCTGGCCGAACGAAAAAGGCCGCCCCAAGGGCGGCCTTTCCGTAACGCTGAGGGCAAAAGAGGATTATTCCTCGTCCAGCGCCTCGACAGCTTTCTGCAGATCGTCCTTGGAGATTTCTTTCTCGGTGACTTTCGCCTGCTCGATGATGTGGTCGACAACCTTGTCCTCGAACAGCGGCGCCCGCAGCTGCTGCTGCATCTGAGCGTTCTGCTGGATGAATTCAAAGAACTGACGTTCCTGGCCCGGATACTGACGCGCCTGCGCCATGATCGCCTGGGTCATTTCGGCGTCGGTCACTTCAACTTCGGCTTTCTGGCCCAGCTCGGCCAGCAGCAGGCCCAGGCGCACCCGGCGCTCGGCCAGGGCGTTGTGCTCGTCGGTGGTCTCGATCTCGGGGTGATCGTGGCCTTCGACTTCCGGGTTTTCCTCGTGCCACAGCTGATGCGCGATCTGCTTGGCTTCGGCCTCGACCAGCGACGGCGGCAGGTCGAAGGAGACCAGAGTGTCCAGCTTGTCCAGCAGCGCACGCTTCATCACCGCGCGGGCAGCACCGGCATATTCGGCTTCAAGACGCTCGGTGATCTGGGCTTTCAGCGCGTCCAGGTCGTCCGCACCGAATTTGGTGGCCAGCTCGTCGTTGATCTCGGCCGCTTTCGGGGCTTTCACCTCTTTTACGGTGCAGGAGAACACGGCTTCTTTACCGGCCAGGTGCTCGGCGCCGTATTCTTCCGGGAAGGATACGGTCACGTCTTTTTCTTCGCCGCCTTTGGCGCCGATCAGCTGCTCTTCAAAGCCAGGGATGAAGGAGTTGGAGCCAAGGGTCAGCGGGTAGTCGTCGCCTGCGCCGCCTTCAAAGGCTTCGCCGTCGATCCGGCCGACAAAGTCGATCACAACCTGGTCGCCGTCTTCCGCAGCCGCACCGTCTTCGCGGGCTTCGAATTCCTTGGCGGTGTCGGCCAGGCTGGTCAGCGCTTCGGTGACGGCTTCTTCTTCAGCCTTCACAACCAGCTTTTCCAGCTCAACGCCGGAGAAGTCGACTTCGGGGATTTCCGGCAGTGCCTCATAGGACATCTCGACGTTAACGTCGTCGCCTTCTTTCCATTCGTCGTTGGTCATCTTCACGTCGGGCTGCTGCGCCGGGCGGTCGCCGCTGTCCTCGAAGTGCTTGTTCATGGCGCCGTCGACGGCTTCCTGCATGGCTTCGCCGATCAGGCGCTGGCCGAACTGCTTTTTCAGCAGCGCCATCGGCACTTTGCCCTTGCGGAAACCTTTCATTTCGACTTCCGGCTGCGCTTCGACGAGCTTTTCGTTGACCTTCTCGTCCAGCTCGGCAGCCGTGACGGTGATGGCGTAGCCGCGTTTCAGACCTTCGTTCAGCGTCTCGGTGACCTGCATCCTATACCCCATAGAGATTCGGGGCGCGTGCGCGCAGGCGCCCCCAGACAATTTGCGGTCTTCTATTTCCCCCGGCGCCCCGGCGCAAGAGGCATTGCCGGTTTCGCGCGCAATCGCGCGGATTTCCGGCCCGCGCAAAGAAAAACACGCCCGCAAAGGGGCGTGTTTCCGTTCTGAAACCGAGGGAGGGAAGGTCAGAACTTCCAGCGTGCGCCGGCCAGGATCACATTGGCGTCCTGATAGGTTGCAGCGCTGGTATCAGCATAGGAATAGTCACGGTAAGCCAGATAGGTTTCGACGTTCAGCGCGTCGATCTTCTGGACCGCGGCCACTCCCCAGGACTCGGCGCTGTCACCGGCGGTGACCATGTCCGAACCATCGTAGTAATCGACCGAGAACGCGGTGGAGCCGGCTGCGATCAGATCCGCCTTATACCCCAGCTTGGCATAAGCATAGGTGCCTGCAATGTCGCGCTCGCCTGCGGCGACGTTCAGCGACAGGCCGGTGGCCTTGTGCAGCACGGCAAAGGAGCCGGAGATGTCGCGGCGGTCAGCCTTGCCGGTCTCTTCGGTCCAGGCCGCACCGATGCCGGTGTCGATGGCAAAGCCGGCCGCGTCGTCATTGGCCCAGCGGACGGCAACGTCATAGCTTTCGCGGTCGTTTGCGTCCTTCAGGATATCGGTGCCGTAAGAGGTCGACAGGGTGAAGCCCGCCAGCTCCGGCGTGTCGTAACGGACGCGGCCCAGGCGGCTGCCGTCCAGGTCGGTGAAGGCATCGCCGATATCAACGCCGCTCAGGGCGCCGCCGCTGGTGCGGAACGCATATCCGCCGGCCGAATCCGCCACCGAGTTGGACGCGCCAAGGCCGGTGCCCGAGAAGTCGGCTCCGGTGATGCCATCGGTTGCCATCGAGCCCTGACCTGCCGAGAAGCGGCCGTAGCGGGCGGTGTCGAACTGGAAGTCGACATGGCGGATGTTGGTGCGGTCCCAGCTGACGTTGTCGCCGGTGGACAGCTGGTTCACGCCGTCCGAGCTGCGGAAGCCGAAGGCGGTCTCGAAGTTGAAGCGCAGGGTGTTGTCGCCATAGGCCTGCTCCAGCCAGAAGCCGATCCGCGAGTTGGACGCGGCATTGTCGGTCAGGCGGTTGAAGTCTTCCTGGCCGTCATCGAACGACTGGAAGGTGGGGTTGAACTGACCGTACCAGCGGAAACTGCCGCCGGTGTCATTGGTGTAAGTGGGTCCCGCAAAAGCCGGGGCTGCCAGAGCGGCGGCCAGCGAGGCAGCGCCTGCGCGCGCTGCAAATTTTGTGCTCATAATCCTCGAGTCTCCTGTTCCGTCTGCAGCACGTCTCTCCATCCCTGAGACTGCTGCCTGAACCAGGGGCTATCACGTGATTTTTCGTCTATTCAGGGTTGAAAACTCAAACTCAGACCAGGGAAAATTGATAGGCGGATTTCCGCCTATCCACATTCGCATCTTGCAAGAAACCGCTTACGGACAATGCGTTAGGTGATGAAGGTCACATTCAGCCGCGCGCCGGACTCAGAGGGGGCATGCAATTTCTGCAACCCTGCGCATACGCTCAGCAGTATGGTCATTTTTGCACAGACCGGCGCCGCGGACAGCGGCAGAAACCGCCGCGGTCACCCGCGGCGTTTCAGTGCGCTGCGCCGCGCAGGGTCAGAATTTCCAGCGCGCGCCCAGAACCCAGGTGGTCAGATCCTGATAGGTCGCTGCCGCGTCCTCATATTCATACATCTGATAGGTGAGGTAGATATCGGTATTAAGGTTTTCGACCTTCTGGACCGCCCCGATCCCCCAGCCCTTGGCGCTGGACCCGGTGACATTGAAATCCTCGCCGTCATAATAATGCACGCCGACACCGGTTTTGCCCCAGTTGAACCACTGATCTTCATAGCCGATCTTGGCGTAGTAATAGCTTGGGTCGCTGGCGCCGGCTGCGTCATCGTCCCGGGTGCCGCCCGCAACTGTGAAGCTGAGGCCATTGTCCAGAAGCACCGAGGCCGCGCCCAGTACATCCGACCGTTCAGCCCCGGCATTGTCGCGCACCTGATACGCCAATGAGGCGCTGAAGGCTGTTGAGCCGTAGTCCTGCCCGTAAAACAGGCCAATGTCATAATAATCCGCATCATCCGCTGAAGAGAGAACATTCTTCCCCCAGGCAACCCCGGCAGAGAAGCCGTTGAAGTCCGGTGTGTCATAGCGGATCCGGCCCCGGCGGGAGCCATCGAGATTGTCATAAGCGCTGGCCACGGCCGGCCCGCTCAGCGCTCCGGCTGTGTCCCGGATCAGAAATCCGGCATTGGCATCAGCGGTATAAGAATACAGTGCAGTGCCGACATAAGACAGGTCCGTCTCAGCCGCCCCGTCGGCGACCATACTGCCCTGCCCTGCGGAAAACTTGCCCCAGCTCCCCTCCAGCCAGAAATCCACGTGGCGCAGGTCGGCCCGGGTCCAGCCGCTGTAGTTCGATCCGAACTGGTTCACTTCCGTTGAATTCGGAAAGCCAAGCCCGGTTTCGAACCGGAACCCGAAGGTATTGCTGCCGAACGGCTGCATCAGCCGCAGCCCGACCCTGGAGCGGGACAGATCATTGTCCAGCACATTTGTTTCGCTCTGCTGGCCGTCGTCGACAGAAATGATGGCCGGGTTCAAATGACCGTAAATCTCGACGGAGCCGCCGGAATTGCCGGAGTATTTCAGTTCCGCTGAAGCCGGCTGCCCCGCGACGCACAGCCCGGCCGCAGCCGCTGCTGAAAGTGAAAGAAGATGTCTCACGACAACCCTCCCTTGCATCTGATAACTGGTGAACACACTAGCAGCCGCTGCCCGCGGCCTGCCCGAAGCAAGTATATCACATTCCTTGCCGAACCGGCGGGAAATCCCCGACCGGAAGCGCAATAATATCGCAGTCAGGTTCTCCCGCTTGTAAGCGGAAACATTCGCGTTTGAACGCTGAAGATGTGAATGGTGCGGGGGAGGCGACTTGCCCCCCACGCCTTGCGGCGCCAGAAGCTAAATTCACGAAAATGGCTTGTTTTCAGTGGGTTTGGGCCAGAAATTTTACAAGACATTATCAGAACAAAGCACGAAACAGTAAAATGGAAAATCGCCGGCGGCCAACCCTTGAGAAAAACTTAAGTTGTGAACTTGATTTCCGGCTGGCGAACGTGTAGCACTTTCACTGTTTGAAGACTGACAGGCCTGATCCAGCCTGCCGATATGCCCAGCTTACCCAGCTTGGTCCGAACGCCGTGATCACGTACTCGCCATCAACTGGACGAGGTGCGCTGGCGTTTGGAAAACTTGCATTTGTTCCTTGCCACGCCTTTCGATCCCGCGGATGCCCGTGCGGAAGAGAAGATACGGAATTACGTATAAGGAGCGTGCAATGCCCCCCTCTCCACTTTCCTTAACAGTGCTCGTCACAGAGCCCCTTACGCCTGCGGCGACTTTCGAGGCGCGTCTTTTCGGCCCACATGCAGTGTCTCACACGGCATTGACCCGTTCACTGCAGTCAAGAAAGCGGACCCGCTTGTGACGCAGTGATCATCCGGCATGGCAGAGGATTTACCTCTGCTTCATCACATTCAACTTTTTGCAGTGAGTAGTTACAAATGTCTGATTTTGTTGTTTTTGCCACTTGGGAAAGTGTCTGGAGCAGTTTCTCCAGCGACACCCAAACATTCACAGGCGCACGTGATGCGATCATCGGAGATGAGAACTCGACGGTCGACGTCGGCGCGTCTACCGAGTTCACTTTTACCGGCATCCCATCCGGCTCTACAGCCTATGATGGCCCTTTCTCAATGTATGTCTTCACATTAAGTACCGGTGGCCAAGCCGTGTGGATGTCGGGCGTCGGAGCCTCAGGCGGAATTGTCGTGCCGCTCGACGCCACGGCGTACAACGCATTTATGGACGGCACGGCTTATACCGTTGCATCCGGTTCGTCCGTAAGCCAGTATGCCTATTCCAGCTTCTACATGCCAGCAACGAACAGCTCTCCCACCGGTTCTGTTTCGATTTCGGGGACGGCATCCGAAGACCAAACCCTGACCGCATCCAACACAATCGCCGACCCTGATGGCTTGGGCTCCATCTCCTACCAGTGGCAGCGCGACGGGGTGAACATTTCCGGGGCCACCGGCGGCACCTATACGCTGACCCAGGACGATGTCGGCGCGGTGATTACCGTTGCCGCCAGCTACACCGACGGCGGCGGCACCGCAGAAAGCGTGATCAGCGCCGGGACCGCCGCTGTGACCAACGTCAATGACGATCCGACCGGCAGCGTCACCATCTCCGGCACCGCGGGTGAGGACCAGACCCTCACCGCCGCCAACACGCTCGCGGATGAAGACGGGCTGGGCGCAATCACCTATCAGTGGCAGCGCGGCGGCGTTGACATCGCCGGGGCCACCGGCGGCACCTACACGCTGACCCAGGACGATGTCGGCGCGGTGATTACCGTTGCCGCCAGCTACACCGACAGCGAAGGCACCGCAGAAAGCGTGATCAGCGCCGGGACCGCCGCTGTGAGCAACGTCAACGACGATCCGACCGGCAGCGTCACCATCTCCGGCACCGCGGGAGA
>NZ_JAXMOX010000232.1:0-6725 GCF_034669605.1 Leisingera sp.
GGGGGCGATCTGATTAATGTGACGGGCTATGCGGCCGTCTTTGGCGTGCGGACTGACATCGGTCCTCTGGACCGCTGGGGCTGGGCCGAGGTGATCGAGCGCGGCGCCTTTGGTGATGCGCTGACCCGTGGCGATGACGTGACGTTCCTGGTCGACCACGGCGGCCTGCCGCTGGCGCGCACCTCGTCCGGCACGCTGACGCTGGCAGAGGATCAGCGCGGCCTGCGGGTGGATACCGCGCTGGACCCGTCCGATCCGGACGTGCAGCGGATCCTGCCGAAGATGAAGCGGGGGGACATGTCCAAGATGAGCTTTGCCTTCATCGCCGACAAGGAAGCCTGGGATGAAACCGGCGACCACGCCCTGCGCACGATCCAGTCTGTGCAGCTGTTCGACGTCTCGATCGTCACGGACCCCGCCTATGACGGCACCGAAATCGGGCTGCGCTCAAAAGCTGCAGCTCTTGGCGGGGACAGTGATTTTTACCGCCGCCGGATGCAGATGCGATCGCGTCTGTCCGGCCTGGCCTGACCGGCCTCCGCCCAGCAAATTCGCGCCTTGGGCAAGCGCAGTTTCCAGATAACCGAAAGGGTTAGACATGTCGAAGATCAAGGAGCTGCGCGACAAGGCGCAGAAACTGCTGACCGAGGCCACCGGCATCCGGGACGGCATCACTGAGAAGACGCCGAAGGACGAGGCGCGGGCGGCGAACGAAAAATTCGACGCGATGATGGACCAGTATGACGGGCTGGTGAAAGAGGCCGACCGCGAGGAGCGGGCCTGGAAGGCCAAGCAGGAAGAAGAACAGCGCCGGGAAGAACGGGAGCGTGAGGAGCGCGAAGAGCGCCGCCCGGGCCAGGAGGAGCGCAGCCATGCGCCCGGCGAGAACGTCAGCGACGAATACCGCGAGGCGTTCCGGCAGTATCTGGCGTCCGGTGCCGACCTGTCCGAGCTGAGCAAGGAAGCGCGCGATGCGCTGCGCTCTGGCTTCCGGGAAATCCGAACCCAGACCACCGGCACCGGCGCCAACGGCGGCATCCTGGTGCCGACCACCCTGGCCAGCTCAATCAACATCGCAGCCGCGGCGCATGGCCCGATGATGGACAAGAACATCGCCACCGAAATCAACCTTTCCAACGGCGCGCCCTTCGACCTGCCGAAGGTCGATGACACCGCCGAGGAGGCGAACCTGCACACCGAGGGCGACGAAGGGGTGGATGACAACTCCGGCGATATCGTGCTCGCGAAAACCTCGCTGCTGGCCTATGCGCTGGTAACGCCCTGGATCAAATGGTCCTTCGAGCTGGCGCAGGACTCCTCCTTTGGGTTTGAAGCCCTGCTGGCCAAGCTGATCGGCGAGCGCATCGGCCGCAAGGGCAATGCCTGGCTGACGGTCGGTTCCGGCACCAACGAGCCTCTGGGCTTTGTGACCGGCGCCCCGGTGGGCCACACTGCAGCGGCGGCTGCAGCACTGACCTTTGATGAGATCATGGATCTGGAGCATTCGGTGGACCCGGCCTATCGCGGCGGCCCGAAGGTGCGGTTCCAGATGCATGACCAGACCGTTAAGGCGCTGCGCAAGCTGAAGGACACCAATGGCCGCTACATCTGGTCTGACGGCGACGTGACCAAGGGTGTGCCGGCCACTCTGAACAGCAAGCCGGTGTCCTTCAACCAGGCCATGGCGCAGATCGGTGCCAGCGCCAAGCCGATCGCCTTCGGGGATTTCTCGGAATACTACGTCCGCAAGGTGGGCAACCCGCTGATCGGCGTGGCGCGCGAGAAGTTCTTCCCCAACCTCGGCATCATGGGGGTGCACCGGGTCGACGGCGCACCCGCCCAGACCAAGGCAATCAAGACCCTGCAGATGGCTGCGGCCTGAACCGGCTTCCGCACGGCGGTCCCTTCGGGGGCCGCCCTCCTGTTTCTCCTTCCCGAGGGTTTCCCATGAAAATCAAGATCACCACCAATTGCGCCGGTCCGTTCGGCAGTTTCACCGTAGGCCAGACCCCCACCGTCGCCGATGAACTGGGCCGCGACCTGATCCGCGCGCAATACGCGGAGCTGGTTGACCCGGAGGCGCAGCCGCCTGCACCTCGTTCCGAGGCCACCGAGGCCACCGAGGCCACCGAGGCCACCGAGGCCGCCGAGGCCACCGAGGCCGCGGCAAAGGGCGCGGGTAAGCCGAAAGCCTGAACTGGACCGCAGCCGCCCCGCCAGCAGGCGGGGCAGGCCTCCGGAGGATTTGACCCATGGCCCTGACCCTTATCAGCCCGCCCGCGGTTGCGCCGGTGGACCTCGCCAAGCTGCAGGCGCATTTGCGCGTCGAGCCGGGCGATGACGACGACTTCCTGCAGCATTGTCTGGACACGGCGGTTGCGCAGTTCGACGGCGCCGATGGCGAATTGGGCCGGGCGCTGATCAGCCAGACCTGGTGCGAAACCTTCGCGGCGGTGCCGACCATAGGTCAGGCGGTCGAGCTGTTTCTGCCGCCGGTGTCGAGCGTGGCCCGGGTTGAAGTGTTCACTGCCGCGGGGGAGTGGGAGAGCGTGCCGGCCGCCGCTATCGAGCTGTTCGAAGATGAAGGCAGGTTCCGCGTTGCGGCCGCAAAAGCCTGGCCGGGGCCAGGCCAGCATCGCGCGCCGCTGCGCATCGAATATGTCTCCGGGTATGGCGCCGCCGCGGATGCGGTGCCCAAGCCGGTTTGCCATGCCGTGCTCTTGTTCGCGGCGCATCTCTACAAGGCGCGGGAACCCGTGGTGTTCGAAGGCGCGCCCGTCGAGGTGCCGCTGTCGATCGGCAGGCTGATCTCGAACTTCAAGACCTGGTGGCGCTGATGCGGATCGCACAGCGCGACCGGCGCATCGTTATTCTGCAGGCTGCTTTTGCGGAAAACGAGGCGGGCGAGCAGGAGGCAACAGGCTGGGCTGAATATGCAAACCCTTGGGCGTCCTATCAGCCGGTGAGCGACGGCGAGCGGCTGCGGGCTGCTGCCGTCGAGCAGAAGACGGATGGCCGGTTTCAGGTGCTCTGGACCGCGAAGCTTGCGGCGGTCACCGGCGCATTCCGTCTGCGGTTTCAGGGCGATGACTGGCGGATCACCGGGGTGAAGGAAATCGGATACCGCAACCGGCTGGAAATAACGGCCTGGCGGCTGGTGAAGGGGGCGGGCTGACATGGCCATGAAGTTTAAGATGGAAGGCGCAGGCGACATCGAGCGCGCGCTTGCAGACCTTGCGCGCGGCACCGCCAAGGGCGCGGTGCGGCGGGCGATGAAGAAGACCTTGAAGCCGGTTGCTGAGGCTGCCGAAGGCCTGTCCGGAGGGAAGTTCAAGGTTGCGGTCACCAGCAAGCTGACTGCGCGCCAGCAGCGGGACGCACGCATGGACCGGGGCCGCAGCAAGCTGGCCTTGTACGTGGGGCCGGTCATGCCGGACGGTGACGATGCCCCGCATGCGCACCTGTATGAATTCGGCACCGCGCCGCGCTTTCACAAGGAAACCGGCAAATCGGTTGGCGCCATGCCCGCCCGGCCCTTCATGCGACCTGCCTGGGACGCAAACCAGGCGGCAATGCTGGAAACCCTGAAACGTGAGATCTGGGCGGAGATTGAAAAGACGGTCGAACGCGCCCGCCGGAAGGCGGAAAGGGCCGCGAAATGAGCATGGAAGGCGAACTGAAGGATCTTCTGAAGACGCTTGGGCACCCGGTGGTCTGGGGCGTGTTCGGGGATGACGTGGGCTTGCCGCGCATCAGCCTGCAGCGCATCAGCAATGTGACGGGATATTCGCTGAAGAACCGGGCGGACGTCGAGACGGCGCGCATCCAGGTGAATGTCGCCGCCGCGAAATACGGCCAGCTGATCAGCCTGGCGCCGCTGGTATCGCGAACCCTGACAAGTTTCCGCGGCAGGACTGTGATCCGCTGCAAAGAGATATCGCGCCGGGACGGTTTTTCCGTAACCGGCGGCGATGTGGTCCGGCTGCAAATGCTGGACTTTCAGGTGCGTTACCGCGCCTGACCCCTGCCGGGTGACCGGCTTTCTCGCAACATGATGAAAGGATGATGTAATGGCTGAAAATGTCATTGCGGGTGATCTGTGCACCGTGAACTGGTCTGCAGACGGCGTTGCCTGGACGGAAATTCCCGGCTGTAAAACGGTCGGCATTCCGGAAGAAACACAGGAATACCGCGACCGCACGTCGCTGGACAGCCCGGGCCGCAACCGGGAATGGGGCACGGGCCTGACCGATACCGGCGAGCTGACCCTGAACTGCTTCTATTCGACCGCGCTTTACGAGCAGGCGCTGGCCTACAAGGCGGCAGGCAAGCCGGTCTATTTCCAGGTGGTGCTGCCGCCGGAAGACGGTGTGCAGTCGACCGGGGATGAATTCGACTATCAGGCCTTCCTGAACCCGTCGATTCCGTCGGTGGACCAGGACGGCGATCTGATGACCGACCTGAAATTGCGTCCGACCGGCCTGGTCAACTGGACCAAGGGGGATCCTGTCGTATGATCAGCACCCATTCCGTAAAGGCGGGCAGGAAGACCCATAAACTGAAAGCCTCCATGCGTGCCCAGGTGCGCCTGGAGGAGGAAACCGGCCAGCCGATCGGCGAAATCCTGAACCAGCTTTTGAGCGGCTCGGGCGGCGTGAAGCTGGTGTCGCAGGCCTGGGCGGCGTTCCTTGATGATGGCGCCGGGGTCGAACTGGACGACGCGCTGGACCTTCTGGATGCGCTTGGCGGCGCAAATTCCGCCGGAGAGCATTTGGCCAAAACCCTGCAGAATGCCTTTCCGTTTCTGCGGGACGAAGAGCCGGAGGGCAATGAGCCGGGCGAGGGTGACGCGGGAAACGCGGAGAGCCCGGCCGCGTAGACTGGTGCCAGCTGTTTTCGGTGTGGTGCGAGCTGGGCCTGCATCACGCCGAATTCTGGCTGGTCAGCCTGCGCGAATATGACCTGATCACCCGGGCCCGGATCAGGGCCAAGGACGCCGAGTTTTCGGCCTTCCGGGTGCTCAATCAGGAGCTGGGCATCCTGATGCAATACGCCTTCCATGATCCGAAAAAGATGCCGGATTTCACCAAGGCGCGCGGCGGCAAGACGAAAGCCGGCCGCGACAAGAAACGCGAGCTGGCGCAATTGCGCGCCGGTTTGATGAGCATGCATTTCCAAAGCAAAAAGGGGCGGTAAATGTCCGCAGTCATTGGCGCGCTTCGCGGCATCCTGTCTCTGGATTCCGCTGCATTCGAGAGTGGCGCGAAGCGGTCCAAGGCCGCCATGGGCGATCTTGAGCGCCGCATGGTGCGCCTGGGGGCAGGATTTGAGAAGGCCGGGCGCAGAATGGCGCTCGGTCTTACCTTGCCAATGGCGGGCGCCGCCACGGTTGCGGTCAAATCCAGCCTCAAGGTGATCGACGCCCAGGCCAAGATGGCGCAGTCACTGGGCACAACCGTCAAATCTATGCAGGTGCTGGAGCGGGCGGCGGATCTGTCGGGCGTATCGATCGGGGAAGTGCAGCAGGCAACCCTGCAGCTCACCAAGCGGCTGAGCCAGGCGGCCAGCGGCACCGGTGCCGCCGCCAAGGCGCTGAACCGTCTGCACCTGAATGCGCAGGAGCTGCAGCGGCTTCCGCTCGACCAGCGGCTTGCGAAAATCCAGGCGGCGCTGGCCGGCTATGTGCCGGAAGCGGAGCGCGCCGCCGTTGCCTCGGATCTGTTTGGCAGCCGGGCCGGGTTGATCTTCACCCGGATTGACGGCTCGGCCCTGCGCATGGCGGCGGAGGATGTGGCGCGTTTCGGTCTGGCGGTGTCCGAAGTCGATGCGGATCAGATCGAGGTGACGAATGATGCCATTTCCCGGCTGGGGCTGGTCGGGCGCGGTGTCGCCAACCAGCTTGCCGTGGGCCTTGCCCCGTCGCTGGAATACCTCAGCAACAAGGCGGCGGACGCGGCGGAGTGGTTCAACGGGCTGAATGACCGCGCCAAACAGTTCATTTCGGTTGGCGCAGCCCTGACCGCGGCTGTCGGCCCGGCGGCGATCGGGCTGGGTCTGCTGCTGAAAATGGCCGTGCCTCTGGGGGCGGCTTTGCTGGGAACGGTTTCCGCCGTTGCCCTGGCGCCGGTCAAATTCATCGCGGCTGCCAAGGCGGCTGTTGCTTTGGAAGTGGCGCTTGGCGCCACCAGCACCAGGGCGGCGCTGGCCAGCCTTGCTGTCAAGGGGCTGACGCGCGGCCTGAAGCTGCTGCGCATCGCGGCGATGGCCACGGGCATCGGGGCGCTGGTTGCCGTTGCCGGGGGGATTGCGGCTGGGTTTGTCCAGTCCCGGCAGGCAGCGGAAGACTATGCGGACGCCGTGCAAATGGTGGCGGATGCGCATGATACGCTGACTGCGGCAACGGATGCGTTCTACAAAAACATGACGGCAAAGAACGCCGAGGCGATGCGCCAGGCGGCGGAAGCGGCGCGCGATGCCACCCGCGAAGCACTGGAGGCCGCAAAGGCGGAGCTTGAAGCGGCATCGTTCTCGACGAATTTCTTTGGCGCCAGCCTTTGGGAAACCGAGCGGATGGCGCAGGCCCGCGCGGAGATTGACCGCCTGGGGGCAGCGGTGGCAGAGGCAGAAGCCCGTCTTGATGCGGCAACTGTTGCGGCCGGGCGTGTTGCGGGCGAACTCGGTACAGCATCGGAAAACAGCACTGCCCTCGCAGGCGGACTGGATGC